>JAEUNB010000153.1 GCA_016790625.1 Betaproteobacteria bacterium | reverse complement strand
AAGCGCGTCGCATGCGACGCGCAACCCTTGCATGCGTTCGCTCCGCGAGCGGTGTGCCTAGCCCCTAACCGGATCGTGCATGTGCTTGCGCGTCGGTGTGAAGCGGCGGCATGGCGCCGTGCTCCTCTCTCCCGCCTGCGGGAGAGAGGCCGGGAGAGAGGGGCGCAAAGGAATTCCGCTGGCAAATTCAGCGAAACCAAGCCATCCAGATGTTGAGGCTCAATCCGGCAAATCGCGCGGCGCGTGGCCGGAATAGCGATACGGCATTTGCCTGGGCATTGGCCCTTTGTTGCGCTCATCGCGGCCGCTTTGTTCCCACGCATGCGAGAGGATGCCGACCGCACGTGACAGGCAAAAGACTCCGCGTGCCAATGGCGGCGCAAATCCCAGCTCGGCATAGATGACGGCGGTTGCGCCGTCGATATTCATCGGAATGATTTTGCCTTTGCGTTTCTGCAATTCACTTTCGATCGCGCGCGCGATGGCGGCAAACTTTCCGCCAACAACTCCCTGCGCCGCCGCCACATCAACCAGTGATAGCAAACGCGGTGCACGCGGATCGATCGGGTGAAAGCGGTGGCCGAAGCCGGGAATGAATTTGCCGTGCTCGGCAATGAATGTATCCAGCGCTTGCGCCACTGCTTCGTCCAGACTGGTGCCGGCCTGCGAGGCACTTTCGACTGCGTGAAACAGTTCCACCGCCTGCTGGCCCGCGCCGCCATGCACATCGTCCAGCGTGTTCAACGCCGAGGCCATGGCGCCGTTCAGCGGCAAGCCGCAACTCACCGCCATGCGGGCAATGGCAATCGACGGTGCATGGGGGCCGTGATCGACTGACGCCACCAGTGCCGCCTCCAGCAAGGCTGATTGTTCTGCCGTTGGCAACTCTCCGCGCAGCATCAGCCAGATCATTTGCGGAAAACTGATTTGTCCGATCAATTGCTCGATGGGGTAACCACGTACCCTGATCGTGCCGGGATGAATGTCGATGATGTCGGTGCGCCAATAGTTGGCGGCGAGTTCGTTGATATCGGAAGTGTTGCTCATGAACGGACCTTTTTTGCGCGGTTTGCGGATGTGGTTTTGCCGGGGCTTCTTGCCATGCGTGCGGCGGCAAGCAGGAAACCAGCATCACCTCCCAGCGCCAATGTGGCGCCTGCCGCTGCTTCAAGTAGCGGTACGCGCAGCTTCATCAGGCGTGCCTCGGTCATGCGAAAACCCGGGCCGGCCGAGGTCAGTGCTCCTACCAGTGCTTGGCCTGGACCAAATACCGGTGCCGAGATACCAAACGTTTCCGCATCCCGCTCACCGGTGGAAATGAAATAGCCATCGCGACGGATGCGCTCATGGATTGCGCCCTGTGCGCCCGAGAATGCATTGAGCACGCGGCCGCCTGAACCCCGCTCCAGCGGCAGCATGTCGCCTTCACGCACATGGTCCTTGATGGCGTGACGCGAGTCGACGCGGTGCAAGCACATGCGCTGGTTGCCTTGGCGTATATAGAACGACACCCCATCGTCTGCGATGGCGGCCAGATCGCGCATTGCCGGCAGCATGACATCGGCCAGCCGCACACTGCGCTGATAGATTGCGCCCAGTGCGAGTGGCGCCGGGCCAATCTGGAAGCGGCCATCTTCCATACGGGCGAGGAAGCGGTGGTGTATCAGCGACTGCGCCAGGCGCAGGATGGTGCTCTTGTAAAGGCCGGTGCGGTTCGCCAGTTCCGCAAGCGTCAAGCCGCGATCGGTCGCGCCGAATGCGGCGAGGATCGCAAAAGCCCGATCCAGCGCGGCGACACCGCCGGTATCGGCTGTAGCGCCGGTGGCTGCAGTGGGTGCGGACCGTGAGGTCGTGGGACGTGGCATGGAGATGAAATTTACAAAAATTCTGTCTGATAGAACGATATTCTATTTCATTGACATTCTGCCTGCAATCGGTAAAGTGTCAAGCCGATGAACAAACCGCTGACAAATATTCGCGTGCTTGACCTCAGCAATGTGCTGGCAGGCCCGTTCTGCGCCTATCAGATGGCATTGATGGGCGCCGAAGTCATCAAGGTCGAATCGCCGCAAGGCGGCGACCTCGCGCGGCGTCTCGGTGCGGATACTGACGCTGCAGCAAAACTGATGGGCGTGTCGTTCCTCGCGGTCAACGCCGGCAAACAATCGATCACGCTTAATCTGAAGCACCCAGAGGGCAAGGAAATACTCAAGCGCATGGCCGCTGAAGCCGATGTGCTGGTGGAGAATTTTCGTCCGGGCGTGATGACCCGCCTCGGTCTCGACTACAGCGTGCTGAAGGAAATCAATCCCGGGCTTATCTATTGCGCCATTTCGGGCTTTGGTCAGAACGGTCCCTGGTCGGACCGCCCGGCATACGACCAGATCATCCAGGGTCTGTCGGGCTTGATGAGTGTGACCGGCGATGCGGAAACCGCGCCGCTGCGCGCAGGCTTTCCGATCTGCGACACCATCGGTGGCATGGCAGCCGCGTTTGCCATCGTATCCGCTCTCGCCGGCAAGGCGAGGACCGGCGAAGGTTGCATGATCGATGTATCGATGCTGGAGGCGACATTGGCGTCGATGGGCTGGGTGGTGTCGAACTATCTGGCGACCGGTAAAGCGCCCGAGCCGATGGGCAATGAGAATTTCACTGCTGCACCATCAGGTGCGTTTCGCACCGGACTGGGGCTACTGAATATCGCTGCCAACGAACAGAAGCAATTCGAGGCGCTGTGCGATCAAATCTCGCGGCCCGAATTGAAGACCGATCCCCGCTTTGCGCAACGCGAATCGCGCAAGAAAAACCGCTACGTGCTCAAAGCGGAAATCGAAGCCGGGCTGAAGACCGGCTCGGCAGCCGACTGGGAAGAGCTGCTGAATGCAGCGGGCGTGCCTTCTGGGCAAATACTGTCGGTGCCGGAAATACTCTCCCAACCGCAGGTAACGGGACGTGATTTTGTTGTGGACCTCAAGGAGGTGCCCGGCCTGGAAAAGACCGCGCATGTCACGCGCGGGGGCTATCTGGTTAATGGTGCCGCCATGCAGCCAAACTCGCCGCCTCCGCAGCTGGGCGCGCATACGGCGACGTGGCTGCATAACTTGGGTTACGATGATGATGAAATTGCCCGGCTGGTCGACGAGAAAGTGATTTGAAGCGTTGACGTATCAGCTGCACGAGCAAATTGCGGAGCGGGCGATCACAAGCCGGCACGCGCAGGGATTTTTGTCGAAAACCACAGGAGGAGTGATTCATGAAGCCGTTAGCAAGAGCATTGGGCATTACCGCCCTGACGTTGTGTGTTTCCACCGCCGCACTGGCGATTGATAGTCTGAAGGTTATGGTGCCGGCCAATCCGGGCGGTGGTTGGGATTCGACCGGCCGTGCATTGGTGGCTGCGATGACATCTGCCGGCAGCATCAAGAACGCACAGATCGACAACAAAGGCGGCGCGGCCGGCACCATTGGCCTGGCGCAGTTCGTCAATTCCGCCAAGGGCGATCCCAACGCCATCATGATCGGCGGCATGGTGATGGTCGGCGGCATTATCCAGAACAAATCGGCGGTCGATCTTTCGCAAGTCACGCCGTTGGCACGCCTGACCGAAGAATATGAAGTGATCGTGGTGCCGGCCAGCTCGCCGCACAAGACCATCAAGGATCTGATCGCCGCATTCAAGGCCAATCCGGGCAGCGTTTCCTGGGGCGGTGGCAGCGCCGGCGGTACCGATCATATCCTCGCCGGCATGATCGCCAAGAGCGCAGGGGTTGATGCAGCCAAGGTCAACTACGTTCCGTTCAAGGGCGGTGGAGAAGCGGTTGCAGCCATCATCGGCGGTCACGTCACCGCTGGTATCTCGGGCGTAAGCGAATTCCAGCAGCACATCACCTCGGGCAAGATGCGCGCGCTGGCGGTTTCGTCGCCCAGCAAGCAAGCCGGTATCCCGACGCTGAAGGAGCAGGGCATCGATATCGTCCTCGGCAACTGGCGCGGTGTGTTTGGCGCGCCCGGCATCACCAAGGCGCAACGTGACGATTTGATCAAAGCCATCGACGTCGGTGTAAAGAGCAAGGCCTGGCAGGAGACGCTCACCAAGAACGAATGGATGAATGTCTGGCTCGCCGGCGACGACTACAAGAAATTCCTCGACGAGGACATCAAGCGCATCAGCGACATCCTCGGTGCGTTGAGTCTGGGCAAGAAATAACGCGTCCCACGCCTGCCGGCATGATGATGCTGGCAGGCGTTTTTCATTCGGCTGACGCAAACAAGCGGGGAGAAAACAAAAAATGAAATCGCTAGACAAAGGCCAGCTGGCGCTATCCCTCGGGGTGGCGGGCATTGGCCTGTTTTTTTTGGTGGGATCGTTCCAGATTCCCGATGCCGCCGGATATTCCACGGTCGGCCCGGCGGTGGTGCCACGTGCCGTGGGCATTGCGCTGCTGGTATGTGCCGCATTTCTGGTTTATGAAGTGCTCCGCGGCGGATTCAAGAATCACGACGAAGCTGCGGAACGCGAGCTGATTACCGATTGGATCGCACTGGGCTGGATCTCCGCCGGCCTGATCCTGTATGGCTTGCTGATCGAGTGGGCAGGCTTTATTTTTGCCTCCATCGTGCTGTTTCTCTGCACCGCGCGCGGCTTCAATAGCCGCCGCTGGCTGACCAACGCGATCATTGCGTTGGTGCTGGCCGTGGGCATCTTCTCCCTCTTTACTTATGGCCTGGGGCTCAATCTGCCCAAGGGCCTGCTCTCGGGGATTCTCTAATGGAAGTCTGGTCGCTATTACTTCAAGGCTTTCAGGTCGCGCTGACCCCCGTCAACCTGATGTGGGCGCTGGTCGGTGTCACATTCGGCACGGCGGTCGGCGTGCTTCCCGGCATTGGCCCGGCTGTTGCGATTGCGCTGCTGCTGCCCCTCACCACCAAGATCGACCCGTCGGGCGCGTTGATCATGTTTGCCGGTATTTACTACGGCGCGATGTACGGTGGTTCGACTACGTCCATCCTGCTCAATACGCCGGGTGAATCGGCCACCATCGTCACCGCGATGGAAGGCAACCAGATGGCCAAGCGAGGGCGGGCGGGGCCTGCGCTCGCTACTGCGGCGATCGGTTCGTTCGTTGCCGGGACGTTGGCCACCATCCTGCTGACCTTGCTGGCGCCGCAGGTGGTCGAGATTGCAGTCAAGTTCGGCCCGCCGGAATATTTCGCGCTGATGGTTCTCGCTTTCACCACGGTCTCGGCTGTGCTGGGCGATTCCACGTTGCGCGGATTGACAGCACTATTCATCGGCCTCGGCATCGGTGTGGTTGGCATCGAAAATCAATCGGGTCAGGCGCGCTTCGTGTTCGGCATTCCGCAATTGGCGGATGGCATCGAGGTCGTCACCATCGCAGTCGGCTTGTTTGCCGTCGGTGAAACGCTGTACGTCGCGTCGAAACTCAATCGCGTGGCCGAAGTGATCGAGAAAATCAAAGGCTCGATCATGATGACCAAGGAAGACTGGAAGCGGTCATGGAAGCCGTGGCTGCGTGGCACGGCAATCGGCTTTCCGTTCGGCGCCATGCCGGCAGGCGGCGCCGAGATTCCGACCTTCCTGTCGTATGCCACGGAAAAGAAACTGGCCGCGCACCCGGAAGAATTCGGCAAAGGCGCGATCGAAGGTGTGGCCGGTCCTGAGGCCGCCAACAATGCGTCGAGCACCGGCGTGATGGTGCCGCTGCTCACACTTGGTCTCCCAACCTCCGCCACCGCCGCAATCCTGCTGGCCGCGTTCCAGCAATACGGCCTCCAACCCGGCCCGCTGCTGTTTGAAACCAATGCCGCGCTGGTATGGGGCCTGATCGCCAGCTTCTATATCGGCAACATCATGCTGCTGGTGCTGAATCTGCCGCTGATCGGCATCTGGATCAAGCTCTTGGAAGTACCGCGTCCGCAGTTGTACGGCGGCATTGTTGTCTTCGCGACTATGGGCGTGTACGGCATGCGCCAGTCGGCGTTCGATGTGTTCCTGCTCTACGCCATTGGCCTGATGGGCTTCCTCATGCGGCGTTATGGGTTTCCGACCGCACCGGTGATCGTCGGCATGATCCTGGGTCCCTTGGCCGAAGAGCAGATGCGTCGCTCACTGTCGATCAGTCAGGGGGATCCGATGGTGTTTATCAATCGCCCGTTGTCGGGTTCGATCATCGCCATCACGGTTTTGCTTGTGGTGGGACCGTGGGTGTGGAAGAAGCTCAAGAAGGCTGCCTGACGGATTCACGCAAGCGATCGGTCTGAAGCCCAGCGCTGGTGCGGTTCTTCGAGGCATTGCCTTTGGAGAGGCGCGCCAGTGCTGGGGTTCTGGCCGGTGATATGCTTTAGGCGTGCCTGATGGGCCGCAAAACAACTAACGCGAGGCTCTTTTTCCCGTCGGGAAGCGCACATGCGATGCAAAACGGAAAGAAAGCGAATAATTCGGGCTGACGCAAAACTCAATTTTGTTACGGCTGTACGTAAATACACAATAACGCCACAAGCTATTGACCGAAAAGCACCTTTTCGCGTCATCACGACCAGAATAGGGAGACTCTCTGGCGTGATAGACGGACACAGAGTCTTCCTAAATTAAGTTAACCGTCATGGACAAAGTCGCGCACAACATTACACTTTTCTCGCTCTGGGGAATGCCTCTCGTTTGGCTAGGCATTGCCTGGGTCGCGTGGTCGAAGAGTCTTTCCTTTGCGGCCCTTTGCTTTTTGGTTACCGGCATTACAGGCGTCTTGTGGTGCCTTTTCATATTGCCGATCGGGTCCGGGCCACGCATATGGCAAGTATCGACATACATCGATTGGCAAGACGCGCCGATTGGTCATCTCCTAACGGTATACCTGCCGTTGATTTCTAAAATTTCCTTGCTTTCTGGAGTGGCGTTCGTACTTCGAGCCGTAGCCACGAGAGTGCAATGACGGTTAACACGCCGGCCAAGTCGGACACGCCAAATGGCGACGTCATTTACTCGGCGAATTTAAGGGGCCAAGGTGATTTGTTTTAGCCGAAGGCCTCTAGTCCAGACGCAATCGTTGCAATCTGAAGTTAACGAGCAATTGGCCTGAAACACAGCACTGGCGCGGTTCTCCAAGGCATTGCCTCGTGAAGCCGCTCCAGTGCTGGGCTTCAGGCCGATGCGCTTTTCGATTCTGTACACGTCTTCCGTCAGTGCAGCGTCCCGAGAAAACTCACCAGATCGCGTTGCTCCGCCTCCGACAGCACAATGGGCTGTCGTTCCAGATGCTCCTTGCCCGTAGGCTTTTTCTCCGGGTGGAGGTGGCTCAGTTCCGAATGGCCCAGCGCCGCGTGCGGTGCGTTGACGTAGTGTCGGACTACGTCTTCCAGTGTCGCGATTTGTCCCGCGTGCATATAGGGCGGCCTTAGCGATACGCCGCGCAGGCCCGGGGTCTTGAAGGCGCCTTCCATATGCGGGTCGTTGGTGGCGATGAAGCGCAGCTCGTTGCATTGCTCGGGCTTCGCGTCGCTGTAGCGGCCGAGGCAGTTGAATTCATCCTGCAGCACCTTGGGCACCGCCGCTGCGCGTCCGCGATCAGGCTTCATGCTGTCGCGTGGTGGCACGCCGGTGTTGTGGAATTGCTGATCGGTGAGCAGCGGGCCGTTGTGGCAGCTGATGCACTGGCCCTTGCCGACGAACAGGCGCAGGCCGTTTATCTCTTGCGGCGAGAGGATTGTCTGCGGCGTGGAATTGCCTTTGGATACGGCGTCGAGATAGCGGTCCAGCCTCGACGGCGAGTGGCGCAGCGTCTTTTCAAATGCGGCGATCGCTTTTCCCATATTGGCGTAGATGCGCGAAACGTTGTCGCGGGAAGTTGCGTCCATCGATTGCCATGCAATCTGTTCGACAGCGGTGCCGGCCGGACTGGCGTTCGCCGGCAGTGAGCCAAGATCGGGTAGCGGACCGAACAGCGCCACGTATTCGCTGCGATAGTGCGCCGCGATCTGGTGTGCATAAGCCATGCGGTTGCCGCCGTGTTCGACGGCGTCCTCCAATGGGCCTACCGCCTGCGACCACGCGCTGTCCTTGCGCCCATCCCAGAACAGCCACGGGCTGTGTCCCAGCCCGACGATGGGCATGGAGCGGCGTCCGCCGGTGCCGACTCCTTGCCCGACCGGGCGATCATCCTGGAATTGTTTTGCCGGGTCATGGCAGCTTGCACAGGAAACCATGCTGTTGCTGCTCAAGCGCGCGTCGGCGAACAGCCGCCGGCCCAGTTCGATGGCAGCGGCAGAATTTTCAACGGCGTTGGACGGATCGGCTGGGGCCGCAGGGAGCTGGTTGAGCCGCAACGACATGATCGCGGCGAATTCTTCCGGCAACCAGCGTTCCAGGTTGCGCGAATTGAACAGGCTGAGTCCCGAGGCGTCGCCAGCGGAGAAGGCGCCGGCGACCAGCAGGGCGGCGCTGTAGATGGCGATCATTTCGATGCGCTTGAGCATGATCTTTCCCGGTCAGGCGAATCAGGATTTCACGGGTACCGGCAGCGAGATAACCTTGTTGAAGGTCACCGCATCGGTGCCGGCTTCGGCCGTATCGACCTTGAGCTTGATTTCCCACCAGCCGGTCATGCTGAACTTCATCCCTTCCAGCAGGTAGCGGCCATCGCCCAGTTCGCGGGTGACACGTGGCTGCGTCGGCAGGCCATGACCGTGCTGCGGCATGCCGCCATCGACAGCGATATTTGCGCGCAGGACCGGCGCACCGGCGGGTGTGGCGACTTTCACTTCCCAGGAATGCAGGGCGTTGATGGCGATCGGCTCGGCCATGGGCTGAATGGCCACCACATATTTCTGCTGCAGCGTGGGACGGGAAAGCGCGAGATCCAGTTCGGCCGGTGGCGTCATGCAGGCGGACAGCATCGCTGTCAGCAGCAACGGGACCGCATATCTTGCAGCCTTGGTGTACCGAGGCCGAACACGGTTGGGAAAGACTGGGACATCCCCGGTTGTGCTGTGGTTCATGTGGCAACTCCTGTGGGTTGAGTGGGTTGAAAGGCGAGAGCGGTGTGATAGCCTTCAAGCGGGTGGATGGGCGAATCGGGTCGCAGCCGCAGGGGCATGTGGCGTGCGGGCAGCCGGGGCAGGTGCACAAGGGGTGGGGTGTTTCATGATCGGGTCCTTGGGGTTCAGTCGAGTCGGTTTGTCCGCGCCACGAATGATGCGCGGTGCCGTCCGGCGCGACTTGAACGAAAGGGCTGTTCTGCGTGAACGGGGTTTCCGCCCATGAGCATTGGCGTGCAAGATAGCAATGGTGCGCTGGCCATTCATTGGCGAGTGCTGCTCTGGAGCGGTGGTAGCCTGTGGATCGGCCAGGGCGGTATCGGACAGGCGCACGCCCACCATGCGATCCAGATTTCGGTGGCGCTGTCGGGGCGCATGCGGCTGCGTGATGGTCCCAAGGGGACGTGGCGCGAATACGCCGGCGCTATCGTGCTACCGCATCAGCATCATCAGTTCGATTCGAGCGAAGCTTCCGCGGCAAATATTTTTGTCGAACCGGAAACGATATTGGGCCGTGCGCTGTTGAAGCGATTCGACGGGCAGGCGATCGGCGACTTGTCGAGTGAGTTGGTGGAAAGAGAGCAGGCGCCGTTGGTGGCTCACCTGCGCGAGGCTCATGCCGGCGCTGCCGCCGACAGCGTGCTGATTGCCGCAAGCCGGAGACTGGCTGAGTGTCTCAGCGGCGCCACGCCGCCGGCGCTTCAGGTCGATCCACGCATCACCCGAGTCATCGAGCATTTGCGCGCCAATCTCGGCAACCCCATCAGCTTGACTGAAGCGGCGGCAATTGCGCATCTATCACCCAGCCGGTTCCGGCATCTGTTTATCGCCCAGACCGGGGCATCTTTTCGCGTCTATCTGCTTTGGGCGCGCATCGAAGCGGCCGTTGGCGCGGCCATGACCGGGCGCTCATGGACCGAGGTCGCGCATGAGCTCGGATTCGCCGATTCTGCGCACCTCTCACGCACCTGCAAGCGCATGTTCGGCATTTCACCCAGCATGCTGATCAGGAACTGAGCTGGCCGCGAGAAGCGAACGAAATTGAGATTGGCGTCGGTCTGAAACCAAGCGCTGGTGCGGATCGCCAAGGCATTGCCCCGGAAACCCGCGCCAGTGCTTGATTTCAGGCCGATGATTTTTTGAAAACTGTTTACTTGCCCGCAGCCTGCCTCAACTGCACATCCACTTCCACCGCTGCATCGCTGCGATTGCTCCACATCCAGCAGAAGTCCTGATCGAGTGCAGGAACCAGCGTGCCGTCGGCTTTTGCCACGGCCTTGCGGTTCTCCGGATACACCACATCCTTGCCGACGTGATAGTGGATATTGAAATCAGTCGCGCCGCTGCCGCTGAAGCGCCAGGCAACGCCCTGATCCTTTTTCAGCTTGCCGCAGACTTCGAGAAATTTCTTCGGCGCCAGCGTGGCCTTGTGCGAGAAGGCGCCATCGGTCCACTTCAGATCGACCATGTCGGCCATGGCGATTGATGGAACCGTCAGTGCCAGAATCAATGCTGCTATTTTCATTTGCTTACCTCGATGGTGGTGACGGCATAGCCGCTGCGGGATTTTTCAGCGGCAAATTTTACCTTGTCGCCGGCCTTGACCTTGTCCAGCAGCGCTGCGTCCTTGACCTGGAACACCATGGTCATGGCCGGCATCTCCAGATTTTTGATTTCGCCATGTTTCAGCGTGATTTTTCCGGCGTCCTTGTCGATTTTTCTGACCTCGGCATCGGTCATTTCGGGTTTGCCGGTGGGTTTTTCCTGCGCGTTAACATGGCCAGTTGCAAGCGTGAATGCGGCGATTGTGACGATAAAGAGCGATTTCATATGTGGTCTCCGGCAGGTTAATGTGAGCGGGTTGAGTGATAGCCGCGCAGGTCGGAATACGCGAGCAGCTGCTCGGCGGTCAGCAGCGCGGTTTGTTTCAGGTGCGTATCGAGGTGTGACTGACGAATGCGGGTCTGCAGTTTTCCACTTGCGGCCAGCGCTTCGGCCAGCGATTCCGCACTGGCAGTGCGCGAGGAAAACAGCGTTTCCAGTTTCTGTTCGGCGGCAATGTATTCGCGACCGAGTTCGCGTACTTCCTGTTTGTGCTGCGCCATCAATGCTGCGGTAGCGGCCTCTTGTGCAGGTGTGAGTCGCAGTGCGCCTGCGTGTTCCAGTACATGCATGGGGCCGGGATAGCCATTCAGCTCGGCCGGCTTGGCGAAACCCATGCCGCGCCCTTCGAGGTAACCGCGGGTTTCATCGGCCGACAGCGCCTTCAGCGGACGAGCCTCCTGTCCGCTGTATGGTGAAGTTAGCGCCGCGCAGCCGCTGGTCAGGATCATGGTTACTGCCGCTGTCAGTAGCCGAGCGTTCATGATTTTCCGCCCGTCGTTTTGTCTGCCGCCGTGACGCGAATCTTGCCCACCATGCCAGCCTGGTAATGGCCGGCAATCAGACAGGCAAAGTCAAAGTCGCCAGCGCGGTTGAAGGTCCATACCAGGCTGCCGCTCTTGCCGGCCGGTACGTGCGCCATCCACGGTTCGTCGTGCTCCATGTCAGGAAACTTGAGCATCAGCGCCGCGTGCTCGTCCAGTTCCTTTTTGGTGCCGATCACCAACTCGTGCAGCAGCTTGCCTTCGTTCTTCATTTCGATGTGCACGGTCTCGCCCTGTTTGACGTCGAACCTGTCGGGGGTAAAGCGCATGTTGTCGGACATGACGATGCGGATGGTGCGCTTGACGTCGCGCGCGTCGCCGGCGATGCCCCAGTCTTTCTGCTCTTTCTTCGCTGCGGCCGCAGGCTTCTTCGCGTGCTTGCCGTCATGAGCATGGGCGGTGCCACTCAACACAGCAAGTGTGAATGTAACGCCTGACAGTGCCGCAATCGCTGCTGACAGAAACGATTTGTCGATTTTCATGAGGTTCCTTTGATGTGTATTCATATCAATGGTGATGTCCGCCGCTGCCCGCGCCGGGTTTGCGCACATTGACGGTCATTTCCTTTGCTGGTGCTGGCGTGGCTGCGCGCAGCTCCTTCACTTTCGCCGTCGCCGGATCAATCTCGCCGCCGCGCGAGCTCGGGGCGCGAACGGGATTCATCGATTCGCCATTCCATTCGTAGGCTAGCGTGTTCTTCGGAAAAACGTAGTCACCCGGATCCTTGTAGTCATCGCGCGCCAAACCTTCACGCACCTTGATGGTGGTGAACATGCCGCCCATGCCGATGGCGCCGAATTGCCCGCTGCCGGTCATCATCGGCAGCGTGTTGTCCGGCAGCGGCATTTCCATCTCGGTCATGTCGGCCATGCCGCGCTCGCCCATCACCATATATTCGGGAATCAGCTTGTTGATCTTGCTGACGACATCCTTGTGATCGACGCCGATCATGGTCGGCACGTCGTGCCCCATCGCGTTCATGGTGTGGTGCGATTTGTGGCAATGGAACGACCAGTCGCCCGGCTCGGTGGCAACAAACTCGATCGCGCGCATCTGGCCGACGCCGATATCGGTGGTCACTTCCGGCCAGCGTGCGGTCGATGGCACGTAGCCACCGTCGGTGCCGGCGACGACGAATTCATGACCGTGCATGTGGATCGGGTGGTTGGTCATGGTGAGATTGCCGATGCGGATGCGCACGCGATCGCCCAGCCGCACCGCCAGCGGATCGATACCCGGAAAGGCACGCGAATTCCAGGTCCACAGGTTGAAGTCCAGCATCGTGTTCACCTTCGGCACCGCGCTGCCGGGCTCGATGTCGTAGGCATTGAGCAGGAAACAGAAATCGCGATCGCAATCCTGATAGTGCGGCGTGGCCTTGGGGTTTCTCGGATGCGTCACCCACATGCCCATCATGCCCATCGC
The DNA here is from genome assembly GCA_016790625.1 of Betaproteobacteria bacterium. Lineage (GTDB taxonomy): Bacteria > Pseudomonadota > Gammaproteobacteria > Burkholderiales > Usitatibacteraceae > UKL13-2. The sequence continues at coordinate 3,199 of JAEUNB010000153.1, read as the reverse complement.
CATCTGCGTCATTTCGTCGGCATGCGGGTGATACATAAAGGTGCCGGGCCGCCGCGCTTCGAACTCATAGACGAAAGTCTTGCCCGGCTCGATCGGCGGTTGCGTCAATCCGCTTACGCCATCCATGCCGCAGGGCAGGCGCTGGCCGTGCCAGTGAATCGTGGTGTGCTCGGGCAATTTGTTGGTGACGAACAATCGCACCTTGTCGCCTTCCACCACTTCGATGGTCGGGCCGGGCGATTGGCCGTTGTAGCCCCACAGCCGCGCCTTCATGCCGGGCGCGATCTCGCGCACCACCGGCTCGGCGACAAGGTGGAATTCCTTCCAGCCGTTTTTCATACGGAAAGGCAGCGTCCAGCTGTTGAGCGTGACCACCGGGTTGTAAGGACGGCCTGCGGAGGGCAGCAGTGGCTTGGCGGTGGCGGCGCTGGATTGCAGCGGCGCTTCCGGCACCGCGCCCATCGCCGCCTTGCTCACGGCGGCCGCACCGAACAGCATGCCGGCGCCGGATAAAAATTGTCTTCTGTCAGTCATGATTTTTCCTGAATTCAATGCGTTCAATGGCTGGGGCCGGAATCGGCACTTGCGGTGGCGGTCGCACTCATCGCCACGCCGGCCATCGGCTTGCCCAGCAGCGTTGCCTGTAGCGCGGCATCGGCCAGCCAGAAATCGCGTTCGGCATCGATGGCGAGGATCACACTGCCGATCTGCGCGCGCGACTCGGCCAGCAGATCAAACACACTGACCAGCATGCCGTTGTACTTGAGCAAGGTCTCGTCGGCGATCGATTTGCGCAGCGGGATGATTTCCTGCCGGTAGTGGTTGGCGATGTCCAGCGCCGTGCGGTAGCCGGCGTACTGTTCGCGTACCTGCGATTCGGCATCGATGGCGACCTGCGCGGCGCGATTGAGCGCGGCCAGGTACGCCGCTGCATTGCCTGCGCGGGCGGCATCGCCGAAATCGAATAGCGGCAGCGACAATTCCAGTTCATAGCCGCGCTGCGGTGGCTTGCCGGTCTCGCTGTTGCGCACGCCGGCGACATGGAATGCGTTGACGAAGCTGCTGGCGGTGTTGAAGCCGTTCTTTTTGCCGATTGCGTTCAGAGATGCTTTCGCCATCTGCACGTCCACGCGCTGGTCCATTGCAGCTTGGGCCATGTCTGGTTCGGCGCGCGGTGTCGGCAAGTCGGGCAGGCGTTCGGGTAGTTTCAACAGGCCACGTTGTGTGGCATCCAGCCCCAGCGCGCGTACCAATGCTTCGCGCGAGGCGACCGCCGCTTGCCGGGCACGCGCCAGTTGTGCCACTGCATCGGCATAGAAAGCCTGCTGCCGCGCGCGTTGAAGTTTGCTGAAGTTGCCTGCCTGATACATGCGCTTCGCCAGCTCGGCGCTGGCATCGGCGGCGTCCATCACCTGCTCGACATATTTGAGTGACTGTTCGGCCGCCACCGCGCGCACCCACGCCTGACGGGTGTTGGCCACGGCCTCGATGGTGCTTGCAACCGTGTTCAACCGCGCCTGCTGTTGCATCGCTTCGGCCGCATCCAGTCGCGCGGGCAGAAATATCAGCTCCAGCAGCGAAGCCGACAGCATACGGCCAATGTCCAAGTCGACCGCGCCATCCTCGCGCCGCACCAGGCGCTCGAAAGTGAACACGGGATTCGGCAGGCGGGCGGATTGCGTGGCCTGCGCCGAGGCGCGCGCACCGTCTGCGAGCATCGCCTGCAACGCGGGACTGTTGGCCAGCGTGATGCGCACTGCGTCGTCAGCGGATAGCGGCGATTGCAGCAGGGACGTGACCTGCGCTTGAGCGCGCTCGCGTTCTGCTGATCCATTGTGCAAGCGAGCAGAGGCATTCCACTGCTGTTTGGCAAAGGCGTTCACATGATCGGCGTCACGCTCCAGCGCGCTGGTCGCGCAGCCGGACAGTGTTAGCGCGATGGCGACTGCAAGTGCACGTGGCTTGAGACGAGATGACGCGTTCATTTGCCATCTCCCTTGCCCTGGCTCTGCGCGGGCGAGTGGGCATGCGCTTTTGCCGCCTCTTTGGCGTATTCACGCCAGCCGCCGCGCTGGTGCACGTTGTCATTGACGGTGCGCCAGTCGGTCAGCGGCAATTCCGCATCGAAGCGCTTATAGCCCTCAAATGCCGATCGAAATGGCTTGGCGCTTTCTGCTGGCTTGGGGGCAGCACTAGCAGCAGGCGGAGACGATTGCGATTGCGCGCCTGCAGCGGTAGCGGGCAAAGCGAAAAAAATCAAAACGAAAATCGGTTGACGAAACATGGAACCTCCACGGCAATGAATTGACCGGGAGGGCATGCGACAGCGCGGCGAACGAAGTCGTCACGCGTGTCAACGGAAAGGAACTGCTCCCGGCAAACGTAAGCTAAATGCGGGAGGGTAGGGGCGGCCGCTGCGGCTGCTCGGGGAAGAAGCTGATGAAGTTGCTGCGAACAAAAGAGATCGGCGAGTCGTGCGTCACGCTCGCATCCACCAGCGGCAGCGTGGGTGCCACGAGGGCGCCGGCAAGATGGCAGAGCTCGCAGTGATTGCAGGTGCCGCTCGCGGTCGCGCCTGAATCGGATTGCGAATGACAGGGCATGGCCGATGCGGAGTCGTCCATTGCATCCACATTCATGTCGACGGCAACCGCCATCGTGGAACTGCTTTTCGCCATGCCGAACGGCATCACTGCCGCCATGGCCCCGGACAAGGGCAACCAGGCGATCATCCAGATCAGCAGCAGTTTGCGAAAAGGTGTCATGCGCATAGAGACCATCATAGCGCGAACAGGTTCAATTGTCATGGGCATTCAGTATTGAAACTCCAGCATTGGCGCGGCTTCCGGGGCAAAAATGGGCATGTATCCCCTCAAGACAAGTAAGGGGGAAACGGATGAATAATATTTTTCTTCAGGTGCAACGCCTGAAACGTTACTTGTCCAATAATACGCGGCGCCTGCAAAACCCACCTATTCAGGTAGGTTCTTGGCGAACTGGAAGGAGTACCCTATGAAAACCACAACCAAAATAGGGGGAGAAACTATGCGTTATGGCGTGTGGAATAACAAAGGCGGGGTTGGGAAAACATTCTTGTCGTTTGTGGTTGGCTGCGAACTGGCGGAGAAATACCCTGATCGAAGCGTCGTTTGGGTAGATATGTGCCCTCAAGCAAACCTCTCGGAAATTGTTCTTGGCG
>JAEUNB010000098.1 GCA_016790625.1 Betaproteobacteria bacterium | reverse complement strand
TTGCCGGAACCGTACAGCGTGCCTTGCGGGCCGCGCAGCGTTTCCACGCGCTTGAGGTCAAACAGGTCCAGGTCCGGGGTGAACAGCGAGAGCGAGATCGCCGTCTCGTCCAGGTACACGCCCACCTGTTCCTTTACGCCGGGCTGGTCGCGCACGATCTGCCCCGAGGACACGCCGCGGATCGCCACCTGGCTCTGCCCGGGTCCGAGATTCTGGATGGCGAGACCGGCAACGTTTTTCGACAGATCTTCCAGCGAGACCGCGCCGGACTTGCGGATGTCTTCCTCGGTCTGCGCGTTGATCGAGAACGGCACATCTCGCAGGGCGGATTCGCGTTTCGTCGCAGTTACAACGATGCGATCAAGTGTTTCCGTACTCGCTTTGGCAGGTTGCTCGGTGGCCGGTTTGGCGGGTGGCGTTGTTTGCTGTGCACTGGCCAGATTCGCCACGCTGATCGCCAAACCGGAAGGAAAAGCGAGCAGCACGGCCTTTGCTATTGGACGCAATTTCATGATCAAGGTATCTCCCCGATAGTTGTTGGAATCTTCCATGCACGAGCGGTGTGTGCACGTAAGTGAAATCCTACTACAAGTGTTAACTATGTTTGAGCGACCAACGAAATCAGGACGCGCACGCACGCAATGGTTGAGCCGTGTTGGCCCATTCGCCTGAACACATCGTGTTACGACTTCGTTCTTGCGCCCGCACCGCGCTGGCGAAACAATGTTCACGTCAATCGGTCGGGGCCAACATGGCGTCACTTGCGGGAATCGTCATCGGGTTTGTTGTGCTGGGAATCGTCTTCTACAGCATCGAGCACCTGTTCCCGGCGATTCGCGGACAGGCGATCCGGCGCAGGGGATTTTCGGTCGATATTGTTTACTGGTTGTTTACACCACTAGTGACCAAGGGGCTTACACGCGTCGCCACATTGCTTGGTGTGGTGGTGATTGCGTTGTTGATGGGACACGAGCTGGGGCCCGAGCTCGGGTCCAAGGTATCAGCAGGATTTGGCCCGATCGCGGCGCAGCCGCTGTGGTTGATTGCGCTGGAGATGCTGGTCATCGGCGACTTCATTGGCTACTGGACCCATCGCGCTTTCCATGGCCGCGCGCTGTGGAAATTCCACGCTGTCCATCATTGCTCGGAAGAGCTCGACTGGTTGTCCGCATTGCGGCTGCATCCTGTCAACGATGTGTTCAGCCGGCTCGCGCAGGTGGTGCCGCTCATGCTGCTCGGCTTCCCGCTCACCGCGCTCGCGGCCTATGTCCCATTCCTCACCGTGTACGCCATCCTGCTGCACGCCAATGTGAGCTGGGATTTCGGCCCGCTGCGACGCGTCATCGCCAGCCCGCGGTTTCATCGTTGGCACCACACCTCGCAGGAAGAAGGCCGTGATCGCAACTTCGCCGGATTTTTCCCGCTGTGGGATGTGCTGTTCGGCACCTACTACATGCCGGACGGCAAACAACCGCAGCAGTTCGGTGTCGCGGATGGCGATGTGCCACAAACGTTTGTTGGGCAGATGCTGTATCCGTTTCGTTCGGGGCGCGCCACGTCTAGTGCAAAGGCAAGCGGCGGGGTGGTAACGGATATCCAGGCATGAGAAAGTCCAATGTTGTCGTGGTGTTTTAGCTTTTTTTGAGCTGCTGACCGCGCCAGTAATGGGTTTTGTTTAGCGCAAGTACCTGATGTTTGCCGATAGATCAGCTACTTTGACTCTGGCTCTTTCTCAAATTTTTCCAGCTTTGCCAAAAATTCCCGCCCTACCGCGATATCGCTGCCCGCAATTCCATCGGTGAACTGCTGGAATTTCGGCGATGCGCCCAGCCGGCCGACCAGTAGCTTCGATACCCACAACGCGATTGGGATAAACGCAACGCCAATCGCAATATTCCAGGCAATGAACTTAGGCATGAAGTCCGAGACGGTGTACAGATTCACGCCGAGCAGGCCTTTGAACAGCACCAGCACAAATGGAACCCACCACAAGATTTGCCCGGTGAGGAACGACCATTTGAAAGTGCTGAGCCGCGCGATCTTGATTTGTTCGATTTCGCCTTGCAGCGCCAGCACCGGGCGGCTGTAGTCGAGGTTGCGGATCTGGCTGCGTTGCTGAATGGTCAGCGCCAGCATCAACACGGTCCACACCTGCAGTGCCACGGCCGGCAGCAGGAATTCGGGCTGGTTGATGTGGCGGACGATAAACCAGCCGAAGAACATCAGGAATGGAACCGTGAACAGGATATGGAAAACGTTGCCGGCGATGCCGCTGCCCAGTTTGGCGCTGTGCTTTTCCAGCAGCGTTTCGCGCAGCATCAGCGTATTCATACGCAGGCTGGCTTCCAGCTTGCGGTCGCGCGCCATCCATTCGTTCTTCAGGTCGTCGAGGGTGAGGTTCATGCGGATGTTCCTTCTTTCTGTGGGGTTGGTGTGTGCAGTCCGTGCTGCACGTGGAATTCGGTTTGCAATTTGATCTTGAGGCGATTGATGCGGGTGCTGACGTTGCTCGCGCTGATGCCAACCACCTCGGCGATTTCCTCGCTGCTGAAGCCTTCGAGGAAAAGCAGGATCAGCGCGCGATTGAGTTCATCCAGGCCATTGATCATCTGGCGCAGCGCGCGCATGTTGTCGCTGGTGT
>JAEUNB010000049.1 GCA_016790625.1 Betaproteobacteria bacterium | reverse complement strand
AGTTCGCGCAGAACTATCTGGAATTTGGCGAGGCGATGGCGTTGGATTGGCAGTCCGAGCATCCGCGAGTGTCCAAATGCCTGACGGGGTTCATCGACAAAATGAATGAGGGCGAGGCGTGGACGCCGCTGCCGCTGATGGGTGCGATGGTGGGCGCCAGCGGGCCGATTGACCAGGTGTTCTTCGATGAAGTGCTGCGTGAAATGACCACGCGTCTGAGGGCGATACTGCCGGTCGATGGCGTGTTCCTCTCCCTGCATGGCGCGGCGATCGGTACCGTTGAACCCGACCCGGACGGCGTTGTGTTGGAGGCGCTCCGCAAGCTGGTGGGACCAGGTGTGCCGATCATCGCCACGCTCGACCTTCATGCCAATGTCTCGCAGAAAATGGTGGACAACGCGGATGTGCTGGTGGCGTATCGCACCAATCCGCATGTCGATATGTTCGAGCGCGGCGAAGAGTCGGCGCAGTTGATGCGAGAGCTCCTAACCGGTATTCGCGCTACGGCGGCGTTTGTGAAGTTACCTTTCATCCCACCCTCGGTCACGCAGAACACCAAGTCAGGACCCTATGCGGACATCATCGCCTACGGCCAGTCAAAGATCGACGCCAGCGTGATGAATGTCTCGGTAGTGAGCGGGTTTTCACTGGGCGACACGGTCAAGAACGGCATGTCGGTGGTGGTAACCACGCGCAACGACGCAGGCCGTGCGCAACAGCTGGCGAACGACATTGCGCAGCGCAACTGGGATCAGCGGCATCGCTATATTCCACGACTTACCAGCATGGAAGATGCCACCCGCATGGCGCAGGAATGTGGCACTGACCCGGCCAAGCCTGCTTTGCTATTTGCCGACGTGGCCGACAACCCCGGTGGCGGTGGACGCGGAAACACGGTGTGGATATTGAAAGCCTTTCACGAGGCGAAAGTAAAAGGCGCACTGCTGGGCATTTTCTTTGATCCGGCGTTGGCGGCAGAAGCGCACAGTCTCGGCGCGAGTGCGAAATTTCGCGCCCGATTCAATCGCGACGAAACCCATGCGTTGTCGGGCAAGTTTGAAGCGGATGCGATCGTCGAAGGATTGCATGACGGCGACATTGTCGGCTCGCGAGGTATTTCGGCGGGCAACCGTATCACCCTTGGCCCGATGGCTCTGATCAACCTGGACGGCATTCGCGTGGTCGTGGTGAGCATTCGCCAGCAGTGCAAGGACACGGCGATGTTCGAGGTGTTTGGCATCGATATCGCAAAGCAGCGTTCGGTCATCGTCAAATCACGTGGCCATTTCCGGGCCGCATTCGACCTGCTGTTTTCCGATGATCGCATTGTCGAAGTTGATGTGCCGGGACTGACTACACCCATCCTGTCGCGGGTGCCGTACCGCAAAGTGCCGCGACCTATCTTTCCGCTGGATGCTGATACAACTTGGGCGCCGGCAACATGAAGTGTTGAAACTAAAACCCCAGCATTGGCGCGGCTCTTCGGGTACTTTTGGCTGAAAGGCCGCACCAATGCTGGGGTTTCAAATAAAACGGCGCATCGAAATGCGCCGTTTTGTTGTGCCGACAGCCCGACTATTTAGCCGGCTTCAATCCCATCGCCAGTGTGTACTGATCGGTGCGTGCCGTATATTTCACGCCCTTCACCGTCGCCCAGGTCGATACTTCATAGTGCAGCGGGATCAGGCCGACGTCGCCCATCACCATTTCGGCGGCTTGCTGGATCATCGCTTCACGCTTCTTGTCGTCCATCGTCACCAGCGCGTCCGACAACACCTTGTCGAATGCCGGATTGGAATAGCGGCCGCGATTGGTCACGCCCATGCCCTTGGCCTGATCGTAGGTGGCCAGCAGCGAGCGCATTGCTGAGCCCTGCTCGCCTGATTCCGTGCCCCAACCCAGCACCATGTAGCCGAACTCCAGCTTGGTGGCGCGGGTGAAGTAAACATTGGACGGCATCGTTTCAACCTTGGCGTCGATACCGATGCGCGAGTAGAACTGGGCGAGTGCCTGCACCACGTTCGCATCGTTGATGTAGCGGTTGTTGGGGCCATGCAGCGTCATCGCAAAGCCATTCGGATAGCCCGCTTCGGCCAGCAGTTTCTTCGCGCCTTCCGGATCGAACTTGGTCGGCTTCAGCTTCTTGCTGGTGCCGTAGAAAAAGTCGGGTAGCAGTTGGGCAGCGGAGACGGCTTTCTTCTCCATCACCTTATCGACAATGGCGTCGCGATTGACCGCCATCGACAGCGCCTTGCGAACGCGCGCATCCTTGAACGGATTCTTGTCCAGCGGCTTGCCGTCCTTGGCAGTGACGAAAGGAGGCGATTTATCCGTGCTCTGGTTGAGATGGACGTAGATCACCCGGTTCGATACCTTGTCGACCAAGCTGTAGTTTTTGTCAGCGGATAGTTTGGCGATATCAGCGGTGGGCACGGTTTCGATCAGTTCGACACCGTTCGACAATAGCGCGGCAACACGACCCGCAGGGCTGGTCAGGATCTTGAAGGTGACCTTGTCCCATGGCTCTTCACCACCCCAGTAACCATAGTTGGCTTTGACCACCACACGCTGGTTGGGGACGTACTCCATGAACTTGTACGGTCCGGTGCCGATCGCGGCTTTGCCGGTGTTGTAATCCTCGGTGGTGGCTTTCTCACCGTGCAGCTTGGAAACGATCATCACCGAGGCAAGGTCGGACGGCAGCAGCACGTGCGGTGTGGCGGTCTTGAAAATCAAGGTGTGGGGATCGACTACCTTGACGTCGATGATCGGCTTGGTAAAGGTGGCGAACGAGGACGGGCTATTCGGCACGTTCGGCACGCGCTTCAGTGTAAATACCACGTCTTCAGCGGTGAATGGCGAGCCGTCATGGAAGCGCACGTTCTTGCGCAATTTGAATTCCCAGGTCAGCGGATCGACCGCTTTCCATGATGTGGCCAAGCCCGGCACCAGCTTCTGGTTGTCGTCGCGCTTGATCAGCGGCTCGAACAAGTGCAGCATCATCGAATTGTTCGGCGACAGATTGTGATAGTGCGGGTCCATCGAGGTGATGGCTGCCTGCAGGCCGATGTTGATGTCGCGAGGCTTGTCCTGCGCGCTGGCGGGCAAGGCCACGGCCAGCAATAACGCCGCGCTGAAAGATGCGAGAGTGCGAAGTGCACGATTCATGAAATTCTCCCTGGAAATTGGCGAGCAGCCGACAACGCCGTGCCGAATGGCGATAATAGCGGAAAGTGATTGCTCACGGTGTCAGTAAAGGCGCACAGGAACAAATGGGAATCGTCGAGAGATTTGAAGCCATGCTGGCGACAGGGCGTGACAATCCGCTATTGCGGTTTACGCTTGGCAACGAGTATCTGAAACTTGAGAACCCGAACAAGGCAGCGGAACATCTGCGGGCGGCGGTTGCGCAGGACGCGGATTATTCCGCCGCGTGGAAATTGCTGGGCAAGGCTTTGCAGCAGACCGAAGATCGGGAGGGTGCGATTGAGGCCTATCGCAAAGGTATTGCTGCCGCAGAGAAAAAGGGCGACAAGCAGGCGGCGAAGGAAATGACGGTATTTCTCAAGCGGTTGACTCGGCCGCAATAACCGCGTTCAGGTGTGGTTCACCCAGTTTGCCTTTATGTTGCTTGCGATACGAGAAACTCACGAATCCGACTCGCCGGAACGGTGCCGTCAACGACTGCTTCGCCGATCTGTCGCAGCAAAATCAGCCGAATCGCGCCGCCCTCATTTTTCTTGTCCCTGCCCATATGGTCGAGCATTTCGTCGGCAGGGATGGCAGGCAATCGGCTGTCGAGTCCTGCGCGTTCAATCAATTTGATGGCGCGTTCGGTGGAAACCTTATCCAGCATGCCCAGTTGATTCGACATGCGTGCAGCCAGCGCCATTCCACATCCCACTGCCTCTCCGTGCAGCCAGACGCCATAGCCAAGCGCCGATTCGATGGCATGGCCGAAGGTGTGGCCAAGGTTCAGTAATGCCCTTCCGCCATTTTTGTTCGTTTCTCTCTCGTCTTCGGATACGACCTGCGCCTTGATCTCGCAAGAGCGTTGAATGGCATAAGCCAGCGCAACAGCATCGCGCTGCATCAATTTATCGATGTTGTTTTCGAGCCACGAGAAAAAAGCCGCATCCAGTATCAATCCGTACTTGATCACCTCCGCCAAACCCGACCGGTATTCCCGGTCCGGCAACGTCTTCAGGGTGTCGGTGTCGGCCAGCACCCGCTGCGGCTGGTAGAACGCCCCAATCATGTTCTTGCCCAGTGGATGGTTGATCGCGGTTTTGCCACCAACTGAGGAATCGACCTGCGCCAGCAAGGTGGTCGGAATTTGGATGAACGGCACGCCGCGCTGGTAGGTTGCGGCGGCAAAGCCGGTGATGTCACCAATGACGCCGCCGCCAAGGGCGATCAAGGTGGTCAGGCGATCACACTTGTGCCTAAGCAAGGCATCGAAGATGAGGTTCAGATTGGCCCAATCCTTGTATGCTTCGCCGTCGGGCAGCCTGATGGGAACGACCGATACGCCCACGCTCTCCAGCCGGGCCTGAAAAGCGGCGGCGTAAAGCGGCCAGAGCGTTTCGTTCGAAATCAGTACGACGCGTGGTTGGGGAAGTTGCCGTGCGATGTTATCGGCTGTGGTCAGCAAGCCTGAGCCAATGAGGATGGGATAGGTACGCTCCGCCAGTGAAACTTGTAGCGTGACAATTGAGGGGTTCATGCTGATTCTTGGGTCAAGGTCTGGTTTCGTTTGTCTGTGCTGACGCGTCGGCAGGAGCAATCGGCCAAAGCTGCCGGCGGGTTAGTTCCAGCATGATCTCGGACACCAGCTTGTTGACGCTTTGCCGGCCGGTTTCAACAATCAGGTCCGCTGTTTGCCGATACAGTGGGTCCCGCACATCCAGTAGCGATCGCAGCGCAGCGCGCGGGTTTTCGGTTTGCAAAAGCGGACGGCGGGAGTCGTGACGAGTACGCTGCCACAAATGATCAAGTCCGGCATGCAGATAGATGACGACGCCGGACTGGCGTAGTGCAACGCGATTTTCCTCGCGCAATACCGCGCCGCCTCCCGTTGCAAGCAACAAACCGTCGCGTTTGCAGAGGTCTGTAATTAACTGCGTTTCCCGTTGTCGAAAGCCGCCCTCTCCTTCAAGCTCGAAGATGGTCGCGATACTGACCCCGGTATGCTCAACCATCTCATGGTCGGCATCGATAAATGTGAGGGCCAGCTGGCGCGCCAGAACCTTGCCGACGGTGCTTTTGCCCGCCCCCGGCATGCCGACTAAATGAAGATTACGCTTGCCGTGTGACATCGGTTGATTATCAAACAAAACGGGGCGCTCCTGAGAGCGCCCCGTTAGAGTTATTGCTGTCGCCAGAAGCGGCCTGAGTATTGCCTGATCAACGTACGGTCAGCGCCTCTTTGATGATGCGCGGGGTGATGAAGATCAGCAGCTCAGTCTTGTCCTGTTGCTTTATGGTCCGCTTGAAGAAGGTGCCAACGACCGGGATATCTCCCAGCAACGGCACCTTGGTGACGTCTGTTCGTGTGACGGTCTCAAAAATTCCGCCAAGAACTGCGGTGTCACCGTTGTCCACAAGGACGGAAGTGCGCACCGTTTTGGTGTCGATCGATGGGATGTTGCGGAAGATCTGGCCTACTGAGTCCTTCTTGATTTCCAGATCCATGATGACTTTGTCGTCCGGCGTAATCTGCGGGGTGACTTCAAGCGATAACACAGCCGGCTTGAACTGAATCGTCGTGCCACCGCTGGCCGACTGGGTTTCGTATGGGATTTCCGTACCCTGTGTAATGATGGCCTTCTTCTTGTCCGGCGCCACGATACGCGGGTTGGACACTACCTTGCCGCGGCCATCCGATTCGAGAGCAGACAACTCAAGTTCAATGAGGTTGTTGTTGGCGATGTTCAGGATATTGATGCCAAGCGAACCTGCTGCACCAAGCACGGGCAAATTAACCGCAATCGGCGTGTCCGCGCCTAGTGGAGTGGTGCCAGCCACGATGTTGTGGGCATTATCGATGTTGCCAGCAACGCCGATATTGCGGCCTTGGCGATTTGCACCCGCTGCCAGATTGAACTTGGCGCCCAATTGCGAGCCCCACTTGTCGTCGGCAATCACGATGCGCGCTTCGATAAGTACCTGGCGAACAGGAACATCAAGTTGGGCAATAAGACGCCGAACCTCGTCCAGCTTGGTGAGGGTGTCGTTGACAAACAGCGTGTTGGTACGCGGGTCGGAAGTAGAACTGCCCCGCTTGGACAGGATGCGCTGATCCTTGTCGGAGACCAGGCGCTTCACGTCATCCGCCTTGGTATAGGAAAGCTGGAAGCTTTCCGTGCGCAGCGGCTCCAATTCCGAAATCTGCTGGCTGGCTTCGAGCGCCAATTTTTCCTTGGTAGCGAGCTCGTCGGCAGGTGCGATCAATACCACATTGCCGTTCTTGCGCTTATTGAGGCCCTTGGCTTGCAGAATGATGTCCAGAGCTTGATCCCACGGCACGTCTTTCAAGCGCAATGTCAAGCTGCCACCGACGGTGTCGCTGGTGACGATATTGAGGCCGGTGAAGTCGGCAATGACCTGCAGCACAGCGCGTACTTCGACGTTCTGGAAGTTCAAAGACAACTTTTCACCGCCGTAGCCGATAACACCTGGAACCATCTTGTTCGGATCGTCCTTGAGCTGTTTCACCTCGATGATGAACTGGGTGTCGGTTTGATAGGCCGAGTATTCCCACAGGCCCTTGGGCTCAATGATCATGCGGGTGTTGGCGCCCTGATCCAGAACGTCAACAGTACGAACCGGCGTTGCAAAGTCGATCACATCCAAGCGGCGCACCAAATTGCGCGGAACGCTGGTGTTGATGAAATCGACCAGTATGCTCTTGCCCTGCTGGCGAATATCGATACCGGTGTTTGCGGAGGAAAGATCGACGATTACTCGTCCCTCTCCATTGCCGCCGCGGCGGAAGTCGATATCCCGCAAGCTTTGCTTTTGCACGCCAAGCGTTGTGGAGGCTTCGGCGAACTTGGTTACCTGCGCGGTTTCCTTGACGGCGCTAAGCGGTACGCCCTCCAGTGTTACGACGAGCGAGTTGGCGTCGAGAGCGGTGGTGTAGTTCAAACTGCGCGTCAAGTTGATTACCAACCGCGTGCGGCCGGACACTTCGACCACGCTTACCGAGCGAACATCGCCTTCGCCGATATCCACCGTGTTTTTACCAAGCGCATTGGAGACACCCGGCAAATCAATGGCGATGCGCGCAGGATTGGTCACGGTAAATCCAGGGGGCGCCGCCGTCAGGGCGTCTTTGAAGTTGGCGCGGATAATAACTTTCCCGCCTTGCAAAGTTGAGGTGTTGATTGACTGCAGGAGGTTTGCCTGGGCCTGTGCAAACGAAGTTGCGCTGAAGACTGTTGCTGCCAGTACGGCCGCATACGCGAACAAGCGTCCCGCAAGCGTTCGAGCAGTGGTTGTCCGGTTTGTTTGAATCACGATTTGCCTCCCACGTTACCTTCGAGCAGCGGCAGCACGCTTTGGCGCTCCGTCCAGTCTCCAGCGGTGTCTTGAACGATTTCTTTGAGTTTGACTTCGGAATCGGTAATTTCGGTAATCAAGCCGAAGTTTTGGCCGAGATAGTTGCCCTGCTTGACGCGATAAAGCGTTTTCTCGGCACGAACCAGCGCGTACGTCACCCCAGCCTGTGTAAGCGTTCCAACCATCTTCAGCTGTTCCAGCGGAAACGCTTCCAGTGGCTCCTTGCGGCGGTTCATATCGGGGGCCAGCCCACTGCTGTCGTTTTGCTTGACCGCCAATTTGCGCGGTTTGAACGGATCCGGCAGATCAAAGCCCTCGTAGGCAAAAGGCGCGAATGGCTTCACCTCAGGTAGCGCGTCGATTTTCCGCACTACACTCTTGTCAGACTCCTTCACAAACTGTCGCAGGTCGGCATAGCCCTCTCCGCAGGCTGAAAGCAGAAGCCCGGAGCCGGACAGCAAGGCATAGGTAACGGAGCGCTTCATTATTTTTCCCCCGCCGACTTGGGTGCACCAGCTTTGGCGGCGTTCTTTGCTGCCTTGCGCTGGGCTGCGACCTCATCTGGATCGAGATATCGGTATGTCTTGGCCACGGCTTCCATGTTAAGTATGCCGTCCTTGGCGATGACGACATTCAGGTCATTTAGCAGAACGATGCGCGGCAGCTTTGAAACGTCGCTGGCAAAGGCACCCAGATCGTGATAATTGCCGATAACCTTTAAGTTGATGGGGCGTTCGGCATAGAACTCGGTTGTTGTTTCTGTGGGCGCTGGCTTGAACAAGTCAAACTGCAGTCCTCGACCAAGACCGGCCTGATTGATGTCGATTAGCAGCGCATCCATTTCCGATCTGGTTGGTAGCTGCTTGAGCAAAGCACCGAAGGATTGCTCAATCTCGGCGCGTTGTTGCTGATATGCCTCGAGATTTACCGCAAGCTTCTTTTTTTCCAAGAAGGTCGTCTTGAGGTCTGCTTCTTTCTTCTGCTGACCCTCAAGGTCGCTTAACTGGCTTTGATAAACGCCGAAATAGCCTGCAGCGAGAATCAATACAAAAATCAGCACGAAGGCGCCAATTTTGAACGGCCAAGGCCAGTTTCCCGGGTTCTTGGTATCAAGCTGCTTTAATTCTTCAAGCCACTTGTTCATGCTTTTTTCCCTGGAGTCTTTGCCGGGTCAGCCTTTTTGGGCGCGCCCTTGCCATCGTCGGCTTTTGCGCGCTTGATGGCGAAATCTAGGCTGAACTCGTTGGCCCGTTGGCTATTTACCGTTACCGCCTTGATTTCCAAGAGGTTGGGGTTTTCCAGATATGGGGAGGCCTCAATGTTTCTCATAAATGCCGACACGCGAGCATTCGACTGGGCATAGCCCGTCACATTTATTTTGATCCCCGTCTGCTTGATGCTCTTCAAATAGAGTCCTTCGGGGAGCTGGCGCAACAATTGGTCGAGAAGGTAGACAGGTTCCGAGCGGTTGCTCTGCAAGCCCTCAACGACCTGCTTCTTTGCCAGCAGTGAAGCCGTCTCTTCGCGAATTTTCTTGATCTCGTCAATTTGCTTATCAAGCTTGACGATCTCATCGTTCAAATACTGGTTGCGTCCCTTTTGGTTCTCAATCTGGCTGTCAAAAGCAAACCACAGGAACCCAGCAACCACCAATCCAATCGCGACGGTGATACCCGCGAGGATGCCGAACTGTTTCTGCCGAAGCTTGCGTTTTTCCTCGCGGTGAGGAAGAAGGTTTATGCGCATCATGCTGGATCGAACCTCCGCATGGCGAGGCCGCATGCGACCATCAACGCGGGTGCGTCAACGGTCAGCTGACGCGGCTTGATTTTCGATGACAGGGCCATATTGGCAAACGGATTCGCAATCAGCGTATGCACCTGGGTGCGCTGGGCGATCATTTCCTCCAGCCCGTCCAGCATCGCCGATCCACCGCACAACAGAATGTGATCTACCTTGTTGAACTGGGTGGAGGTGAAGAAAAACTGAAGTGCCCGTGATATTTCCAGCACCACCTTTTCGTTGAACGGTTGCAACACATCCGAATGGTAGTTGTCAGGAAGCCCCCCGCTCTTCTTCGCGACCTCGGCCTCTTCCATCGGCATGCCGAATTGACGGGAAATGTCCTGAGTGAGTTGGTAGCCGCCAAGCTGCTGTTCGCGGGAATAAACCTGTTGGTCCTCGTGCATGACTGTCACGCGGGTAATTTGCGCGCCGATATCGACAATGGCCGTCACATCCTTGTCCTCAATACCCGACGACGAACCCTTGATCATGTCGAACGCCGCAAGCCCCGCGTAGGACTCGACGTCCATTACGGTCGTCTTGAGGCCAGCCGCTTCGGCGACTGCCACGCGATCCTCGATTTTTTCCTTGCGGGAGGCGGCAATAAGTACTTCCACCTCTTCCTCGCTGTTCGGCGCCGGGCCGATGACTTGGAAGTCGAGATTGACCTCATCCAAGCTGAAGGGGATGTACTGATTGGCCTCGGACTGAACCTGATACTCCATGTCCTCTTCACGCTGATTACCGTTCAGCAGCACCTTTTTGGTAATCACGGCCGAGGACGGGAGCGCCAGCGCGATATTCTTGATTCGCGACGCCATCTGCTTGTGCGCGCGCTTCATTACTTCGCCAGCAGCTTCGATGTTGGCAATATTCCCGTCGGTGACAGTATCTTTGGGTAGCGGCTCGATAACGTACCGCTCGACGCGGTACAAGCCCTTGCCAGCCTCGGCGATTTCCACCATCTTGATATAGGACGAACTGATATCGACCCCGATCAACGGCGGTGTTTTCGCGCTCAGAAATTCAAACTGGGACGCCAGTTTTTCTTTAAACATGGTGGTACCTGGCCCTTGGAGTGATTAGAACTTACGGCCCATTACGCACAAATTACATTAAATGCTAGCAACAAGCCGTGGACGTGTAAAGCAATTTCTTTCAAAGCTAGAAAAGGCTTTAATTGCGCTGCAACATTCGCGTTTGACACGATTTCGCCACTATTCAGCCATCTGCCGAACCCAAGGCGCGACGGGGGTCAAATCCCCTCCCGATATAATGAATTCTTTATTGCCAAATTCTTAAGGCGTCATGAGTCCACGTTGGTGGTTTTATCCCCTGATCCTGTTTGCGTCCTTGGTGGTCGTTGCAATTGGTATCGCGACGCTGACCATCATACTGCTTTACCCCAACCTGCCGTCAATCGAGGCGGTAACGGACTATCGGCCGAAGCTTCCCTTAAAAGTATTTACTGCAGAAGGTGAGCTAATCGGCGAATTCGGAGAGGAAAAGCGCTCCTTCGTCCGGGTTCAGGACTTCCCGGCGGTCATGAAGCAGGCGGTCATTTCGGCTGAGGATGAGCGCTT
>JAEUNB010000027.1 GCA_016790625.1 Betaproteobacteria bacterium | reverse complement strand
GATGACGGCGTTCTACAACGCCACCGCCGAAATCAACATGGCCGAGAACGTCACCGCCTTCACCGCCAGCGACTTCAATCGAAACTTCGTCACCAACGGCAAGGGTTCCGATCACGCCTGGGGCAGCCATCACATGGTCGTCGGCGGCGCGGTGAAGGGCAACGCGATGTACGGCACCTTCCCCACGCATGTGGTCGATGGTCCGGATGATGTCGGCAAGGGCACGTGGATTCCCACCACCTCGGTCGATCAATACGCGGCGACGATGGCGCAGTGGTTCGGTGTCGGTGGCGCGGATCTGAATGCGGTGTTCCCGAACCTTGCGCGTTTCCCAGCGGCGAATTTGGGGTTCATGGTCTGAGGCTTCATGGCGGGATGATGCCCGCGTAAATCAGTAAAACTCCAGCATTGGTGCGGATTCCCGGGCGATATTGGCCTGAATACCGCACCAGTGCTGGAGTTTCTTTTTCTTGCTTCGCGTAAATGAACGTCAAATTTTTGACGCTGCGGTCCCCTCTCCCGCCCGCGGGAGAGGGCGGAGGGAGAGGGGTGGTCGCAATTGCAACGGTAGTTTGATCGATACGACGCTCCGCGAATGGTCAGCAAGAAAATCGTGTCAATCGCCGGCCGGCAGGATACGCATCAAAGTTAGTGCTCAAAATAATTCAGGTAATTCAAAATAAAATCCGTTCGAGCCGTGATCAATGCCTAGAATATTTCACACGTGGAGATCGGGTAGAAAGTGGCCGAAGCGCCAAGCCGGTACTAGTGTTTGTTTCTTGCATGCTTGTGCGTAACTTTCCAAAGGATGAGCCGTTTCGATCACGAGGAGCCAAAAGCCATGAAATTCAGAACACCGCCCGTGTTGCTCTGTGGCTGGGCACTGTTGACGGCGGCGCCTTTGCAGGCATCTGAGGAATCCACTGACGCGACGCCTCACTTGGTTCCCATGCCGCCCTTCGTTGAGGAATACGACCGCGTAGTTTTCGACCTGTTGATCGGTGCACGTGAGAGCGAGTTCTGGATGCTGGTCAAACCAAGCTTTTCGCCAGAATACTCGCTCGTCATTTCCAAGAAGAAATCCGGTGGTGCCGGGCAAGTTCGAGAATACGAAGTTCGCTGGAGCCAGCCAGTCAAATCCATTTGGCAACTGGGACGCTTTTCGTCACCCGGATCTGTACGAGCCACACCCCGCATTTCCGTGAAAATCGATCAACGCAAGGTTTCGATACCAGCCGACCTTGTTGATGATTACTTTGCACCGCTATGGCGCTTCAACTTGAACGCGGTGCGCACCCCAGAGAGCGGCTACTCGCTGGGACTCGACGGCACTACGTACGGCTTTTTCGCACGCCCGAACCAGTACGGTGAAATCTGGCAACCCAGACGCGGCGCGCCGAGAAAGCTAGCGGAACTTGGCGAGTGTTTGATCGTTTTCGTACGTGCGACGGAAGCCGAGCGAGGCGGGCGGCTGGCTAATTGCACGGAACTTGCAAGCGAATTCAAGGTTCCCCAGGAAAAACGTAACTGAGTGGCGATGTCAGGTTTCGCGACATAGCGATGCACTCAATCCAGTTCTACGTCCCCGCTCAATTTCTCCGGCACAAACACCGCGCCAGTACTTGAGTTTCACTTTCCAGCGCAGGCACAAGCAACCCGCTGTGCTACATTCCCTCCCCATGCCGTCCGCGCCAACTCCCACCGCAAATAACGCCGATCTGATTGCACGTTCGCTGTCTGCCGTGTGGCATCCCTGCACGCAGATGAAGCATCACGAACGCTTTCCGCTGGTGCCGGTAGTGAAGGGCGAGGGCGTGTGGTTGATCGATGCGGAGGGACATCGGTATCTGGATGCCGTGTCGTCGTGGTGGGTCAACTTGTTTGGTCATGCCAATCCGCGCATCAATGCTGCACTGAAGGATCAGCTCGATCAGCTTGAGCACGCAATGCTGGCCGGCTTCACGCACGAACCAGCCATCAAGCTTTCAGAACGGCTCGCAAAACTCACCGGACTAGGCCACGCGTTTTACGGCAGCGATGGCGCCAGCGCGGTGGAGATTGCACTGAAGATGAGCTTCCACTTCTGGCGCAACGCGGGACATACGGGTAAGAAGAAATTTGTCAGTCTTGAAGGCGGTTATCACGGCGAAACTATTGGCGCATTGGCGGTAACCGATGTGGCGATATTTCGCGATGCTTATGGCCCGTTACTCAACAACAATCTGCGCGTGCCATTTCCGCAAGGCGATGGTACGGAAGCGTTGGCGGCGTTGCAAAGGCTGCTGGCCGGGCAGGCGCATGAAATCGCCGCGCTGATCGTCGAGCCCTTGGTGCAAGGCGCTGCCGGTATGCGCATGTACCCGGCCGCTTATGTCACTCGCGCGCGCGAACTTTGCACACAGCATGACGTGCACCTGATTGCCGATGAAATCATGACCGGCTTCGGCCGCACCGGCACCATGTTCGCGTGCGAGCAGGCCGGTATTCGCCCTGATTTCATATGCTTGTCAAAAGGGATTACCGGCGGCTATTTGCCGCTGTCCTGTGTGCTGACCACCGATGATATTTATCGCCAGTTTTACGACGACGACGTGACGCGCGGGTTCCTGCATTCGCACTCTTACACCGGCAGTGCACTGGCCTGTCGTGCCGCGCTGGCTACGCTGGACATATTCGAAACGGACGATGTGATCGCCGCCAATCGCGACAAGGCGCTGCGCTTCAATCAGCACATCGAACCCATCCGCGCGCATCCGCGCGTGAGTAATTTTCGCCATCTCGGCATGATCTGGGCGTTTGATGTTGCATCGAAACAACCCGCATTCGCGCGCGAATTTTTTGCCGTCGCATTGAAGCGCGGTGTGCTGCTGCGGCCGATCGGCAACACGGTGTACTTCATGCCGCCGTATGTGATTACCGAAGAGGAGTTTTGCGGCTTGGTGGAGCAGACCCTGGCTGTAATCGACGAGGTAGTGGCGGCATGAGACGGCTTGCGTGGTTCGTCGCGATGTTTCTGGGTCTTTGCGTCACCTCACTTGCAGCACAGCCGCCAACAGTCGCTCCGAGCCAGATTCAGCCTTTGCCGCCAGCGGTCATCGACGCGCTGGCCCGCGCGCAGGTGCCGCTGGACAGCGTGAGCGTGGTGGTGCGCGAAGCCGGCGCGAAAGAAAACCTGATCGCGCACAACACCGACAAGGCGATGAATCCCGCGTCGGTGATCAAGCTGGTCACCACCTACGCCGGACTGGAATTGCTGGGACCGGCCTATTCATGGAAAACCGATGTACTGGTCAGTGGCGATATCAAGAACGGCGTGCTGCACGGCGACCTGATCCTGCGCGGTACGGGCGACCCCCGGCTGACGGTGGAACGGTTCTGGCTGTTGCTGAAACAACTGCGCGAGCGTGGTCTCACCACCATCAAGGGCGATCTGGTGCTGGACAAGACCAGCTTCGATGTTGCGCCGCATGACCCGGCCAAATTCGACGGTGAGCCGCTGCGCGCCTATAACGTCGGCCCGGATGCATTGCTGGTCAATTTCAAGGCGGTGCGCTTTGCATTCGCGCCAACCGTCGACTTGAAGGCGGTGTCGATCTCGCCC
>JAEUNB010000014.1 GCA_016790625.1 Betaproteobacteria bacterium | reverse complement strand
CAGCAGCCCGCAGGCGGCGAGGGCGAAGGCGACCGGGAAGCCGGTGAGCACGAAGCCGGGGATGAAGGCGCCCTTGTAGAGGTCACCCACGCTCTGGCCGAACTGGTCGGCCATGATGATCAGCACCAGCGAGGGCGGGATGATCTGTGCCAGCGTGCCGGAGGCGGCGATCACGCCGGAGGCCAGACGCCGGTCGTAACCGTAGCGCAGCATGATGGGCAGCGAAATCAGGCCCATCGAAATCACGGAGGCCGCGACCACACCGGTCGTCGCCGCCAGCAACGCGCCGACGAAGATGACGGCAAACGCCAGGCCGCCACGGATCGGACCGAACAGCTGGCCGATGGTGTCGAGCAGGTCTTCGGCCATGCCGCTGCGTTCAAGTATCAGCCCCATCAGGGTGAAGAACGGCACCGCCAGCAGGGTGTCGTTCGACATCACGCCCCAGATGCGCTCGGGTAACGCCTGGAACAGGCTGGGCTGTAACAACCCTAGCTCGATGCCAATCAGTCCAAAGATAATGCCGTTGGCGGCCAGCGCGAATGCAACCGGGTAGCCGAGCAGCAAAAATGCGAACAGCCCCACGAACATCAACGGGGCCATGTTGTGAATCAGGAATTGAGTCATGCCGGCTCCGCTCAGTGACGGGCGGCCGGCGCTGCGGCCTGGGGTGCCAAAGGTTCGCGCGAGGCGGCAATAGCCTGCGCCAGTTCCTGTTCGGCGGTGGGGCCATGCTCGGCCTCGGCGGGATCAGGCAGCAATCCCTTGAGAATGGCGATGCGCTTGATCAACTCGGAAAGTCCCTGCACCGTAAGCAGGAAGAAACCGACCGGCAGCAGCAGCCGCGCGGGCCAGACAATAAGGCCGCCGGCATTGCTGGAAACCTCATCGGTATTGAAGGCATTCATGAATACCGGCCACGACAGGTACATGATCAGCACGGCCATCGGCAGCAGGAAAAACAGCGTGCCGAACACGTCGATGTAGAGCTGCGTGCGGCGCTTGAAGCGGGAATAAATGACGTCGATGCGGACGTGCGAGTTATGCAACAAGGCATAGCCGCCGCAAAGCAGGAACACGGCCGAGAACAGATACCACTGCAGCTCCAGCCACTTGTTGGAACTGGTGTTGAAGGCGTAGCGGATCAGCGCGTTGCCGGAACTGACCAGCACGGCAACCAGCGTCAGCCAATAAGTCCAGCGGCCGATGATTTCGGTAATCGCGTCGATTGCACGCGACAGTTTCAGTAAGGCTTGCACATCATCCCCCTCGGAAAAACTCCGATTGCGGCATTTATCGACTTTATTGTGATTCGATTATATCGGCGTTTGATTCGGGGGCCGGCCGGCGGAAGTCGTCGCAGGTTGCTGATTTAGCACTGAAACTCCAGCATTGGCGCAGGCCCGCAGGCAGTTTTGGCCGGAAAGCCGCGCCAGTTCTAGGGTTTTGCTTCCGGGCCGGCACTGACCAGAACGCAACCGGTAGTGTTTCCCCCGGTTGGCGGCCACAGTCCGCAGAGGGTGCGTGATAAAATCCGCGCAATTTCAATCTGTTGGTGCCTGGTTAATGGGTGCCACGCTTCCGGCCACACACCATGTCCTCTGCCTTTCAGCACTCGAATACTGTCGCTGCCATCGATCCCGAAATCTTTGCTGCCATCCAGAAGGAAAATCAGCGGCAGGAAGATCACATCGAGCTGATTGCTTCGGAGAACTACACCAGCCCGGCGGTGATGCAGGCGCAGGGTTCGCAGCTGACCAATAAATACGCGGAAGGCTATCCGGGCAAGCGCTACTACGGCGGCTGTGAATTCGTCGATGTGGTGGAAACGCTGGCGATCGAGCGCGTGAAGAAACTGTTCGGTGGCGATGTGCATGGCTATGCTGCCAATGTGCAGCCCAATTCCGGCTCGCAGGCCAATCAGGCGGTGTATTTCGCGCTGCTGAAGCCGGGCGACACCATTCTCGGCATGAGTCTCGCCATGGGTGGACATCTGACGCACGGCTCGCCGGTGAATATGAGCGGGAAGTGGTTCAATATCGTCAGCTATGGTCTCAATGAGAAAGAGGCGATCGATTACGACGCGGTGGAAAAGCTGGCGCGCGAATCGAAGCCGAAGCTGATTTTGGCTGGCGCATCGGCATATTCATTGCGTATCGATTTCGAACGTTTTGCTAAGATCGCCAAGGAGGTTGGCGCGTATTTCATGGTCGATATGGCGCATTACGCGGGGCTGACTGCTGCGGGCGTCTATCCAAACCCAATCCCGCATGCCGACGTGGTGACCTCGACCACACACAAGTCGCTGCGCGGTCCGCGTGGCGGCATCATCCTGATGAAGGCCGAACTGGAAAAGCAGATCAACTCGGCGATTTTCCCGGGCATCCAGGGCGGTCCGTTGATGCATGTGATTGCCGGCAAGGCGGTGGCATTCAAGGAAGCGCTGGAGCCCGGCTTCAAAACCTATCAACAGCAGGTATTGAAGAACGCCGATGTGCTCGCCAAGACGCTGATCAAGCGTGGTCTGCGCATCGTTTCCGGCGGCACCGAATCGCATGTGATGCTGGTTGACCTGCGCGCGAAGAACATTACTGGCAAGGACGCCGAGGCAGCGCTGGGTGCGGCGCACATCACGGTAAACAAGAACGCAATCCCGAACGATCCGGAAAAGCCATTCGTCACCAGTGGCGTGCGGTTGGGCTCGCCGGCGATGACGACGCGGGGTTTCATGGAAGCAGAAGCCGAGTTGACTGGCAATCTGATTGCCGACGTACTCGACAATCCGCGAGACGAAGCGAATATCGCGGCGGTGCGCGCCAAGGTGTCGGCGCTGACCAAAAAATTCCCGGTTTACGGCGCCTGATTGAGCGGGCGGCGCGAGACGGAGATTAGAAAATGAAATGTCCGTTCTGTTCCGCGCAAGAAACACAGGTGATCGATTCACGCGTCTCGGAAGAGGGCGATGTGGTGCGCCGGCGGCGGCGTTGCACCGTATGCCACAAACGGTTTACGACTTACGAGACGGCGGAACTCAGGATGCCGACGATTGTGAAGTCGAACGGCCAGCGCGAGGATTTTTCGCGCGGCAAGCTTGAAACGAGTTTTCACCGTGCCTTGCACAAGCGGCCGGTGGAAACGGCAAAGATGGAAGAAGCCGTCGAGCGTATCGAGCAGACGGTGTTGAACGAAGCCAAGCGCGAGTTGCCCTCGCGCAAGATTGGCGAAATGGTGATGGAAGAATTGAAAAAACTCGATCAGGTGGGCTACGTGCGCTTTGCGTCGGTATACAAGAGCTTTTCTGACGTAGAGGAATTCAAGGACGCCATCCGCGAAGTCACCAAGAAATAGCACTCATGTTTTCCGCTTTTGACTACGCCATGATGGCGCGAGCGCTGGCCGTTGCCGAACGCGGCCGCTGCATCACCACCCCAAATCCTTTTGTGGGTTGTGTCATCGTCAAGCACGGTCGCATCATCGGTGAGGGGTTCACGCAGAAAGGTGGCCGCCCACATGCCGAAGCCATGGCGCTGGAGGCGTGTACTGAGTCGCCCGAGGGGGCGACGGTCTACTCGACGCTGGAGCCGTGTTCGCTGCACCCGAAGTCGCGCGGGCCGGCGTGCTCGGACTTGTTGATCAAGGCCAGAGTGGCCCGCGTGATTTCTGCGCTGCATGACCCGTTTCATGGTGTGAATGGCGCTGGCCATGACAATCTGCGCAATGCCGGTATCAGGGTCGAGATGGGATTGATGCAGGCGGAGGCAGCACGCTCGTTGAAAGCATTTTTGGCTCGCGTCACGCGCGGCCGCCCGTGGCTGACGCTGAAAGTGGCGGCGACGCTGGATGGCAAGACCGCGCTGGCGAATGGCGAATCGAAGTGGATTACCAGTGCCGATGCGAGGCGCGACGTGCATCGCATGCGTGCGGAAGCCTGTGCGGTGATGACCGGCATTGGCACCTTGATGACGGATGATCCGGAATTGACCGTGCGCGATGTACTTTGCGATCGCCAACCATTGCGTGTGTTGCTCGACAGCCGACTGGACGTGGCGGACAGCGCGCGCATTTTGCAGGGAGGCAACACCTTGATTGCAACCGCAACTGGTTCAGCCGAGCGTATCGCCGCACTTGAGGCCAGGGGTATAAAAGTCATGAAGGTCGAGACTGAGACCGTCAAGGGCAAGGTCGATCTGGAAAAGATGATGCAACAGCTGGGCGCGCGCGGGCTGAATAATGTGATGGTCGAGACCGGCGCCAAACTGAACGCATCCTTGCTGTCCGCCGGTATGGTCGATGAGATCGTTGCGTATGTTGCGCCCAGTATTTTCGGCGACGATGCGCGTGGGTTGTTTGCGTTGCCTGAGTTGAAGAATCTCGACCAGCGCACAAAGTTGAAAGTCAGCGACGTAAGGCAGGTTGGCCCGGATTTGCGAATCACGGCGCAGGTATTGAAAGCGGAATAATGTTCACCGGAATTATTGAGGCCACCGGCCTTATCGAAAAAGCGGATGTGACGCCGCAGAACACGCGGCTGGTTATCAATGCGCCGAGATTAGGCCTGCACAATGTCGCTATTGGCGATTCCGTGGCCGTAAATGGTTGCTGCCTGACCGTCGTGGCCAAAAGTCCGGAGACTTTTTCAGTCGACGTCTCCAACGAAACGCTGTCGCTGACCACCGGGCTTTCGCAGGGATTGGAAGTTAATCTGGAAAAATCGTTGCGCTTCGGCGATCGCCTGGGCGGACATCTGGTCAGCGGTCATGTCGATGGTGTGGGCCTGGTCACCGTGATGGAAGACTTGGGCGCCTCCTGGCGGCTGGAAATCGAGGCGCCAAAAGAACTCGCCCGCTTTGTCGCCCGCAAAGGGTCGATCACAGTCAATGGTGTATCGTTAACGGTGAATAAGGTGAGCGATGCGCCAAGTGGTGCCGCAACATTTGAAATCAACATCATTCCGCACACGCATCAGGTCACGACGATTCGCCTGCTGCGCCGAGGGGCGAAAGTGAATCTGGAAATTGACTTGCTGGCGCGCTATGTCGAACGGATGATGAGCAAGGACGAAACGAGCAAATGAGTAATGCTGAGATAAACATCGCCACCACGCAGGAAATCATCGACGAACTTCGTGCCGGTCGCATGGTGGTACTGGTCGACGCCGAGGATCGGGAGAACGAAGGCGATCTGGTGATGGCGGCTGATTTCGTTACACCGGAGGCGATCAACTTCATGGCTCGGCACGCACGGGGCCTTATCTGCCTGACGCTTGAGGAACAACGCTGCCGCCAGCTCAACCTGCCGTTGATGGTGTCCGACAACCGCACGCCCCATGGTACGGCATTTACCATGTCCATCGAGGCTGCATCGGGCGTCACCACCGGTATTTCTGCGGCAGACCGTGCGCGTACCGTGCAGGTGGCTGTCGCTGCGAACGCCCGGCCGGATGACATCGTTCAACCGGGCCATATTTTCCCGGTGATGGCCAAGCCCGGTGGTGTACTGGTGCGTGCGGGACACACCGAGGCAGGTTGCGATCTGGCCCGGCTGGCCGGACGCACGCCGGCGGCGGTGATCTGCGAAATCATCAAGGATGACGGCGAAATGGCCCGCCTACCCGATTTGCTGATATTTGCCAAACAGCATGGACTCAAGTTGGGTACCATTGCCGACCTGATTCGCTATCGCTCCGTCACCGAAACACTAGTTGAACAGGTGTCGGTGAAAACCATCGCCACCCCTTACGGCGCGTTCAAGCTGCACGCTTTTCATGACAAGACCGCCAATGAAGTGCATCTGGCGCTGAGTCGCGGCGATGTCCATCCCGATGTGCCGGTGTTGACCCGGGTGCACGAGCCGTTTACGTCGCTGGACCTGTTCGATTTTGACGAAGGCCAGCACGCCTATTCCGTGGCGGAGGCGATGCGAATCATTGCCACCGAAGGCACTGGCGTCATTGTGCTGCTACGCCGCCACGAAACGGCGGAGATGATAATGGAGCGCATTGCCGGGGACGCGGAGAAAAACAAGCGACCGGCGAAGTGGGACCCGCGCATGCACGGCATCGGTGCGCAGATCCTGCGTGCGCTCAATGTGCGCAAGATGCGCGTCCTGGCATGGCCCAAGAAAATGCCGTCGATGGCGGGTTTTGAACTGGAAGTGGTGGACTTCGTGCCACCGAGTAGCGAACGCAAACTGAAAGTCGTGTAATTTGAATTCGATCAAACCCAATCTGGATGGCCGTGACCTGAAAATCGGTATTGTGCAGAGCCGTTTTAATGAACCGGTCGTCGTGAAAATGAATACGGCGTGCGTGGAGGCGCTGCGTGCCAAAGGTGTGGCGGAGGCTGACATCGATCACATCACCGTGCCCGGTGCTCTTGAAATTCCGGTGGCGCTGCAGACCATGGCACTGACGCGCCACTACGATGCATTGATTGCAATCGGTGCGGTGATTCGCGGCGAGACCTATCACTTTGAAGTGGTGTCGAACGAGAGCTGTCGCGGCGTGATGGACGTGATGCTGGAGACCGGGGTGCCTATTGCCAATGGCATCCTGACCGTCGATTCCGACGAACAGGCCGAGGCGCGTGTCAACGAGAAGGGCGCGGATTGCGCTCACGCCGCCATCGAGATGGCGCATGCACTGAAAGCCATTGCGGCGGGAAGGGAGGCGCGATGAAAAATGCCCGTCGGCGTTCACGCGAATTTGCCTTGCAGGCACTGTATCAATGGCAATTGGCCGGTCAGAATCTGGCCGATATTGAAAAGCAGTATGTGGCGATGGAGGGTTTCGCCAAGGCCGATGCCAATCTTTTTTCGCTGCTGGTGAGTGGTGTGATGAAGCACGCCGATGCGCTGCGAGAGCAACTGGTGCCGCATGTCGATCGCGAGTGGGGCGAAATCAGTCCGATCGAGCGCGGCGTGATGTTGATTGGCGCATTCGAGTTGTCGAACATGCCGGAAACGCCGTATCGCGTGATCATCAATGAAGCCATTGAGCTGGCCAAATCCTTCGGCGGTACTGATGGCCATAAGTATGTGAATGGCGTGCTCGACAAGCTTGCTGCAGGCGTGCGCGGTGACGAAATCGCCTTTCAAGCGGCCAATCCGGACCAGACGCCGAAGCGGGCGGCAAAAAAAACACCGACGGTTGTTACCAAAACGCGGCGCTTGGCCAAGTCTGACAAGCCCTGACCCATCCGGCCGCGCGCCATGAATTTGCCATGACGCCCGAATTCAGTCTGATTGCCAGATACTTCACCCGCCCGACGCCGCGCGCGGCACTGGGCGTCGGCGACGATTGTGCGCTGATTGGAGTGGCGGATGGCCATGTACTGGCGGTATCCACAGACACGCTGGTATCCGGTACGCATTTTTTTGTTGATGCCGATCCCGTGAAGCTGGGCCACAAGGGGCTGGCCGTCAATCTCTCCGATCTGGCCGCAATGGGTGCTGTGCCGCGCTATGTCACGCTGGCGCTGACGCTGCCGTCCGTGGATGATGCCTGGCTCGACGCATTTTCCCGGGGGTTTTTTTCGCTGGCCGACCGGTACAACGTCGAATTGATCGGCGGAGACACGACACGCGGCCCACTGTCGATGACCTTGACGGTGTTTGGTGAAGTGCCGCTTTCATCCGCGCTGCGTCGCGACGGCGCAAAGGCCGGAGACGATGTCTGGGTTTCAGGCAGCCTGGGTGGCGCAGCGCTGGCGTTGAAGCACATGCAGTCAAAGGTCGCGCTGAAGCCTAATGTGTTCGAGCGCGCCGCCGAACGTTTGCATTCTCCATTGCCACGGATCGAGTTGGGACTCGCCTTGCGTGGTATCGCCAGCGCTGCGATCGATATCTCCGATGGCTTGCTCGCGGATCTGGGGCACATCTGCGAGCGCTCGAAACTGATGGCGGAGATCGAATGGGCCAGTGTCCCGCTCTCGCCCGCGCTGCTTTCCGTGGGGCCGGAATTGCGTGTGCCGTGCGGACTTGCGGGCGGGGATGATTACGAATTGTGCTTCACAGCACCGGCAGCCATGCGCGCGAGGATTGATTCAATTGCCGCGGAAGTCGGCGTGCCTATGACTCGCATCGGCGTGATGAGGCAAGGGGACGTTGGTGTGGTGGCGCGTGATGAAAAGGGTGAACTCATGACCGCGTCTGCCGCGGGCTTCGATCACTTTTCCTCATGAAGCGCCCTGACTGGAATTTTCTCTTGAGTCACCCGGCACATTTGCTGGCGTTCGGCTTTGGCGCGGGTCTGATGCCCAAGGCGCCTGGCACTTGGGGGACGCTGGTGGCGTTTCCGATTTTCGCTGCGGTACAAATGTTGGGCATGTCGGCGGTTATATGCACTGCGGCACTATTTTTCCTCGCAGGCATCTGGGCGTCTGCCGTAGCTGGCCGTGCCCTCGGCGTGTCCGATCATGGCGGTATCGTCATTGATGAAATCGCCGCGTTCCTGCTAGTGCTCGCTTTTACGCCCCATGGATTGGCTTGGTGGCTGATTGCATTTTTGCTGTTTAGGGTGTTTGATATCTTCAAGCCGTGGCCGATCAACGTTGCGGACCGTACTATCAAGGGCGGGTTCGGCGTGATGTTTGATGACTTGCTGGCGGCTGGTTACGCTATTGCGGCAATTTTGTTGCTGCGCCCATTGCTGGTTTCCATGTTTTGAGGAGGTTCCGTGTCCACACCGCACTCTCCCGCACCTAATGCCAACTGGCCCTATCCGACACTGTTTGCGCACCGCGGCGGCGGCAGCCTTGCGCCGGAAAATACGCTGGCGGCGATGAAGACCGGGCATCAGCATTCTTATGCGGCGGTTGAATTTGACGTGAAGCTGTCCGGCGATTCGATCGCCATGCTGATGCACGACTCGACGCTGGAGCGTACCAGTAACGGTACCGGACGCGTGGCGGACAAGACAATGAGTGAGCTGGAACTGCTGGACGCAGGCTCGTGGCACAGCAATGCGTTTCGCGGCGAGAGGATTCCGCGCTTCTCGGCTGTTGCGCGCTATCTGCATGGGCTGGGACTGATGGCCAATGTGGAGATCAAGCCTTGCGAAGGACGCGAGATTGAAACCGGCCGCATTGTCGCGGAATTGTGCCTGGAGCTGTGGGGTGATCGCCTGGTGAAGCCGCTTATTTCGTCGTTCAGTCTTGAGGCGCTGGGGGCGGCACGCGAGGCAGCGCCGCGCTTACCGATGGGCTATCTGGTGAAAGCGCCTACGGAAGAGCATTTGTCGGTACTGGAACGACTCTCTTGCGTATCGATCCATTGCCACCACCAGCATATCGATGCCGATCTGGTGCGGATGTTCCATGCGCGGGAGTATCGCGTGCTGACCTATACGGTGAACGATCCCGAGCGGGTCAGCGATTTGCTGGCGCTCGGTGTGGACGGCATTTTTACCGACCAGCTGGAGCTGATGGCGAAGCGCTTCCCGGGATACCTTGCCGATGCCAACAAGCCGCTTGCCGACCCGATGGAAACCAATATGGATTGGCTGTCGGTCGTTCCGCCGATGCCTTAGCTGGCGCTTCGTCTGCCTCGCTTAGAAATTCCGCATATCGCGAGCCGGGGCGGCCTCGGCGGTCTCTTCCTCGCCCTCGGCGTATTCAATCTGGTTTTCAACGAAGCCCGTTTCCAGCAGTTCGATCAATTGCGTCTCTACCCGCTCGGCGAACTCGCCGCAGCGTTCGAGGATTTCGCCCAGCGTCGATTCGCCGTCAACCAGGATCAGTGCGGCGCGCAGCTTGGCGGGTAGGTGATAGGCGCGGGTGTCCATCTCTTCCACGCCCTTTTCGGTTTTTCTCAGGATGCTGTCGGCAGTCAACAAAATTCACTACTCCCTGTATTGCTGCAATCAATTTGTCGCACGGTGGCGCGAAAATCTTGTGCAATGTGACGGAAAAGGTCGGTCCGGCGGTGCAAGTTAGAAAGCTTTTTTAGTTATAAACTTCAAAAAACATTGCTAAGCATTTGAATCAGTGCTAAAAATGAGTTTCGTTCTGATTGAAACACTGTGAACAAAGTTGATTCCCAGCGTTTTCCAAATCGAAAGTAGCGAAAACCATGCCTCGCATTACGGTCTTCAATCAAAAAGGCGGTGTCGGCAAAACCACCACGGCGCTTAACCTCGCTGCGGCACTCGCGCGCGCCGGCGAGTCGCCATTGACGATTGACCTCGACCCGCAGGCACACCTGTCCTATTTGTCCGGCGTGACGGTGGCCTCCAGCGATGCCAGCGTCTACGCCTTCTTCCGCGATGGCAAACCGCTGACGGATCTGGTTTACGCCACCGAGCGCAGCTCCAGCCTGATTCCCGCCCACCTTGAGTTGGCCAAGGTCGATACCCAATTCGGCAAAGGGCCGAATGTTCTTAACCGCCTAAAGCTGGCTCTGACACGCGAAAACCTGAATGGCGTGCGTCCGGTGATCATTGATTGCTGTCCGCTGCTTGGTGTGCTTTCGCTATCGGCCATCTTCGCCGCAGACAAAGTGCTGGTGCCGGTGTCGGCTGATTACCTTGCCGTGAAAGGCGCGCTGCAGGTGGAGAAGACACTGAACGCGCTGGGCCCGGTGCTGAAAAAGCGTATCGAGCGGCGCTACGTTATTACCCGTTTCGACTCACGCCGAAAAATGTCGTGGGAAATCGACAAAACCTTCCGCGAACGTTTCGGCAGCGATGTCTGCGAAACGAAAATTGCCGAGAGTGTGTCGCTGGCGGAAAGCCCGTTCGCCGAGACCGACGTATTCGATCATGCGCCCGGCAGCCGCGGCGCGCTGGACTATCAGGCCCTGTACGAAGAGCTGAAGGCCAACGACTTCCTGGCTATCGCAGCCTGATCATTGCCGCCCTCGCCGGCCGGCTGGCCGCGACTTACTTGTCCTTGCCGACGATCAAAGAGATCGCCCCCTCCAGATCGGTGCCGTCGCCGCGTGGCAAATCGTCCACCACCTTGCATTCGAGGATGGTGCAGCGGTGATACATCTGCCGTAATTTGTTCTCCGCCTGCGCACGATCCACGCCGTGAATCAGCAGGTTATCCACCGTCAAGCCGGCGTGTGTCTGAATGCGGAAGCCGAATTTTTGCATGCGCAAAGTGTGGTGATGAAAGAGTTAAGCGGATTCTAAACTGTCGTCGCCCGGCAACAAAGCCTGCCGCTAGGCGTAGGACGGGCAGATGGTGGGCATCGACGGCTTGTATTGCTATCATCGAAGCTATTGAAGAGCTCTATTGCCGCATTGGCGACGGAGCGATGGAGCATTCATGAATCTGCGCGATCTGCGTTATCTGGTGGCACTGGCGGACCATAAACACTTTGGCCGTGCGGCGGAGGCGAGCTTTGTCTCGCAGCCAACCCTGTCCACGCAACTGAAAAAACTTGAAGACGAAATTGGCGCCGCCCTGGTCGAGCGCAGCCCGCGCAATGTCATGCTGACGGAGGTTGGAGAAGCGGTGGTCGCGCGGGCGCGTGTGATCCTTCGTGAGGCCGACGAAATCAAGGCCATCGCCCGGCGAGCCAGGGACCCGGAATCTGGCACCGTGCGTTTGGGTATTTTCCCCACGCTGGGGCCATATCTCCTGCCGCATGTGGTGCCGAACATCGTCGCTCGTTTCCCCAAGCTTGAGCTGATTCTGGTCGAGGAAAAGACCGAAGTGCTGCTGAAAAAGCTGCACGAAGGCGAACTCGATGCGGCGATCCTTGCGTTGCCGGTTCACGACGACACGTTGCATGCGGAGTTTCTGTTCGAGGAAACTTTTGTGCTCGCGGTGAACCGCCAGCACAAGATGGCAGGCAACAAACGCGTGAAGCTGAACGATCTCGCTGAAGAACGCCTACTGCTGCTGGATGATGGACATTGCCTGCGTGAGCAGGCGTTGGAAGTGTGCCAGATGGCCGGCGCAGGCGAGCGCACCGGTTTTCGCGCGACTAGTTTGGAAACGCTGCGGCACATGGTCAGCGCCAATGTCGGCATGACGTTGATGCCGGCGCTCTCGGTTCATGCTCCGGCGCCGTCATCGCCGGGTGTGTCGCTGATTCCCTTCGCAGAACCTGCTCCGCATCGGCGCATTGCGATGATCTGGCGCAGGACGTCTGCTCTTACTGCGTTCCTGCATCAACTGGTGCCGCTGATCAAGAAAATTCCGGCGGGGTTGTTGAAGGCGCCGAAGTGAGAGACTTCCACTGCGTTGCCCCCTTTGTGCGGACGCGGACTTTAGCTCTTGTGCTTGAAGACGTGCCAGACGGCGATCTGTGACCGTTTGGCAAGTTCGCACCACGGAAGATGGGCCAATAGTGTTCGTTGCGTCTTGCTCGGGATAGGGCTTTTCGTTAGATCGGGGTTACATCTGGTGGAAATACTTCGACGATTCCGTCCATTGACGGCTCGCCAGCCTTGCCTTGAAACGACGCACGAATCGTACGGTTGATGGCCGGTAGAGTCACTACATATTCTGAGCGGCGAATGGGAACGGCGCTGTCGCTGCCGACATCCAGGTACTCCACCGCCTTTGATCGTGGAGCTTCATGCACAGTCCGAGTCAGACGAACGCGACCTTTGATCTGGAGCACCTTCCGTAAGCCAAGGTTAGTCAAGGCGAACCATTCACCTCTAAATCGTTTATCAACCTCAAAATCCTGTGTTGTGTTCTCTGGGACTCTTTGAAAAATCTTTTCTGCTTCAACCATTCCCTGAAGAACATCGGTGACAGAGTGCGTCGCAGTTTTTCCGTCTCGGGACAGCACTACGTCGCCCGTTTTTTTTCCCGCGAATTGCATGCTTTCTGGATGTTCTCCAGGTACGATCGCAACTACAATGTGCGGCTCGCCGACGATATCGAAGCCGTGCGCTTCGACTTTGATCGTCGCTGGCGATAGCCAGCCCTTTATATCGTCCGGTGTAACTTCACTCAACACGCGAAGGTCGATACCGTAGCGTTTTGCTTTTAACATCGCATTGCGA
Source organism: Betaproteobacteria bacterium (assembly GCA_016790625.1). Lineage (GTDB taxonomy): Bacteria > Pseudomonadota > Gammaproteobacteria > Burkholderiales > Usitatibacteraceae > UKL13-2. The sequence continues at coordinate 2,538 of JAEUNB010000014.1, read as the reverse complement.
GTGAAAGCTTTCGCAGACACGGCGATAGTTCGATCGATTTGTAGTGAATCCTTTTTGGCTGCCAGCTGCTCGATCCACATTACGTCCTGCTTCTTCTTTCTATCTCGGCATTCCAGCGTAATCAGCATATTTGTACTACCTACCTTGACCCGGATGCTTGCATCGACTTCACGCTGTTGGCCAGTTTCAGGGTGAGTCAAATAATCTGGTGATCTAACTTGGGCGCTCTCCTTGACCAAGGTCTTTTCTATTCGTGCGACTATGTTTTCGAACTGTCTCCAGGCTGGCGGCATGCCGGATTCGTTCCGTGATGGGGGGCGTTTCGAAATCTGCCGGTCTTTCCTAGGATTTTTCAACGCCGCTTCCCATCGGTATGCACAGGGATGTCCTCGGACAACCTACAACTGTTTAGTTGGTGCGTCAAACGGCGCGCGTATTTGTGTTCGGCAAAAAAAACAAAAAGGCCCGAAGAGGGCCTTTATTATCTGGTGGGCGGTACTGGGATCGAACCAGTGACCCCTGCCGTGTGAAGGCAGTGCTCTACCGCTGAGCTAACCGCCCGGAAAGCTGCATCCGAGGAGGGCGAATTTAAGCACAAACCCGTTCATTCGGTCAAACTAACGGCTTTGCAAAATACCACTTGCCTCCCTGCCTGCCGATGGAACCCGCTGAACCGATCCGCCTGTCCAAACTGATGTCCGAACGCGGACTCTGCTCGCGCCGCGAAGCCGATGAATATATCCAGCGCGGCTGGGTGTTTGTCGATGGCAAACGCGTGAGCGAGCTGGGTACCAAGGTGTTGCCGACCGTCGCAGTCAAGCTTGATCTGCCCGCCCAGGCCGCGCAAGGCGAGCGCATGACGGTGCTGCTGAACAAGCCGGTCGGCTACGTATCCGGGCAACCCGAACCGGGTTATCAGCCGGCGATCGTTCTGATTCGCCCGGAGACGCAACAAGCGGGTGGCACGGTGGCATTCAAGCGCGAGCATCTGAAGGAGCTGGCGCCCGCGGGGCGGCTGGATATCGATTCGACCGGCCTTCTTGTCCTGACGCAGGACGGCCGGGTGGCAAAGCAACTGATTGGCGAAGACTCGGCAGTGGACAAGGAGTATCTGGTGCGCGTGACCGGGAAATTGTCTGATGCCGATTTGAAACGGCTCAACCATGGCCTGTCGCTGGACGGCAAGGCGTTGAAACCCGCCAAGGTGCGTTGGCAGAACGAGGATCAGCTCAATTTTATCCTGCGCGAAGGCAAGAAGCGCCAGATACGTCGCATGTGCGAGCTGGTCGGCCTCAGGGTGGTGGGCTTGAAACGGATCCGTATCGGCAAGGTCAAACTAGGCGACCTGCCGATGGGGCAGTGGCGATTTCTGCGCTCCGATGAGCATTTCTAAATTACCGCAATCGTGCAGTCTGGCTGCCGTATAATCCCGCGCTTTCCCGTTCCGGTCGTTGCCGGTTCCGCACTTTGTTCCTGAAGCTCTACAAGTGAGAGAGATGCCATGAAATTCCGCTTTCCCATCGTCATCATCGATGAAGACTTCCGCTCGGAAAATACTTCCGGCCTGGGTATCCGTGCGCTGGCGGAGGCGATCGAGAAGGAGGGCATGGAAGTACTCGGTGTCACGAGCTACGGCGACCTGTCGCAGTTCGCCCAGCAGCAAAGCCGTGCCTCGGCCTTCATCCTGTCGATAGACGATGAAGAGTTCACTCCGGGGCCGGAGCTCGATCCAGCGGTGCTCAACCTGCGCAAGTTCATTGAGGAAATCCGCTTCAAGAATGCGGAGATCCCGATCTATGTTTATGGCGAGACAAAAACCTCGCGTCATTTGCCGAACGACATCCTGCGTGAATTGCACGGCTTCATTCACATGTTTGAAGACACGCCGGAGTTCGTGGCGCGTCACATCATCCGCGAGGCGCGGAGCTACCTGGAGAGCGTGCAGCCGCCGTTCTTCAAGGCGCTGATCGATTACGCCGAGGACGGCTCGTACTCGTGGCACTGCCCGGGACACTCGGGCGGCGTGGCATTCCTCAAGTCACCCATCGGCCAGATGTTCCACCAGTTCTTCGGCGAGAACATGCTGCGCGCCGACGTGTGCAACGCGGTTGAGGAATTGGGCCAGTTGCTGGATCACACTGGCCCCGTTGCGGCTTCCGAGCGCAATGCCGCACGCATTTTCAACGCCGACCATTGCTACTTCGTCACCAACGGTACCTCGACCTCGAACAAGATGGTCTGGCATGCCAACGTAGCGCCGGGCGATATCGTGGTGGTGGACCGCAACTGTCACAAGTCCATCCTGCACGCGATCATGATGACCGGCGCCAATCCGGTATTCCTGATGCCGACGCGAAATCATTTGGGCATCATCGGCCCGATTCCGCTGTCGGAATTCGAGCCGGCAACGATCCAGAAGAAGATCGACGCCAACCCGTTTATCACCGACAAAAAAGCCAAGCCGCGCATCCTCACCATCACGCAATCGACCTACGACGGCGTGCTGTACAACGTGGAAACGTTGAAGCAGAAGCTCGA
>JAEUNB010000385.1 GCA_016790625.1 Betaproteobacteria bacterium | reverse complement strand
CGCACTACATCGGCGTTTCCGGCGGCAACAGTCACCTTGGAAGCGAACGTCGCTTGCGGCCAATTCATCAACGCGGCCAGCATCTGACCGGTTTGATTGGAGTCGTCATCGATGGCCTGCTTGCCGAGGATCACCAGTTGCGGCGCTTCCTTTTCGCAAAGTGCCTTGAGCACTTTGGCCACGGCCAGCGGCTGCACTTCCGCGGCGGTTTCAACCAGGATGGCCCGGTCGGCGCCCATCGCCAGTGCAGTACGTAGCGTTTCCTGGCATTGCGTCACGCCGATCGACACCGCGACGATTTCGGTGGCTACGCCCGCTTCCTTCAGCTTGATCGCTTCCTCGACGGCAATTTCGTCGAAGGGATTCATGGACATTTTGACGTTGGCGATATCGACGCCGGTCTGGTCGGCTTTGACCCGCACCTTGACGTTGTAGTCGACCACCCGTTTCACGGGGACAATTATTTTCATTGGAAGGCTCTCGATAGGGAGAAAAAGCGAAATTAAAACGAGCGTTTGAATTATAGACGAGATGCGTGGGCGCGGCGCAAGGCCATGCCTTCAATCTCTACAATCAGGCGACCACAAACTGAAACTCCAGTATTGGCGCGGCTTTCAGGCCAAAAATGCCTGTAACACCGCGCCAATACTGGAGTTTATCTGGGTGGCAAAGAGGCGCTACGGGCTTTTCTTCTTGCCCAGACGATGCTCGATTTCACCAACAATGCCGCGCCGGAACAGCAGAACACAGACGACAAAGGTCGCGCCCATGATGATGGTGACCCAGGAGCCAAAACCGGAAAGGTAGTTGCCCATCGCAATAATCGCCGACGCGCCGACCACTGGCCCCAGGATGGTGCCCATCCCACCCAGCAAGGTCATCAGCACTACTTCGCCCGACATTTGCCACGTCACATCCGTCAGCGTGGCCAAGCCCAGCGACAACGATTTCGTCGCTCCCGCCAAACCGGCAAGTGCGGCTGACAATACAAAGGCAACCAGTTTGTACTTGTCCACGTCGTAACCCAGCGACAAGGCGCGCGGTTCATTCTCGCGGATCGATTTCAGCACCTGGCCGAACGGCGAGTGAATCACGCGATAGATCAACGCAAACGCCGCCGCGAAAATGGCCAGCACAAAGTAGTACATGACCATGTCGTCTTTAAGATCGATCACGCCCAACAGCTTGCCGCGCGGAACACCCTGAATGCCGTCTTCCGCATAGGTGAACGGCGCCTGCACGCAGATGAAGTAGACCATCTGCGACAGTGCCAACGTGACCATGGCGAAATAGATGCCTTGACGGCGCACCGCCAGCCAACCTACCACCAGCCCCATCAAGCCGGCCGACAGCGTGCCGAACAGGATGGCTACTTCCGGCGTCCAGCCCCAGACTTTTGCCGAATGCGCGCATGCGTAAGCGGCAAAGCCGAAAAACATGGCGTGGCCGAATGACAGCAGCCCCGTGAATCCCACCAGCAGGTTGAACGCGCAGGCAAACAAGGCAAAGCACAGGCATTTCATCAGGAACAGCGGGTAGCCGACGAACGGGGCTATACACGCCATCGCCAGCAACACAACGTAAAGGATTGCAGTGCGGCTCATCTACTTCTCCCGCCCGAACAATCCGGCTGGACGAATCAGCAGGACGATGGCCATGATGATAAACACCACCGTGCTCGATGCTTCAGGATAGACAACCTTGGTCAGTCCCTCGATCAGCCCCAGCGCCAAACCGGTAACGATCGAGCCGAGAATCGACCCCATGCCGCCGATCACGACGACGGCGAACACGACAATGATGATGCCCGAGCCCATGGTCGGGTTGACCAGATAGACCGGCGCGGCCATGACGCCCGCAAGGCCTGCCAGGCCGACACCAAAGGCATAGGTCAGCGTCACCATCAGCGGAACGTTGATGCCGAACGCCTGAACCAACTTCGGGTTTTCCGTTCCCGCACGCAGATAGGCGCCCAATTTGGTTTTCTCGATCAGGTACCACGTGGCAAGACATACCACGATCGACATCACCACTACCCAGGCGCGATACTTCGGCAGGAACATGAAGCCCAGATCGAACGCGCCGCGAAACACATCAGGCAGCTCATACGGCTGGCCGGACGAACCGTAGTTGTGGCGAAAAATGCCTTCAATGATCAACGCGAGGCCGAAGGTCAGCAGCAATCCATACAGATGATCGAGCTGATACAGCCAGCGCAGCATCGTCTTCTCGATAATCACGCCGACGATGGCCACGCCAATGGGCGCCAGGATCAATGCGAACCAGTAATTGACGCCGGCGTAATTCAGCAACATCCAGGAAAAAAATGCGCCCACCATATAGAGCGCGCCGTGGGCAAAGTTGACCACGTTAAGCATGCCGAAAATCACCGCCAGGCCGAGCGACAGCATGGCGTAAAAGCAGCCGTTGACCAGCCCGATCGTGAGCTGGCCCATCAGGGCTTGAATGGGAATACCGAAGATTTCGGTCATGAGTCGATTCGTTGCAGAAATTCAGATTGGACAGGCTGCCGATGCAACTGGCGCAGCCTGTCCACGGTCACGGCTGACAATCAGCCGATCAGCTCTTCTTCATGAACTGCGGGCACTGGGATTTTTCGAGCGACTGGAAAGCTTCCTCGCCCTTCACGGTGCCCATGTGCTTGTAGTAATCCCAAGGGCCTTTGGACTCCGAGGGCTTCTTCACCAGGAAAAGATGCATGTCATGCACCATGCGGCCATCCGGACGCAGCTTACCGTTTTTGGCGAACACGTCGTTGATCGGTGTGTCCTGCATTTTCTTCATCACGGCTGCGGTGTCGTCGGTACCGGCTGCCTTCACGGCATTCAGATAGTGCAGGGTTGCCGAGTACACGCCAACCTGGTTCATGTTCGGCTTCTTGCCGTTGTTGCGCGCTTCGAAACGCTTGGCGAACGCACGGTTCTCGTCGTTCATGTCCCAGTACCAGCCTTCCGACAGATACAGACCCTGCGCCGTGTTCAGGCCCAGTGCGTGCACGTCGGTAATCAGCATCAGCAAGGCAGCCAGATTCTGATTCTTGGTGATGCCGAACTCGGCAGCAGCTTTGATGCTGTTGACGGTATCGCCACCGGCATTGGCCAGGCCGACTACCTTCGCCTTGGAAGTTTGCGCTTGCAGCAGGAACGAAGAGAAGTCGGTGGCGTTCAGTGGATGGCGCACTGCGCCATTGACCTTGCCGCCATTGGCCTTGACCACGTCGCCCGTGTCTTTCTCCAGCGAATGGCCGAAGGCATAGTCCGCCGTCAGAAAGAACCAGCTATCGCCACCGGCTTTCACCACTGCCTTGCCGACCACATTGGCCAGCGAGATAGTGTCATACACCCAATGCACCGTGGTGCCCGGCGCGCATGAATCATTGGTCAGGCGCGATGACGCTGCACCCGTGACGATCGCGATCTTGTTCTTTTCCTTGGCGAGGCCGGTCACGGCCAGCGCAACGCCGGAGTTCAGGTTTTCGACCGTCATGTCGACCTTGTCGCGGTCATACCATTGCTGCGTCAGGTTCTTGGCGATATCGGGTTTGTTCTGGTGATCGGCTGAGAGCACTTCGATGTTCTTGCCGAACATCTTGCCGCCGAAGTCTTCCACCGCCATCTTTGCTGCCAATACCGCACCCGGGCCACCGAAATCTGCATACAGGCCGGACATATCGGTCAACACGCCGATCTTCAGTGCGTCATCGGAAAGCTTGCCCTGCTGCGCCTGCACGACGGTTGCGCATGTTGCCAATGCCGCCGAGACGATTGCTGTCATCAGTTTGCGTTTCATTTCACTCACTCCTCGTTGTTGTAGACCACTGTTTGAATCAAACACTGCTATCTATTCATGCCTGCCTTGCCGCGGATGTGCTGCTACACCCCCAGATATTCATGCAGCATGTCGGCCTTGGCGGCCAGATCTTGTTTTTCCACCACGGCGGCAATCTTGCCATGCTCCATCACGTAGTGGCGGTCGGCCAGCGGCGCGGCAAACCGGAAATTCTGCTCGACCATGATAATGGTGAGTCCCTTGGCCTTGAGCTCGCGGATCACGCGTCCCAAAGTTTGCACAATCACCGGCGCGAGACCCTCGGTGATTTCATCCAGCAGCAGGATCTTGGCGCCGGTGCGCAGGATACGCGCCATCGCCAGCATCTGCTGCTCGCCACCCGACAATCGCGTGCCCTGGCTGGAGCGGCGCTCCTTAAGGTTCGGGAACATCGCATAGATTTCATCGACACTCATGCCGCCCTCGCCCACCGCAGGCGGCAGCAGTAAATTCTCTTCGCAGCTCAGGCTGGAAAAAATGCCGCGCTCTTCCGGGCAATAACCCAATCCCAAGCGTGCAATCTTGTGCGTCGGCAGGTTGACGGCTTCCACGCCATCGATCTTGATCGACCCGGACCGCTTTCCGGTCAAGCCCAGCATCGCCTTCAACGTGGTGGTACGTCCGGCGCCGTTGCGGCCCAGCAGGGTAATCAGTTCGCCGCGCTTAATCTCAAAATCGACACCATGCAGGATGTGCGATTCGCCATACCAGGCCTGCAAATTGGAGACCGACAACAACGCGCCGCTCATGCCGCTTCCTCGACAGTGCCAACGTAAGCTTCAAGCACTTTCGGATCTTTCGATACTGTCTCGTACGGCCCTTCGGCCAACACGCTGCCACGCGCCAGCACGGTAATGGTGTCGGAAAGATTGGCGATCACGCTCATATTGTGCTCAACCATCAGCACCGTACGGTTGGCCGCTACCTTGCGTATCAGTTCTACCACGCGCCCGACGTCCTCGTGCCCCATGCCCTGCGTCGGCTCGTCCAGCAGCATCAGTTCCGGGTCGAGTGCCAGCGTGGTGGCAATCTCCAGCGCGCGCTTGCGGCCATAGGGAAGCTCGACCGTCTGCGTATCGGCAAACGAAGCCAGATCCACCGCCTCCAGCAACTCCATGGCACGGGCATTGAGCGAATGCAGCGTCGACTCCGGCTTCCAGAAATGAAAGCTGGTACCGAGTTTTCGCTGCAAGCCGACACGCACATTTTCCAGCACAGTGAGATGCGGAAATACAGCGGAGATCTGGAACGAGCGCACCATACCGCGGCGTGCCACCTGTACCGGCTTTTCGGCGGTGATGTCCTGGCCGTTGTAGAGAATCTGGCCCGATGTGACCGGCAGGAACTTGGTCAGCAGGTTGAACACCGTGGTCTTGCCGGCGCCATTCGGACCGATCAGCGCGTGAATCGAGCCGCGTTTGACTTTCAGATTGACGCCGTCGACGGCGACAAACCCTTTGAACTCCTTGGTCAGCTGCCGGGTTTCGAGAATGATGTCCTGGCTCATGTACTCGCGTCGATGGTCTGGTCGATGGAATAAATCGGCGTTGGCGGAAAATTCTTTATTTGATGAATTATCGCAAATTTTGCCGCTGATGTGCCGAGCGAGTGTAGCACCGAAGACGGACACGTTCTATTGCGGCGAGATTGCTGCAGCGCACGCAAATCGACCGCAGTTGAGTGCAGCGCTGGCGTGCTCTGCATGGCGACACTGGCCAGATTAAATGAACACCATGCGGATTACCGGCGTTTGGTATCGACGGTCAATAGCCAAAAGAAAACTCCAGCACTGGCGCGGCGTTTCAGGCTATTTCCGCCCGAAACCCGCGCCAGTGCTGGAGTTTTGTACTACCTGTTGCCGCGGACTTAATTACCGCATAACGTCAGGAACAAGCGCGACTGCGCCTGGCTGAACCAGCGACATCCCGTGCCCGATAGTTGCACTTTATGGGGGCTGCCGACTGCATTGCTCAACACCTGCAACTCTCCTGAGCGGCCCCCCATGCCCAGCGGACTGAACAGCACATTGACCACGCAACTTGCGCCCGGTGCCAAGCTGCTCGGGCAGTTGTTACTCTGAACGAAATCACCGATGGTGAAGATACTGGAAACCGCCAGTGCCGCGCCGCCGGTATTGCGCAAAGTCACACTCTGGTTGGGCGTCGCGCCGCCGAAGATGTTGTTGCCATAACCGATCGCGGTCAGACTGAGACTGACGATGGGTGCCGCAGGCAGGATGCCGGTTCCCGTCAACGCGACTGTACTGACCGAAGATGAGCTGCCATGGGCATTGCTGGTAATCGTCAATAGTGCAGTCCGTGCACCAACCGCACCCGGCGCGAATGTCAACGTAAGGGTGCAGGTAGCCAGCGGTGCCACGCTGCTGCAGTCGCCGGCGGTACGGAACTCGGAAGCATTGGCGCCGCTGATGACGACCGAACTGATGGCTAAAACTGCGTTGCCATCGTTGAGAATGGAAAGTGCAAGGCCACTGCTGGTGGTATTGATTGCCTGATTGCCGAAATTCACCGACGACGGCAAGGTGATACCTGGTTGGGCCAATGCGGTACCGATCCCCGCGAGGCTGACCACATGAGGAGAGCCGGCGGCATTGCTGGTAATGTTGACCTGACCGGATACCGACCCAAGAGCGGACGGCGTGAATCGCAACGCAATAAAACAAAGACCACCGGGCGCCAGGCTGGTACCGCAATTCGATGCCGGCGCGGATGCGGGTATCGCACGTTGAAAGTCAGCCCCCGTCACCGCAATGCCGGAGAGACTCAGCGTCGCAAAACCGGGGTTGGTAACGGCCAGCAGGATTTCCTCACTGGTAGTACCCAGTGGCTGACTGCCAAAGTCGATCAGGCTGGCGCTCAACGCAATATTTGGCACCGCCACCGCCGTACCGGTACCGCTCAGGCTGATCACGTGCGGACTGCCGGGTGCGTTGCTGGCAATAGTGATGCTACCGGTCAGTGCAGCCGCCGTCAGAGGTGTGAAGGTGATATTGAACGTACACGTTCCGGCCACGAATACCGGCGGCGTGGAAATCGGGCAGGTGGTGGTGAAGGCAAAGTCACCGCCCGTGCCGGTGATGGCGGAAATAAGCAGGTTCGCCATTCCCGTATTGGTCAGGGTAACCGTAGTAACCGGGCTGGTGGTGTTGATGGTGCGCGTGCCGAAATTGACAGCAGATGCAGTCAGCGTGATCGCTGGCGACGTTGCGGTCACCGTCAGCGTGGCGCTACTGGTGT
>JAEUNB010000382.1 GCA_016790625.1 Betaproteobacteria bacterium | reverse complement strand
CGAATATGCCTTTGTCCTCCGACGCGCATGCCCTCCACCCCATATTCAAGACCGGCTACAACTTGCTGTTCGCCGATACGAAACTCATATAGCTGATCGCGCTGAACAATATCCCCGTGATTCAAGGATAGTGTGTATTGAATTTCGACCAATCCCCCGCGTTGAGCAATCTCGCCATCGCCCACAAGTATGTCCTCATACTGCACATCGCCGCGCCCGCGCTGCATTAGCCTGCACCTTTCCGCACCCACCCCAGCGAAAACACGTACCGATTGCCGCCAACCACGCGCGTTACGCTGTGCTCACACGCGTCGGGGCGGAACAGTTTGATTCGCTGCGTTGCAAAGATCGGTTTTGCGCAAATAAACTCGCCACCTTCGCGCGGCGACTTGAGGATGATGTTGAGGCGATAGTGCCGGCCCGTTGTTACCGGATCGGTGTGCGGAGGAATTTCCGAGCCTTCCGGATAGCGGATAAGGTACGAATCGAAAGGCAGTGGCCAGTGCGCCGTGAGCAGTAGCATCTTGTCGTATCCAGTTCCTTGACGGCCTTTCTGCCAGCGAAAGGCAAGTGACAAGTAGTTCTTGATTGCAGCAAGTTGAGACATGCCTCACGCGTTGTGTTCGAGAAATGAGCTGCTATGGTTTGCAGATTTCACTGTGGCGCCACTCGTCGAGATTGCCCTGGGCTAGCAACCTGCCCTCGCCAACCAAATTTTCAATGTGTTGCGCTACAACTACAAAATCATCCTCCAAATCGGAAAAGACGATTCCACCCTCGTTAGCCACTTTAACGACAACAAGCGCGACCTTTTTCCACGATTGACTGGTGTGCAACAGAATCGCATCGTCGATTTCGACGCGTCGCATCATTTCACTCATCGAATCAATACACTTTTACCTAGCTGGGCTGCAGTGCTACTCACAACCTCACCGCCGTCTCCAACGCCAACTCAATCATCTCGCCAAAACTGGTCTGTCGCGCTTCCGCGCTCATGTGCTCGTGCGTACGGATCTGGTCGGACACGGTAAGAATGCCCAGCGCGCGAGCACCGTATTCCGCAGCCAAGCCGTAGATGCCGGCCAGCTCCATCTCCACCGCCATCACTTTCATCTTTTCCAGCTTGTCGAACAGCTCGGGCTGCGGCGTGTAGAAAAGATCGGCGGAGAACACATTGCCGACGCGCACATTTTTCTTCTGCTCGGTCGCGACATCGCAGGCGATACGCAGCAGGTCGTAATCGGCAATCGCCGCGTAGTCGTGATCCATCAGCCGCATGCGGTTGACCTTACTATCGGTGGAGGCGCCCATGGCAATGATGATTTCGCCCAGTTTGATTTCCGGCATCAGCGCGCCACAGGAACCGATGCGGATGACGTTCTTCACGCCGTAATCCTTGATCAATTCAGTGGCGTAGATGCTGCAGGACGGGATGCCCATGCCATGCGCCATCACTGAAATGCGTTTGCCGTTCCAGGTGCCGGTGTAGCCGAACATATTGCGCACGGTGTTGACCAGCTTGGCGTCCTTGAGCCAGGTCTTGGAGATGAATTCGGCACGCAGCGGATCGCCGGGCATGAGGACGGTTTCGGCGAAGTCGCCGGGGTTGGCATTGATGTGGGGAGTGGGCATGGTGGATTTCGTTGTTGTTGATTGAAGTGATTGTTTAATTGCTTGCCCTCTCCCCAACCCCTCTCCCGTAAACGGGCGAGGGACTAAAAACAGGAGTTTGCATTAGGTTGTCATTGTCACATTTGCGGTGAAGTTTGTGGTGAGTGAGTCGTACAGTTTCCTGTCGTACCCGCGTAGGCGGGTACCTCTAGCTATGCTTTTTCTTTGCTCAATCAAAACATCGAAGTTAGAGGTGCCCGCTCAGTTACGTAACTAAGCGGGTACGACAAATAGGTTAATGCCAGCCCTTGCTCGAATGCTCGTGCTCGAATTGCTGCCGGTCGCGGGCAATCTGCTGTTCCAGTTCATCGCGGCCAGCTTTCGCCGCCGAGACCAGTCGGTCATCGTCATCGAAGTGCGGAATCATCGCCTCGGTAATCGCAATATTGTGGCGGCGGAAAATATTGGCCATGTCGCGCGCGCGGAAGGCGTCGAAGCCGATGGTTTCCAGCGCGTGGCGGCCGGCGAGCAATGCGGACTCGAACGTTTCGCGCTCGACAATCTCCACGCCACGCTGCCGCAGTTCAACGTAGTGCGTGACATTGCGCGCGCGGCAGACCAGCTTCACGTTCGGGAAATGTTCGCGCATCAGATCGGTGAGTTTCAGACTGTCTTCGACATCGTCAATGGCATTCACCAACAGCACGGCCTCTTTTGCGCCGGCGGCGTGCAGCAGATCGAGGCGCGTGGCGTCGCCATAGAACACCTTGTTACCGAATTTGCGCAGCAGTTCGATCTGGTCTGGGTCGTGGTCCAGCACCACGGCGCGCACACCGTTGGCCATCATCAGGCGGCCGACGATCTGGCCGAAGCGGCCGAAGCCGGCGATGATCACCGGCGCGTCTTTTTCGTCGATCTCGTCGGCTTCGTCTTTCTTTCCCTTGCTGCATTCGATGCGCGCCATCCACCAATCGTGCAGGATCAGCAGCAGCGGCGTGGTCGCCATTGATAGCGCAACGGCCATCGTCAGCAGCGCATCCCATTCCTTGCTGAGGATGCCGGCGGTGCGCGAGGCGCCGAACACGACGAACGCGAATTCACCACCCTGCGACAACAGCAGCGCAAACAACCAGCGCTGGCGTTTGTTGACATCGAGGATGCGCGCCGTCACCCACAGCATCAGCGTCTTCACGATCAGGAAACCCAGCACCAATGTGGCCACCAGCACCGGCTGACTCACCAGCAGGCCGAAGTCGATGGTCATGCCGACCGAGATAAAGAACAGGCCGAGCAGCAGTCCTTTGAACGGTTCGATATCGGTTTCCAGCGCGTGACGGTATTCCGAGCTCGCCAGCAACACGCCGGCGAGGAACGCGCCCAGGCCCATCGACAATCCGGCCAGCAACATCACCTGCGAAATGCCGATCACCAGCAGCAACGCAAATGCGGTGAATACCTCGCGCAGATCGGTGGCGGCGACGATGCGCAGCAATGGACGAGTGAGATAAAGACCGATCACGATCACGGCCGCGATGGCACCGAACGCTTTCGCCGCACCCAGCCATCCGGGATCGGCGTTGGCTACGGTCTGAGTCGCCAACAATGGAATGATGGCAAGCAGCGGAATCGCCGCAATATCCTGGAACAGCAGGATGGCAAAGCCAGCCTGCCCGGTCGGCGTCGGCATGAAATTGCGTTCGGTCATGGTCGCCACGGCAATCGCGGTCGACGACAGCGCCAGCGCCGCGCCAATCACCAATGCCACTTCCCAATCGAGGCCGAACAACATGGCGCCACCAGCAAGCGCCACGCCGCAAAGCGTGAGCTGCAACGCGCCGCCGCCGAATACCGAACGACGCATCGCCATCAGCCGCTTCGGTTCCAGTTCCAGCCCGATGACAAACAGCATCAGCACCACGCCAAATTCGGAAAAGTGCAGCGTGCTTTCCACATCCCAGATCAGTCGCAATCCCCACGGTCCGATCGCCGCACCGGCGATGAGATAACCCAGCACGGAGCCCAGGCCGAAGCGCTTGGCCAGCGGAACGCAGAGGACGGCGGCGGCGAGATAGATCAGCGCGTCGATCATTGCGTAGCGCTCCGGCCGATTGCGATCAATCGTGCGCGGAACTCCTCCGCCTTCGCCTGCAATTGCTCGTCGCTCACCACATGCGCGCCGTGCACGATGATCGGCGGCAACCATTGCATGCCGCAGAAGCGCGCGGTTTGCTCGATCGGTGCGATGAAGTTTTCGAACGGCTGCTCATGGATTCCATTAGGCGTGTACGCAGCTTCGTCGCCGCCGGTCGTCGGTACCCAAAGGCAGCGTTTGCCCTTGAGCGCGTCACCACCTTCGCTATACGCCCAGCCGCGCGCGAGCACGTTCTCGAACCAGTGCTTCAACAGCGAGGGCGGGCTGTACCAGTAGATCGGGTGCAGCCAGACGATCGTCTCGGCGCGCAGCAGCGCGGCCTGTTCGGAAGCCGTATCGATATCAAAATCTGGGTAGAGATCGTAAAGCGAGCGCACCTCGACGCCGGGCAGCCCATCCACCGCAGCCAGCAAGGCGCGACCTGCGCGGGAGTGTTTCGGATAGGGGTGGGCGTAGATGACGAGGATCACCGCGCAACAATACCGGAATCCAGGCGGCGCGCAAAAAGATGTGACGATTGTCCGCCTGCCTTAGCACAACGAATTAAAACTCAAGCACTGGTGCGGCTTTACAGACAATAACCGCCCGGAAGCCGCACCAGTGCTTGAGTTTTTATATTGACTGAATCGCTAATTCCCCAACGGCTCGCGCTGCGATTGCGCGATGCGACGGTCGAACATCCTGCGCTGTTCGGGGTTGAGCGTTTCGGTCAGCGCACCAACCCTTGCTTTCAGCTCGCGCATCGCATCCAGCCGCCGGCTTTCCTCGTCAATCAGGATATCGATGAACGCGGGTATGGGCACCGGCTCGGCGTCGCTCGAACGTGCCGCACTTTCGCGGCGGATGCGCGTCTGCACGATGTCGTTGATCTGGCGGACGGTGGCGGCGAATGCGTTCCACGCGGCAACCTGTTCGCCCGTTATCTTCATATCAATGCGCAGCGACGGCAGTTCGCGATGGATGGCGGCGATGGGATCGCTGGCGGGCGACGTGCGCACTGCCGGTGTGCTGTCGGGTGCACGTTCCGGCCGCGATTTGCCGGGGCCTTCGCCGCCGCGCTGCCGCCCGCCACCGCCTCCCGGCGGAAACTGCGCCTCTACAGCTGTAGACAGGAGCAGCGCCGCCAGCAGCAGCGGTTTCAGGATGGCAATGGCGAAGCGATTCATGGCGAGCCTCGATGATGCAGTGATGACGAGCGCGGATTGTCGTCCATCGCCGCCGGGCTGGCGAGCAGGGTGTGTAAATGAATTGTTGCTACGCGAACTATTGCGCGGGAGTCAGTGCGCGCGATCCAGCCGCCCCTCGTCGGCGTATTCGCGAATGCGGCGAATGACATCGATGCCCGCCTGCCGCCAGGCGTCCTTGACGGCGTTTTGATACTCGCCGGCAATTGGCGGGTGGCCCTGGGGAAAGGTCTCGTACAGGAAGCGCACGAACAGCAGATCGGTCCCGTGCTCCTCGATCGATACCGTCAGCGAGCCCGACGGCGTTTCGGCAGTCGCCTCGGTGACGATGCGAAGCTGCTGCATCGGCGTCAACGCCACTTCGTCGCGCACGATGCGCCGGCCGAAGTTCAGTTCGCGATGCAGCGTGTTGCCGTCGCGCGAGGTCACGCGTCCACTATCCAGCCCTTCGACAAACGCCGCCGGCGTTTCGATGTAGCGCATCAGCCCGCGCCACAGCTGGTCGCGGCTCAGCATGTCGATCAGCGGATTGAGCGGATCGTTGATTTGCACCAGGTGTTCGAATCTCATGCGGCTAACAGTATCACTTTTGTTTATGGCGGGATTTTTCAGCTCACGCTGGAACGATTCATGCTGCACAACATTGTCGTCCATTCGCCAAGGAGTGCGCCGTGCCCGATTCCCTCTCCCCAGCCGCTACCAAGTTCTCGCATGTCAAACCCGGCGACACGCCATTCAAGAGCGAAGGCTTGCGCGATTTTTTCCTCTATCGCGATCTCGGCATCGCAGATGCCACCAACGGCAAAGTCATCGCGCAGTTGGTGAAAGCCAACGTTGCACCAAAAGACGGCACCGGCTGGCACCATCATGTGGCGGATTTTCATATCGTGCTGATGCTGAAGGGCTGGGCGAAGTTCATGTACGGCGACAAGGAAACACTGGTCGCGGCCGGCGATTGCGTGCACCAGCGGCCCGGCATCGTGCACTACCTGTTCGATTATTCCGAAGACATGGAGTATCTGGAAATTGCCGGGCCGGCGGATTTCAAGACTATTGAGGAAGAGGGGCCTTGCCCGGTGCCGCCGGTGACGCCGTGGAAATAGGGTTTTCGGTTTAAGTTTTTGTTGTCGTACCCGTGAAAACGGGTACCTCTAACTTTGTCTTTTGTGCAGTGCTGAAATGCATAGCTAGAGGTACCCGCTTTCGACCAACGGAAGTCCCCTTTTCGGGACGCGGGTACGACAGGAAGATTCAAAACTCGAAGTCGAGTTCATCGATGTCTTCGTGCTCGGCCTTGGCCGCCGTGACCCAATCGATCATTTCCGGCATCGCCATGATGGTCTGACAATAGGCCGCGCAGACTTTGTCCAGCTTCACGTCGTAGGTCAGGAAACGCGTCGCCACCGGCGCATACATCGCGTCGGCCACCGTGCGCTTGGCACCGAACAGGTACGGCCCGCCGTAGGCCTTGATGCACTCGCGCCAGATGGTGGTGATGCGCTCAATGTCCGCTTCCGCGCGCGTCCACACCTTGTGGCCGGGAAACTTCGCCTTCAGGTTCATCGGCAGCGCAGCGCGGAGGCTGGAAAAACCTGAGTGCATTTCGCCGCTGACGGCGCGGCAGTGTGCGCGCGCTGCCTGGTCGGCCGGCAGCAGTCCGGCGCGCGGTTTGATTTCGTTCAGGTACTCGGCAATCGCCAGCGTATCCCACACTTTGATCCCTTCATGCAGCAGGCAGGGCACCAGGATGGACGGCGACAGCAGCAGCAATTCCTGCCGCGCGTCGATATCGTCGGGCGCGACCATCACCTCCTTGCAGTCGAGCCTGGCAAATTTCACCAGCAGCCAGCCGCGCAGGGACCATGACGAATAATTCTTGCTGCTGATGGTGATGCTGGACTTGGCCATGGCGTTCTCCTCGTTGGCGGCGCTATCTGGATTACTGATGGTGCAAGGGCTGTGCCAATCCCGTCGCCAATGTGGCGCGCAAGTTGCATAGGAACTGATGACTTCCACACCTTTCGGACGACGACATGCTGTATGACGCCTATCAAGCCCAGGAAGACCTGTTGTGGCCTTATCGCACGCTGGCACGCGCCACCATCCCCGTAGTGAGTGACAACCGGCTGGGACTGGCGGAGGCGCCTTCGCTGATGCGGTTGCGCGCCGCCTGCGAGGTGGTCTCGCTGGCGCGCATCACGCATACGCGGCCGCCGTTTGGCATCGAGTCGGTGATGGTGGGTGGACGCGAGGTGGGTATTGTCGAGGAGGAAGCGTTCCGCACGCCGTTCGCGACCTTGCTGCATTTGAAGAAGACCAGCCGCATCGATCAGCCGGCGGTACTGATCGTGGCCCCCATGTCCGGGCACTTTGCCACCCTGCTGCGCGAGACCGCCCGCACCATGCTGGCGGATCACGATGTCTACATTACCGATTGGCACAATGCGCGCGACGTGCCGTTGTTTGCCGGACCGTTTGGGCTCGACCAATACACCGGGCATTTGATCTCGTTCCTGCGCACCATCGGCGAAGGCGCTCACATGGTGGCGATATGCCAGCCTTGCGTATCCGCACTGGCCGCGGCGGCCTTGATGGCAGAGGAAGACGATTCGGCTACACCGAAGAGTCTCACGCTGATGGCGGGGCCGATCGATTGCCGTATCAGTCCCACCGAGGTGAACAAGCTGGCAACGTCAAAATCGATCGAGTGGTTCGAACGCAATCTGGTTTTTCGCGTACCAATGCGTCATCTCGGTGCGTTTCGCCGCGTCTATCCCGGCTTCATGCAGCTGACGGCCTTCGTCAATATGAATCTGGAGCGCCATATGAACGCTTTTCGCGGTTACTACGACGCACTGGAAGCGGGTGATATCGAAAAAGCTGATGCCACCCGTAATTTCTACGAGGAGTATTTCGCCGTCGCTGATCTGCCTGCCGAGTTCTATCTGCAAACGGTGGAGCAGGTATTTCAGGAATATGCGTTGCCGAAAGGCGAGATGATGTATCAACAGCGCCGCATCGATCCCGGCGCGATCCGCCGCACCGCGCTACTCACCGTCGAGGGCGAACGCGACGATATCTGCGGCATCGGCCAGACGCTGGCCGCGCAGGACCTGTGCGTGAACTTGAAATCCTATCTGCGCAATCACTATATCCAGGCTGGTGTTGGACATTACGGTGTATTCAGCGGGCGGCGTTGGAACCAGCAGATTTATCCGGTGGTGCGCGAGCATATCCACGTAAGCCGGGGATAGCTCGCCGCAAAAACTAAAACTCAAGCATTGACGCGGGTTTCCGGGCATTTCCGGTCTGGAAGGCTCGCCAATGCTGGGGTTTAATGAATTCACGAAGCGCAATACTACTTCGTCAGCAGGGCGCAATTGAAGCAACGCTACCGACCATTTGCAGCAATGCGTTCAATATCCGGGCCGTGATGCGCGCACGATTAAGCAGCAAATCGCATAACAATGCAAAGGCGATCGACATATAGCCGACATACGCGAAACCGACATAGTCGCCGAACAATATGGTGTGCAGCCAGTCCTGATTGAACAGGTACAGACAGCCAGTCAGCGCCGCCGCGACCACCAGCACCAGTGCGGCCGGCACGAGGTGCAAGCCGGCGCGAGGTTTGACGAAAACGGCAAGTGCCAGCAAGGCAAACACAATCGCGTTGGTGCCGGTGAAGACACGGAACTCTCGCGTCAACTTCTCCGCAGCTTCCATGTACTTGGTGCGAATCAGCGCAGTCAGCCGCTCTTGCGCCGCTGTCGCGCTGAGGATTCTCACCTGCAACCCATCGCGAAGACCGGCCTCAACCTTCTTGCGACATTCGCAGTTCAGGTTACCCATCTCCGCTATAACGACGGTCAACTTCTCAGGCACCTTCTCTTTCAGTTGCCGCTGGAGTGCTGCGACCTCGTCGCCGTACCCCTTGACCAGTTGCGCTGCCTTACCGGCAAGGAATTTGTCGTCCAATGCATCGATCTTTTCATGAACGCGATTTTCCACTTCGCGCTTGATGACTTCCCTGGCGATGTTCTCAACGAACAATGGATTGATGAATGATGCGATGAAGGCGGCTGCAAACGCCAATGCGCCAATCACCCCCAAGGCAAGCAACAGATTGCGCAGGACATTCATCGCCTATCGGACGGCAAGGATCGTTTCAGGTTCCAACCTCAGCTCCGCCTCTGCAACCACTCCCGCATATCCGCCGCATCCAGCGGTTGCGATATCAGATAGCCCTGCAGGTAATCGCACCTATGCTCCAGCAGGAATGCCGCCTGTGCGGCGGTCTCGACTCCCTCAGCGACCACTTTCAGGCCGAGGCTTGAAGCCAGCCCAATGATGGCGACCGAGATGGCGACATCGTCCGCATCGGTCGGCACATCGCGGATGAAGGAGCGGTCGATCTTGATCTTGTCGATCGGGTAGCGCTTGAGGTACGACAGCGAAGAATAGCCGGTGCCGAAATCATCCACGGCCAGCGATACGCCGAGGTCTTTCAGGCGATGCAGGGTGCGGCTCATGGCATTGACGTCTTCCATGAACAGGCTCTCGGTCAACTCCAGCTCCAGCATCTCACCGGGCACGCCGTGCTCGCGCAGCCGCGCGGCAATATCTTCAACCAAATCCTTCTGCTTGAACTGTATCGCCGAGAGGTTGACCGCAATCGGCACCTTGATGCCGATGTCGCTCCACTCGCGCGCCTGACGAATCGCTTCGTTGATTACCCAGCGGCCAATCGGCATGATCAGGCCGCGATGCTCGGCCACTGAAATGAACTGATCCGGCCCCAGCAAACCCAGCTCGGGATGCTTCCAGCGAATCAGCGCTTCAATGCTATTGACCTTGCCGCCCACCGTTTGCACTTCGGGCTGATAGTGCAGCACGAATTCGACCTGCTTGATCGCCTTGCGGATGCCCGACTCCATCGCCAGTGCCTGGAACGCGGAACGATTGAGACTGGGCATGAAGTACTGGAAATTACTGCGGCCACGCTCCTTGGCCAGATACATTGCAGCGTCAGCATTACGGATCAACGTATCTGGCGTCTCGCCATCCTTGGGGAAAATGGCAATGCCGATGGAACCCGACACCGACAGCACCTGCTCTTCCAGCGAGAATGGTTCGCCAATGGCCTCGGCGATTTTTTCTGCTACCGGCGCCACGTCTTCGGGTTTGGCCAGATCGGTGACCACGACGACAAATTCGTCGCCGCCCAGGCGGCCGACCATATCGGCGCCACGCAGGCATGATTGCAGCCGGCTCGCCACCCGCTTCAACAACGCATCGCCCGCATAGTGGCCGAGCGAATCATTGATGGTCTTGAAATTATCGAGATCAATAAACAACACACCGACCATCGAATTCTGCCGCCGCGCACCGGACAGGATGACCTGCAGCCGATCCATCAGCAGCGCGCGATTGGGCAGATGCGTCAGCGTGTCGTGATGGGCGAGGAACTGGATACGCGCTTCGGCCTGCTTGCGGTCGCTGATATCGCGGATCGCGGTCATGCGCGTGGTCTTGCCATTGACCACCACATCCTTGCCGACCAGTTCGCAGGCAAAGCGGGTGCCGTCGGCGCGCAGCAGTGTTACTTCGTAAGGCCGCTCAAAGCCGGAACGGATATTGTTGACCACGGTTTCGATCGACTCCGGCGCGATGAACTCCGAATTGCGGCGACCGATCAGCTCGTTCATCGGCAGCCTGATCATGCGCGCCGCTGCCTCATTGCAGTCGACCACGATGCCGTTGTCGATAAAGGTGATGCCTTCGCTGGTGGCATCGGAAAACTTGCGTAGCCGCTCCTCGCTGTCGCGCAGCGCCTGCTCGGCAGCGCGGTGCTTGCTGATGTCGTTGATCAGCACGAAAGCGCCCTGCGGCTTGCCGTCCTCGCCAAAGTGCGGCACCAGCGTCACCTCGATCACCCCGGGCTGGCCGTTCGGGAAAACCAGAGGGCGCTCGTAGCTGGTGCTCTGCCCCTGCATCACCAGGTCGATATACGGCTTGATCACCTGATAAGCC
>JAEUNB010000348.1 GCA_016790625.1 Betaproteobacteria bacterium | reverse complement strand
CGCTTATGCCCGCGCCAACTTCGGCATCGACATCATGCTCGATCGCATGCTTGATGTTTTCCAGCGCGCCGCTGCCGAGCGCAGTGCTGCGAACCGTGCCTAGCATCAACCGCGAACAAGCCAATGCCGCCAGACGCGTGCTGGTGATCAACGTCACCCGTATTGGCGACACCTTGCTGGCCACTCCGGCGCTGCGTGCCTTGGCGGCATTTTTTCCCAACGCCCGCATCACCTGTCTGGGCCACCCGAAGCGGGTGGAGGTGGTGGAGCATCTGCCTTATCTCGCCAAGGTCGGTGGCATCGACAAGCGGCGCGCACTTTACCGCGGCTGGGGCGATGTGCTGCGCGGCCCGGAATACGACTGGGCGTTCGTCTGGGGCGAAGATGTCGCACTGGTGCGTTATGCACTGCGCAAGGCGAGGCACGTGGTTGCCGCGCGTCAGCGCGATGCCGCGCTCAACGCAAAACTTTTTGCCGCCGTGGACCTGCCGCATCGTCCCGATGTGCATGCCGTTGCCTGGGCCAATGCGCTGATCGAAGCGGTGGGTGTGCCCGCGCAGGGATACCGACTCGACTATTTCGTTACGCAAGATGAGCGTGCAGCCGCTGCTGAACGCCTGGCACACGACGGTGTAACGACCGCCGGCAACGGGCCACTGATCGGCATGCAGGTCGCGAGCTTCCCCACCAAGCCTTATCGCGATTGGCCGATCGCGCATTTCACGGAACTCGCAAAACGCGTGCTGGCGCAGTGGCCGCATGCGCAATTCCTGCTCTATGGATCGGCCGACGACCAGGCACGTATCGCCCCGCTGGTCGCAGCACTACCCGGCCACGCCACCGGCTATGCCGGCCGCCTCACGCTGCGCGAAACCGTGGCGGTGATGAGCCACACCGATCTCTATATCGGCGTGGACACCGGCCCCACACATCTTTTCAGCGCGCTGCAGAAACCAATGGTGGTGCTCTATCACCCGGCGTTGCCGAGCGGAAAATTCCGGCCGCTGCAACATGCCGCACTGCATGTTATCGACCACCCGCGCGCGGGGGAGAAGGTAGATGAAACGGTACCGATCGGCGAGATTGATGTGGAGACGGTATTTGCGGCGGTCAGCGATGCGCTGAATGGCCGGCCCTCGACGCGGCCGGGGTTGCCGGCTGCGGGGTTGGAGGAATGATGTTCATTGACGGCATATGAAAACCCTAGCATTGGCGCGGATTTCGGGGCAAAAGTGCCCGCGAAGCCGCGCCAGTACTAGAGTTTTATGTGTGCGTGATGTGCACTGCGGTGCCTCGATTTACCAATTCCTGCAATAGCCGTTGGCTTGCGCCGGGCCGGCAAAGGCGTTGTGACATTCCCTCAGCCACTCCCGCAGCGATGGCGATTTGTCGGACCGGTAGGGCATTTCCTACCGCGCGAGCAGACACAGGCCGATAAACACCGCCGCCAGCGGCTAGCAAAATGGATCCTCCTGATATCGACCAAGGAGAATGACATGACATCCGGTCTGAAAATAATCGGCGCCTGCCTCGCCGGGCTTGGTGCAGTGCTTGCAACGCGCCTGATTTGCAATATGGCCTGCGAACGCAGGAAGCTCGAAGAGAAAAAGTTCATCAAGGAAGCGGTTTGCTCCTGGGAAGGCGAGGGCGGAAATATTCTCGAACCGTGCATGCGAGCGGCCGGCTATTAAGCGGCACAGGACAATCGCCTCTCGCGAAAGCCACGCGCGGAACTTGAACGGGCTTGACGAAACTCCAGCATTGATGAGGGTTTCCGGGTGTTTTCGGCCTGGGCGCCGCGTCAATGCTGGAGTTTTCCTTCGCTTGCCGGCGTGATTGTTGAACCAGCAAGGTTGCGCGAATCGAGTGGTGCCGATGATTCGTTCGCGATGGTGGGTAAAATTCCTGCATGAGCGTCAATGTCACGCCACGGACGTTTCCGGATGAAGATGCCGTCGCGGCCGCGTTGCGCGAGGCGGGAGCCAGCGCAAATGCCGGTCGCTGGGAGGAAGCAGTCAAGCAATACCATTCGATCGTATTGATCGACGCGTCGATTGCCGACGCACGCTTTGGCCTGGGTTTGCTGGCGCTGCAGGCGAACCAGCCGATGCATGCGCTTCCGCACCTGAAAGCCGCGCTGGCAGCCAATTCCTGCCACGGACGTTATTGGCTTTTCTATATCGATGCACTGGTGCGCGCCGGCCAGCAGCAGGCCGCCGGTGCGATGCGCGAGCAGGGTCTGCAGCGCGGCTTGTCCAATACAACAGCGACGATTTCGGCGCAGGAGCTGTCGCCGTTGCTGGCGTCGCTGGACCGCCTGTTCAAGGAAAGGCAATTTGAACGCATGGCCGATGCAGCAGGCCGTATCACCATGCGCGATCCGGATTGCGCCGCGGCATGGAGTGCGCAGGGCGCGGCGCTGATGCAGTTCTCGCCGCCCGCCGCGCTGGAGCCGCTGCGTCAGGCGTTGCGGCTCAATCCGGCATCGTCGTCGGTCATGCACAATCTGGGTACGCTGCTGCGAATGCTCGGCCGGCCCGAGGCGGCGCTGTCGGCATATCGTCGCGCCACGTCGCTTGATCCCAGGCTGGCCGAGGCGCACGCCGGCGTGGGCAGCCTGTTGACGCAGATGCAGCGTTATGACGAAGCGGAAACCAGTCTGCGTCGCGCGATTGAATTGCGCCCCGGTTTTGCCGAGGCACACGCCAATCTGGGCAGCAACTTGCTGGCGCAGAGAAAGCTGGTCGAGGCGGAACGGCATCTGCGGCAGGCACTTTCGGGAGCATCTGCCAGCGCCACCACGCTCAACAATCTCGGCATGGTGCTGAAGGAACTGGAGCAGCCCGACGAGGCGATCAAGTACTTTCGCCTGGCGGTGGCGGCCGACCCAAAATTTTTTCTGGCGCACAGCAATCTGCTGCTGGCAATGCTGTACTCGACGAATACCAGCGGTGACGATGAGGTTCGCGAGGCGCGTGAATTCGGGCGCAGTCTTGCGGCGGCGGTCGGCCCGCGATTTACAAGCTGGACCTGCGAGAAAAATCCGCAACGCTTGCGCATCGGCATGGTGTCCGGCGATTTGGCCAATCATCCGGTCGGATTTTTTCTTGAGCGCTTGCTGGCCAATCTGGATGCGACACGATTCGAATTTATTGCCTACCCCACGTCGCACCGGAACGACGAAATGACCGCGCGTTTGCGGCCGCACTTTTCCGCATGGCGGCCATTGGCCGACCTGACGGATGATGCCGCCGCGCGGCTTATACATGACGACGGCGTCCATATGCTGATCGATCTGGCCGGCCATACGGCCGGCAATCGATTGCCGGTCTTTGCCTGGCGTCCCGCACCGGTGCAGATATGCTGGCTGGGATATTTCGCCACCACCGGTGTGGAAGAGATTGATTACTTTCTGGCCGACGCGATCAGTGTTCCCGTCGAACACGATGCGCACTTCAGCGAAACGGTTTGGCGCCTGCCGGGGTCGCGCCTGTGCTATTCCCCGCCGGCAATCGAAGTGGAGTTGTCGCCGCCACCGGTGCTGAGCAATGGCTTCATCACCTTTGGCTGTTTTCAGAATCTGTCGAAAGTGAGCGACCCAACGCTGGCGGCGTGGGCTGAGGTCATGGCCGCGCTGCCGGGCTCGCGGCTGCGGTTGCAGTCATGGCAGTTAGGTGCCTCGGGCGTGCGCCAAAAGTTTCTGGCGCGCGCGCAGCGGCAGGGCATCGCGCCGGATCGGATCGACCTGCACGGGCCGGTCGATCGCGTGGGCTATCTGCGGGCGCACGCCGAAGTGGACATGATTCTCGACACGTTCCCGTTTACCGGCGGCACAACCACTTGCGACGCATTGTGGATGGGGGTGCCGACGATAACATTCCCGGGTGTTCGGTTGATTGCGCGGCAGGGTGCCAGCCTGCTCACTGCTGCCGAGTTGGGTGAATGGGTTGCTGCAGATCGGGCGGAGTACGTCACGCGCGCCGTCGAGTACGCGCAAGACACGCAGCGCCTGCAGCATTTGCGGCAAACGCTTCGCGATACGCTCGTTAGGTCGGCACTGTGCGATGGCCCGTTGTTCGCCCGCCGCTTCGAAGAGGCGATGTGGCAGATATGGGCACAAGCGAAGCTTGAGCAAAAGCCGGGCTGACAACCCGATTTGGCCTATAAAAACCCCAGCATTGGTGCGGCTTCCCGGGCATTTTTGGCCCGAAAAGCGCGCCAGTGCTTGGGTTTGATTTTCATATCGGTATGTTCTCGATTACGCCAGAAGGTAGAATGCGCCAGTTCCATTGGCCAACAACACCCTCCCGCCCATGAAAATCCTCATCGTCAAACGCGACAAGCTGGGCGACATGATCGTCACCACGCCGATGCTGCGCGTACTGCGCGAGGCATTGCCGGATGCGGAGATTCATCTGCTGGCGGCCGAGTACAACCTGTGGGTGGTGGATGGCAATGAGTGCATAGACAAGCGCTGGTCATTCGGCCGTGCGCGCACGGGGAAGAAAATTCATTGGCGCGCGGCCTTGGGGCAGCTAAAGCTTTATCTGGACCTGAAGCGCGAAAAATTCGACTTCGCCATTGCGGCGGGCGGCGAAGAATCGCATCGCGCGCTGTCGCGTGCGCTGCATGCCAGTGCGAAGCGCACTGTGGGTTACGCGACCGATGCGAAATGGCGCGCAAAGATTTCCGACCCGCTGACGCCCAACAATGAAGAACATGAAAGCGTGCGCATCGCGCGCCTGATGGAGCCGCTGGGCGTTTCGTTGCCGGCGGTGTTGCCCGATCCCGAATTCCATCCACCCGCGGCGGGGCTTGCGTTTGCCGATCAATGGTTGGCGAGCGAGAAGGTCGCACCGCGAACATTCTGGGTGCTGGGTATTGGTTCGCGCATTCCCAATCATCAACCGAACACCGAACAGATTCTGCGCTGGGCAAAATGGGCGAAGGAGTCGCGCGGTCTGGATACCGTCTTCATGTGGACGCCAGGCGCGGCCGATCATCCGCTGTATCCCGGCGACGATGCGATCGCTGAACCGGTGCTGGCCGCCGGCATGCCTTACATCCATCCGTTTCGCGGTGGCTTGAAGGAGGCAATCGGGTTGATCTGGCGAGCCAACACATCGCTGTTTCCGAACTCGGGTTTGATGCATTTCGCGTCCACCAGTCCCGGTGGTGTGCTCGGCCTGCTGGCCAACGCCGATGTGTGGGATGCGAAAGCACAGTGGAAGCCGATCGGCTCACACGCGCGCTATGTGGAGACGCGTGGTTCGGCGCATGCGTTCACCGATGCAGAAATCTTTGCGCAGATTGACGACTTGTTGCGGGTTTAATCCTGTCCTTCGACAGGCTCAGGACGAACGGTGATTTTTTAACCGTTGGTGGTGAGCCCTTCGATGACCTCAGGACAGGCTTGTCGAACCACGCCACATCCTAGACTAGCAGTCTCGCTAGGACGAACCGACGTTTGATTTTTCCTTGCTGCCGTAAAGCTGCGGGTTGAGCGACGGGTCGTTGTACATCTTGAACTGGCGGTAAATCTTGTAGCGCGCGCGTCCGGCCTGGCAGTCTGCCAGCAACGCATCAAAGCTCACACTCAGATCGCCGCGCTGCTCGATGATGCGTTCGAGTTTCTGCC
Organism: Betaproteobacteria bacterium; assembly: GCA_016790625.1. Classification (GTDB taxonomy): domain Bacteria; phylum Pseudomonadota; class Gammaproteobacteria; order Burkholderiales; family Usitatibacteraceae; genus UKL13-2. The sequence goes on along the minus strand of JAEUNB010000348.1, from coordinate 2,357 downwards.
GGCAGGAAATCAGGTGATCTTCGCCCACGTCGGTGCGCAATGTCTGCAGGTGCATTGCCTTCAGCTTCAGCGACAGGATCGACAGCCGGTCAATCATCATGCCGGCGGTTTCGGAATTGAGTCGTCCGTCTTGTTTCATCGTTGCGGCCAACGCCTGCAGGATCAGATCGTCGATACGCTCCACGGCGTCGTTGCGCTTCTGGTTGAACACATCGATGCGCCGCTTGTTGCCGGCGATGGCGGAATCGGGCACATCGCGGCGCCGGGCCAGGTCTTCTTCATCCCACAATTCCGAATTGAATTTGTGGTTGGTCTCGATCCATTGCCAGATACCGTCGGTGTGGCGTGCCGTCTGTTCGTACCAGCGGGCCGTTGAGAGGCAATCGTCATGGAAGGCAGTGATGCGAGAGGCGGTCAGGCTGGTGAGCATGGTTCAGGTCCCGGCAAATTGCAGCCGGTGCAAGCCGGCATAAAGTCCATTCTTCGTCAGCAGTTCGGCATGGCTGCCTACTTCGGCAATCCGGCCCTTGTCCATCACCACGATGCGGTCGGCATTCTCGATGGTGGACAGGCGGTGTGCCACCACCAGCGTGGTGCGCCCCTTCATCAGGCTGTCGAGCGCAGCTTGTACGGCACGTTCGGACTCGCTGTCCAGCGCGGAGGTCGCTTCATCCAGCAGCAATATCGGTGCGTCCTTGAAGATGGCGCGGGCAATGGCGAGGCGCTGGCGCTGGCCGCCGGAGAGGCGTCCACCGTTGTCGCCGATATTGGTGTCGAAGCCTTCGGGCAGGGCGTTGATAAAGTCGAGGCAATGCGCGGCTTCCGCTGCGCGTTTGACCTTGTCCATGTCCGGCTTGCCTTCGATACCGTAGGCGATATTGGCGGCGACGCTGTCGTTGAACAGGACGACATCCTGGCTCACCAGTGCCATCTGCCGGCGCAAGTCGGGCAATTTGATATCGCCCAGCAGATTGCCATCGAGAGTGATCTGGCCCGTTTTGGGTGTGAAGAAGCGCGGCAACAGGTTGATCACGCTGGTCTTGCCACCGCCGGAAGCGCCGACCAAGGCAATGGTTTCACCCGGCTGGATGGCCAGCGAAAAATCCTGCAAAGCGGGCGAGCCCTGATTTTCGTATTGCAGCGAGACGGCGTCGAAGCGAATGTCGCCCTGCGCGCGATCCAGCGATACCTTGCCGGTGTCGTCCTCGGTCTTCGCATCGATCAGGGCGAACGCACTTTCGGCCGAGGCAAGGCCTTTCTGGATTTGCTCGCTGACACCGGTGAGTCCCTTGATCTGCGGGATCAGGCCTGCCGCTGCGACGATGTAGGTGACGAAGTCCGCCACCGGTAATCCGGTGCCGAGGCTTTTGCTGGCGGCCAGATAGACGATCAGTGCGATGGCAATCGAGACAAAGAAGTGTGTGAACGGTGTGCCTGCGGCGGCGGCTGCCGCATGTTTCATGCTGAGCTTGCGGATATTGTTTGCCGAGGCATCGAAGCGGCGTGCTTCATATTCCTCGCCGCCGAACACCTTGATCACCTTGTGGCCACGGATCGATTCTTCCAGCACGTCGGTGATGGCGCCTTGTGCTTTCTGGGACTCGCGGCTGACCTGGCGCAGCCGCTTGCCGAATGCGCCGATAACCAGCGCGAGGATCGGCACGGTGGCGAAAATGATGAGGGTGAGTTTCCAGCTCAGGAAAAACATGTAGCCCAGCGCCACGACTAGGGTGACGCTGCCGCGCACCAGTGCATTGAGCGTATTGGTGGTCGCTTCCTGCAGCCCCAGCACGTCGTAGGTGACCTTCGACATCAGCGAACCGGTGGTGGTGCGGCTGAAGAATGGTTCCGGCAGGCGGATAAGCCGCTGGAACATCTGGCTGCGAAAATCCAGGATGACCTTGTTCCCCACCCATTGCATGCCGTACCCGGCGATGAACGTGGAGAGGCCATTGACGACAAAGATCAGTACGATCGCGAGCGCGGCAATGGCAGCATATTGCTCGTTGCCCTGCACGAACAGCTTCTCCAGCAGGTTGTTCAAGAACCAGGCAAACGATCCCTGCACCGCGCCGCCGATACCCATCGCCAGCACGCTGCCGGCGAACGCCCAGCGATAGGGCTTCACATAGGTGAGCAGGCGGCCGTACAGCGCGCGATTGCTGGTCGTGGTCATGCGGGGGGTGCGGCGTTAATGATCACAGCACCCGCTTGAAGTAAGCGATGGTTTCCTTCAGCCCCTCTTCCAGCGGTACGCGCGGTTCCCAGCCCAGCTGATTCCTGGCCATGTCGATATTGGGCTGCCGTTGCTTGGGGTCGTCCTGTGGCAGCGGCTTTTTCGTCAGTTTCGATTTCGA
>JAEUNB010000343.1 GCA_016790625.1 Betaproteobacteria bacterium | reverse complement strand
CGTCTACATCGCCTATTGGCTGGTGCCGCACAAAATCGGAGCCGTCGCAGAGCCGCTGCTGATTGGAGCCGGGACGGTGCTGGGCTGCTGGTTTCTGACGACATTGATTAGTCGCTCCGCCTGGTTGCGTCACTGCTTTGGGATGATGCCTAAGGCCAACCCAGCGATGTCACATCGACGCATGAAAGCTGCGGCCGGGTAATGCGAGGTGTGGGAAATAAAAAACCCGCCGGATTGCGGCGGGTTTTTTTGTGAGCAACGAAGCTCAATACTTCATCTTCAGATCGGAAGGCTGCGAAGCAAAGTACGCCGCCAGATCTTCAATGTCCTGCGGCTTCAACGCCGCCGCAAAACCGTTCATCGAGGCATTCTTGCGCTTGCCTGACTTGTACTGGTTCAACGCAGCAACCAGATAATCGCTATGCTGGCCGGCCAGAACCGGATAGTCAGGCTGAATCGGCTTGGCGCCGCCTTCACCATGACAGGCTTTGCAGGTTTCGGCTTTCTTGGCGCCTTCGGTGGGGTTGCCGGCCGCCAGTGCGGCGAGTGGCAGCGAAACGGAAAGTGCGATCAGGAGGGTTTTGATTTTCATATTGGTCGTCGCTTATTTCTGGCCGTAGTAAGCCGCAATATCGGCGATTTCTTTTTCGGTCAGCGCCGTTGCCAGCGCTTTCATGGTCTGGTTGTAACGATCGCCGGCGCGGTAGGCCTTCAGGGCAGACGCGATGTAGTCGGCATTCTGGCCACCGATCTTGGGCACGTTGTAGACCTCGGGGTATGCGGTCTTGGTGCCTGGCACGCCATGGCAACCGGAGCAGATGGCAACGGCCTTGGTTTTGCCAGCAGCCGGATCACCCTTGGCCGGCGCGGCGGGAGCCTGTGCAATGGCGGCCATCGGCAGCGCCAGCAGAATCGTTGAAAGTGCGATTTTTTTCATAGTTATCAAGGACATTAAGCAGGACTGGAGCACCGGTGATGGCCGCTGCAGGGCCACGAAAAGCGCGCGAAGTATAGCATGGCGATGCCGGAACCGGAACATCCGGCAGGTCCGCGCCCGGCGAAATCAGCTGGGTTTGCCCTCGGCAAGTGCGGTCCAGACCGCCTTGCCACCACTGGTCTTGTTGATGCGCTCGACCAGCTCTCGATGCTTATCGGTTTCCTCGGCGCTGGCTCGCAACACTTTCAACGATGCCGGGCGTTCGAAGGTGGTTGCATTTCTTCCACTGTCATTCGTACTCGCCACCTCCAGGCCGATTGCCAGACTATCCTGGCCGCGCGTCATGGCGATGTAAACGTCGGACAGCAATTCCGCATCCATCAATGCACCGTGCAAAGTGCGGGCGCTGTTGTCGATCTCATAACGGTCGCACAACGCATCCAGCGAATTCTTTTTGCCCGGATGCAACTCGCGCGCCATCGCCAGCGTATCGGTCACCTTGCACAAGGTGGTGATCGCCGGCTTCTTCAGGCGCGCCAGCTCGGCATTGAGAAAGCCAACGTCGAAAGGCGCGTTGTGAATGATCAGCTCCGCGTCACCGACATAAGCCAGGAACTCGTCGGCAACATCGGCGAATTTCGGCTCGTTCTGCAAATCCTCCAGCGTGATGCCGTGAACCTGCGTGGCGCCTTCGTCGATGGCGCGCTCGGGATGGATGCGTTTGTAGAAATTGTTCTTCGTCAGACGGCGGCCGATCAT
>JAEUNB010000340.1 GCA_016790625.1 Betaproteobacteria bacterium | reverse complement strand
ATAAGGGCGCTTGCAATCGGGGCCGCCAATATCGATGCGGAAATCATGGCTGGCAATGTCCGAAGGCGACATCGAATGGTTGATCCATTCGTAATCAGGTGCATAGACATTGATCTGAGTACCGAACGGCCGCTTGTCAGCCACGCCTTTGGCACGCTGGTAAATGATCGAGCGCTGCGCGCGCGAGTACGGCAGCTCCTCGGTGTCGGCCTCAATAAAGTACTGGCGGATTTCCGGGCGGATAAATTCGAAGAAGAAACGGAAGTGCGCCAGCACCGGGTAGTTGCGGCGTATCGCTTGCCGGTCCTGGGTGTAATCGATAAGACCGACGAGGGTCAGAAAGCCGAACGCCAGTGCCGGCCAGGTCCACCACGGCGATATCGCCGACAGCAGGATCGCCGCAAGGCACAGCAGACCGCAGATAGTCCAGGCCCAATAGCGTTGCGGCACGATAGCGTCCAGAGCGTTCAGCACGGGCGTCTCCTCCATAAGACTTGTAGTTTGGGCAAATGATAGCAGCGCCTCGTGGCGAGCGCCCCAGTCTGGTTACCCGGTCATACATGCCGTTACGTTGCCGGCAATTTCCGGCCCATCGCCGCGTAATAGCGCGTCGATGTTGCGCACATGCAACAACTTGAGCGGGCTGTTGCCCGACTTTTGCGCGCGGAATGTTGCCGTTGTCACCGGATGTGTCGCAAATCCGGTCAGGTCAATTCAAATGTGACGGAATTTTGCCGTATTCCGTGTTTGTACTCGTGTTGCGACAGTGAATTGTCGCGATTGGAAACAGACAGGTTCAATCCGTAGCAACCCTGCAATCCATCATGCGACCTTGCTGAGAAACCCTCGTTCATCAACCAGGAGACATGCATGAAGAAAAACAAGCAACCGGCATCGATTTTTGCCAGGAAGCCTAGCGTTATCGCTACAGGGATCGCGATTTCGTTGATGTCTGCACATTCTGTATATGCACAACAGGCTGCGACCCCGCAGACGACGGAAAAGATCGAAGTGACGGGGACGCGCATCCCGCCGCCGAACCTGGAAGGCGCCAGTCCGGTGACAGTGATCGATGCCAAGACCATCGCCGTCGATGGTGTGCGCTCGGTCGAAAACCTGCTGAACAATTTGCCGCAGGTTATCGCCGATCAGGGCGGCAACGTGTCCAACGGTTCCACGGGTACGGCCACGGTCAATCTGCGCGCCTTGGGTCCAACCCGTACCCTGGTGCTGGTAAATGGCCGCCGCCTGCCTGCCGGTACACCGCGCAACGGCAACAACAGCCCCGCTCCCGACCTGAACCAGATTCCCGCCCCGCTGATCAAGCGCGTTGAAGTGCTGACCGGTGGTGCATCCGCCGTGTACGGCTCGGACGCCATTGCCGGTGTCGTCAACTTCATCATGAACGATAAATTCGAGGGCGTTCAATTCGAAGTCAACCAAAGCTTCTACAACCACCAGCAGAATAATTCCGGTGGCGTGGCTGATCTGATTCGTGCGCGCTCGATCTCCAACCCCGGCAGCTTCCAGGTGCCCGGCGACAAGAGCTCGGACGGCAAGATCTTCGACATGGGCATGCTGATTGGCGGCAACTTCGCCAACGGCAAAGGTAACGCGACTGCCTTCTTCAACTACAAGAAGGAAGATTCGCTGCTGCAATCCGAGCGCGATTTCTCCGCCTGTTCGATCGGTAACGCCACTGTTGGCACCACCAATACCATCAACGGCACCACGTTTGGCCCGGGCTTCCGCTGCGGCGGTTCCGGTACCAGTTTCCCGGGGCAGTTCGTGGTTGCGGCTGGTGCGCGTACCGTTGCCAATGCAGCTGGCGGCACGCGTGCTTATGTCGGCGCGAACGACCAATACAACTTCGGCCCGCTGAACTATTACCAGCGTCCGTCGGAACGTTACGGTTTCAACGCTTCCGCCAACTATGATCTGCTGCCGAACGCCAAGGTCTACTCGGAGTTTTCGTTCCATGACGATCGCACCGTGGCACAGATTGCCCCATCCGGCCTGTTCGGCTTTGATGCCTCCGCTGCCGGGGGCGCGCCGATTCGTTGCGACAATCCGTTCCTCTCCGCCGATTGGCGCCGCGATCTCGGTTGTAACGGCACCACCGGAACTGCCGATGCGCTGATTTTTCGCCGCAACGTCGAAGGCGGTGGTCGCCAGGACGACATCCGCCATACCTCGTTCCGTTCCGTGGTCGGCGTGAAGGGCGACATCTTCACCAACTGGAACTACGACATCTTTGCCCAGACGGGCAAGGTGATCTATCAGGAAACCTACAAGAACGACTTCTCCAATGCGCGTATCGCCCTGGCGCTGGACGCCGTGCGCGATGCCGGTGGAAACATCGTTTGCCGTTCCGGCGCAGCAGGTTGCGTGCCGTACAACATCTGGGCGCTCGGCCAGATCAACCCTGCGGCGCTGGCTTATATTCAAACGCCGGGCTTCCAGAAAGGTTCCACTGAGCAGAAGATCCAGGGCGCCACATTGGCCTCGGACCTGGGCAACTACGGTATCAAGCTGCCCTCGGCCAATAACGGTGTCGGTATTGCATTCGGTTTCGAACGCCGCAACGAAGTCCTGCAGCTCGACACCGACTCGGCCTTTGTCACCGGCGATCTGGCCGGCCAGGGCGGTCCCTTGCCCGGGCAGGCAGGCGCATACACGGTGAAGGAATATTTTGCCGAAATGCGTGCACCACTGGTCGAAGGTAAGCCTCTGGCGCACATGCTGTCGATGAATGGCAGCTTCCGCCGCTCGGACTACAGCCTGGGACCCAAGACCAATTCCTACGGCATTGGTTTTGAATGGGCGCCGGTTAAGGAAGTGCGTGGTCGCGGCAGCTATCAGCGTGCGGTGCGCGCCGCCAACGCCGCCGAGCTGTTCGCAGCGCAGGCAGTGGGCTTGTTCAACCTCAATGCCGATCCTTGCGGCCCGTCGCGCGTCAACACGCAGGCCGAGTGCGCACGCACCGGGCTGCCGGCGAATTTGTACGGAAACGCGTTCCTCGATAGCCCGGCCGGCCAGTACAACGCTGTATTTGGTGGCAACACCAACCTCGCACCTGAGGTCTCTGACAGCAATACCATCGGCCTGGTGTTCACGCCCAACCGCAACTTCAGCGCGACCTTTGACGCCTTCAATATCAAGGTGGAAAAGGTGATCCTGATTCCGCCGCCGGGCGTGGCATTGGCGCAGTGTCTGGCGACCGGCAACGCGTCGTTCTGCAACCTGGTTCAGCGCGACCGCCTTGGCACACTGTGGGCGCTGCCCAGCGGCGCCATCCAGGCGACCAACCAGAATCTGGGCAAGCTGAAGACTTCAGGCTTCGATATCGGCGCCAATTACAACATGAAGCTGCCGAACTACGGTGGACTGCAGGTCGACTTCAACGGCACCTATACCAAGGAGTTCATCCTCGAGCCGCTGCCGGGGCTGGGTGACTATGACTGCGCCGGTTACCATGGCGGTACTTGCGGCGCACCGCAGGCCAAGTGGCGCCACAAGATGCGCGGCACCTGGCAAACCCCGTGGAACGTCGATGTCGCGTTGACGTGGCGTCACATCGGCAAGGTGAAGCAGGAGGGCGTCAGCTCCTCGCCGCTGCTGGCGACGGCGGTGTTCCCGGTGGATCGTGAGCTGCGGGCCATGAACTACATGGATATCGCGGGTTCCTGGGCCGTTACCAAGAATCTCGTGGTTCGCGGCGGCATCAACAATCTGTTCGACAAGGATCCGCCGCTGTCCGGCCTGGTCTCGGCCACGTTCGGCAACGGCAATACCTACCCGCAGGTGTATGACGCACTGGGCCGACGGGTGTTCATCAACCTGACGGCAACGTTCTGATGCACAACGCGTAGCAAACATGGCCGGGTGCAGCTTGCCCGGCCCATTTGATTTTTTAACACCAGAGGATTTCAACATGCAGGCAAAGAGGAAAAAACTGGCGCACACCATCGGTTTGCTGTGCGCGGGTGCTTTCGGCGGATTGATTGTCGCCGGAAACGTGGGCGCGCAAACAGTCGCGCAGGCGGCACCGCAGAAAGTCGAGAAAATCGAAGTTACCGGCTCCAACATCAAGCGTATCGACTCGGAAGGCAGCGCGCCGATCCAGGTGATTTCGCGCGAGGAAATTGAAAACTCCGGCAAGCAGACGGTGACCGAACTGCTGCGCACCCTGCCGACCAATGCGGGCGGCGGCTTGAACGACATCACCGGCTCGAATAGCTTCTCCTCCGGCGCATCGTCGGTATCCCTGCGTGGTCTGGGTTCGGTAGCCACACTGGTGCTGCTGAACGGCCGCCGCATCGCGCCGTTCGGTCCCAACGATCCCAACTTCGGCCAGGCTGCAGTCGTCAATCTCGATGCGTTGCCGCTGGATGTGATTGACCGCATTGAAATCCTGAAAGATGGTGCATCCGCCATTTACGGTTCCGAAGCTGTTGCAGGCGTGGTTAATATCATCCTGCGCAAGGACTTTACCGGCGCGCAGATCGGCGGCTCCTACTCCATGAACCGCGACAGCGAATATGGCGTATCGCGTGCATCGACGACACTGGGTTTCGGTGACCTAGCGCGTGACCGTTACAACGTGTTCATGAATTACGAACGTGTCGAGCGTGAAGTAACCAAGGTGGATGATGTTTTGAATTACATCCTCTACCCAACGCTACAGACCAATGCGTCGTTCGCGACTTTTGCCCGCTATGGTTCGTCCTTCGCCGGCAACTACCTGAACGGCGTCTACAACCTGGCAACCGGCCAGGCGACAGCCACCGCCTTCCGTCCAGTACTGCAACAACCTGCCAACTGTAATCCGGGCGCTATCCGCATCAACGGCGTCTGCCGCTGGGATGTGCCTTCGCTGCAGGACATTGTGCCAAGGAGTGATCGCGACAATTTCTTCGCGCGCGGCACATACGACTTCTCGGCTAACCTGAGCGGGTCAATCGAGTTCGGTTTCAATCGCACCAAGACCTTCTATCGCGGCAACCCACAGGTCTACGGCGATTTCGGCCAGTGGTATTCCAGCAACGAGAAGAAACTGGTCAACCTGCCGGAATTCCTCCCGGCAACGCATCCCAACAACCCGTTTGGCGGCCCCGTGATCCTGCGTCATCGCTTTACCGAAGTGGGCAACGGCGATCGCGCTGCCGATTCGGAAGCCACGCGTATCGTGGGTGCCCTCAAAGGTCTTTGGGGTACTGTCGATTGGGAAGCCGGTGTGTTGTATTCACAAAACGAAGCCGATGTGGTGCAGTACAACCAGATCCGCCGTACGCCGCTGACCCAGGGCATCCTGAACGGCACCTATAACTTCCTCAATCCGAATGCAGGCGCCATCAAGCCGGCCGATCTGCGCATCAATACGCTGGATCACGCCGAGTCGTCGTTCACCATCGTCGATCTGAAGGGATCCAAGGAGTTGATGCAGATGTCGGGTGGCCCGCTGGCGATTGCCGCCGGTCTGGAATATCGCAAGGAAGACCGCGTCGCCAATCCGGATCCGGCCAAGCTGGCCGGTGAAGTGGTCGGCTTTGGTGGTGCCTTCGCCGATGGCGAGCGCAACGTCACCTCCGGCTACGCCGAGCTCAGCATCCCGCTGTTCAAGAATTTTGAATCGCAGGTGGCGCTTCGTACCGACAAGTACTCCGACTATGGCCGCTCCACCACGCCGAAAGTCGGCTTCAAGTGGAAGGTGGTACCGAGCTTTGCCGTGCGTGCTTCGTATGCTGAAGGTTTCCGTGCTCCATCGCTGACGGAAATCTCCCGTTCCAGCGTGACGGCATTTACCACCGTGACGGATCCGAAGCGTTGTATCCTCGGTACGGAAGTGGCTTGCGCGCAGAACATTGCCGCCTTGCTGGAAAACGCGCAGCGCCTCGACCCGGAAAAATCCAAATCGTACAACCTGGGCTTTATCTGGGAACCGATCAAGGACCTGTCAGTCACGGTTGATTACTTCGACATCCGCCGCCGCAGCGAAATCACCTTGCTCGACATCAACCTGATCCTGGACAACGAAGGCGCCACCACCGGTGTTTACGCCAACCGTGTGTTCCGCGGTCCGGTGCTGCCGGGCGAGACCTTCGGTCCGTTGCAGGCGGTCAGCACGTTCTTCTTCAACAGTGGCCAGACCAACATCAAGGGCTACGATGCGGAAGCACGCTGGAACGTTAACCTCGGTGTCTGGGGCAAGCTGCGCAACACCTTTGCGATGACGTACTACGAGTCACGCACCGGTAACAACGACGATTCCGAGCCGCTGATCGATACCGCCGGCTACGGTTTCCCGCGTTATCGCGGCACCGTTCGTACCAACTGGGACTATCGCGACTTCGTGTTTGGCCTGCAGGGCAATTTCAACAAGGGCTACAGCGTGTTGCGCGACCCAACGCTGGCCTGCTCGGCGGCGATCCGCAACAGCCAGCCGGATTGCAAGGTGCATTCGAACACCACGGCTGACTTCTCGATGCAATACAACGGCATCAAGAAGCTGACGCTGAACTTCGTGGCGCAGAACATCTTTGACCGCAAGCCGCCGCTGGATGCCAATGCGCGCCCGGTCAACTTCACCTATCACCCGTTCCGCAGCATCTACTACACCCTGGCGGCGACCTACAAGTTCAAATAACCCCGCAAGGCCGTGCAGCACCCATGTATCGGTGGCATGATGATCCGATCATGGGTGCTGCAGTTTTTTAAACGATGGGCAAATTATTTCTCAAGCTGTGGCTGCTGATCCTGTTGACTTCGCTGACCTCGTTCAAGATCCAGGAGACGGTGTTCGACCACGTCTACAGCCAGAACATGGAAACCAACGCCAACGAGCGGTTCCGGCGGGTTTACGTTTATATCGAGGAAGTGCTGCGGCCTTTTCCGCAATCGGAATGGCCGGAGCGTTTCCGCAAAATGCAGGAGCGCGTAGGATCACCCAAGGTTTTCATGGGTCCGTCGCGGTTGATCACGCTGGCGGATCTGGCGAAGGAACCCGGTATAGATGCCGCGCGTCTCGCCAAGATCAAAGCCGATCATCCGGTGTCCCGTCCGCTGCCCGGCGGTGGCGGCAGCGAAATTTTTCATACCATCCTGGGCACTGACTATGTGGTGGTGCTGGAAGTGCCGATGATCAAGAACCCACCGATGTATGGGGTGCTTACGCCATCGCAATTCACCTGGATCGTGGAATCATCGCTGTACGCGCTGGCCATTGGCCTGTGGCTGGCCTTGTTTTGGCGCGATATCAAGAAGCTCGACCGCGCCGTTGGCGAAGTGGGCGAGGGCAAGTTTCATTTCAACCTGGACATCCGCAAAGGTGCTGCGCTGTTTCCACTGGCGAACTCGTTCAACAAGATGAAGGATCGCATCAGCGCGCTGCTGGGTTCGCACAAGAATCTGACCAATGCGATCTCGCATGAATTCCGCACACCGATCACGCGCCTGCGGTTCCGCCATGAGCTAGCGCTTCACGCAACGACGACCGAGGAAAAAGATCGCGAGCTGCACCTGATGAACTCCGCCATCGATCAGCTCGATGACCTCTCCACCGAATTGCTGGAGTATGCGCGGCTGGATCGCGAAGAACCCAAGCTGGATGTGGGGCCGATAGATGTCGAGCCCTGGTTGAACGAACTGGCCGATGAAGCGCGAGAAGTGGCGAGCGCAACCGGACGCGATGTGCAAATAGCGGTGCATGCCGATGTTGCCGGACTGGAGGGCGATCACCGCTATCTGTCGCGTGCAGCCGCCAATTTGCTGCACAACGCAGTGCGTTACGCAAAGCAGCGCATTGAGCTGCGGGTGGAACATCGCGACGGCAAGCGCTGGCTGCATGTCGATGACGACGGCGCCGGCATTCCCGCCGGCGAGCGCGAGCGCCTGTTTGAGCCATTTGCGCGGCTCGACGACAGCCGTGACCGGCAGTCCGGTGGTTTCGGCATCGGCCTCGCCATCGTGCGGCAAATCGCTCGGTGGCATGGCGGAACAGCCACGATTTCCGAATCCGGATTGGGCGGAACGCGCGTCTCACTCACATGGTGAGCATTGTCCGCCCGCCAACATTCAGCAAGCGAAAAAACTCGATCGAAGTGCCGCAGGAAATCACAGGAGTTGTCACGATGAACGCCATACACGAAGCTCTCGCGATTGAAAAAGCCACCGAGCATGCGACCCGCCTGCTGCTGGTCGATGACGATATCGATCTGTGCCGCGCGGTTGCCGACTATCTCGGCAAGCAGGGCATCGAGGTGATGATTGAAGGCCGTGGCGATCTGGCGGTCAAGCGGGTTATAGATGAGAAACCCGATCTCGTCATCCTCGATGTGATGCTGCCGGGCAAGGACGGTTTTGATGTCTGCCGCGAGATTCGCAGCTCGGGCAATGGTGTGCCGATCATCATCCTTACGGCGAAGGAAGAAGATTTCGATCAAGTACTGGGCCTTGAACTGGGCGCCGACGATTATCTCGCCAAGCCGGTGCAGCCCCGCGTGCTGCTG
>JAEUNB010000283.1 GCA_016790625.1 Betaproteobacteria bacterium | reverse complement strand
CATCGTCTTGTCCCCCGGCAGCTACGGTATTGACCTGACTGCGGTGGGAAATCGCCCGTATTTCGCCAAGGTGCCCGCGCCGGCGCGCATCGATGTCAAATTGGCCGCGCGCCTGGCGGAAATGCCGGAAGACGATTTCGCTGCACTCAACCCGGCTTTCACCAAGCCTGTCGCCACCTCCGGAACGGGATATTTTCTGGTGCCTGCCGACAAAGCCGATACGTTCCAGCAAAACATGGAGTTGTACCGCTCGCTGGACGGCCCGATGGTGTCCTGGCAAACCGCCTCTGCCAAGCGCGGCGAAGGCGTCGATGCGGTGGCCAAACGTTACGGGCTGACGGCCTCGTACCTGCGCGCGACCAATGGTCCGCTTCCGGAAAAGAAAGGCAAGTTCACGCAGCCGGTTTCCTTCATGGTGCCGATGCACAAGGAAGCCAAAATCATTTCGGCAACCATCGAGAAGAAGGTTGCGCTGAAAGCGGCACAGCCGGCACCGGCACCCGATGCCACCGTTGCGCAGATCGCCGCGGCTGTACTTACTGAACCTGCCGTATTCACTCCACCGCCCGTCGTTGTCGCGCAAGCTGCTGCGGCCGTGATCCCCGATGCCGTCGTCGCCATCGCCCCTCCCGTTTCACCCGCTGCACCCGCCATAGAGCCTTTGGCAGCGAGCGCAGCAAACCTGCCAATCAGCCATCGCGTCAAAGCCGGCGACACGTTATTCGGCATCGCGCGGCAATACGGGTTGACCATTGACCAGATCAAAGCAGCCAATTCGCTATCAGGTAACGGCGTTCAGGTGGGCCAGGAGCTCGCCATCGCCGCAGCGATCGACACCGTTGCATCCACCGCATCCAGTGGATTGATGAAGGTTGCAGCGGTGACCCGTGCAGCGCCCGCCAAGATCACCACTTATGTCGTTCGCAACGGCGACACGCTATTCGGTATCGCGCTCAAATTCGGCGTCGAACTGGCCGACCTGTTGCGCTGGAACAAGCTCAGCGTGAAGTCGGTACTGCAGCCGGGTTATCGTCTGCGCGTCACGGATTGACGCTGCGCAATTTCGCACAGCATAAAGGCATAAACTCCAGCACTGGCGCGGATTACCAAGGCATTTGTGCCTGAAAGCCGCACCGGTGCTTGGGTTTATGGTATCCGTCGGGAATATAGAGGTAGGCAGGGTTGACCTGCTTTAGCGTTGCGCTTCTGGTATTCGCGCGGCGCTATGCCAAAGCGGCGTTTGAATTCGCTGGTGAATGTCGTGCTACTTTTGAATGCGAATTGAGCCGCAATGTGGCTCACTGCACTGTTTCCCGACAAGAGTGCATCAGCCGCCAAATCCAGCCGCAGGTTTCGTGCGGCGGCGATGGGAGAAACGCCGCGATAGCGCCGAAACGCCACTTGCAAAGTGCGTACGCCTACGTCGCAATATGCGGCCATTTCGGCCAACGAAAGCGTGCCGGTGGCATGCGCCTCGATATAGGTATCTGCCAGGGCAAGGTATGCGGGTTCTGTGTGCGGTATGTTTTTACTAAGCGCCTCGGTCGCCAAGTCACGCTCCATTTGCAGATTTTGCACCGCCAGATTCACGCAGCCGTGACTGCGCGCGGCCGACAGGCCTGCCGCCGCCTGCCGCAGGGCTTCCTGAGGGTTGCCGATCTGCCGTAAGGCTCCAGCCAGCGTTGCGCGTACAGACAATTCAACGTCATTGTGTCCGCGCAACTGGCAATCTCGCAGCAAAACCTTCAAGGGTGCGACACATTCGGCGGCGCGTCCCAATACCAGCCAATTTCGCAATCGCATAAATTCAATCATGCGCGCCAGCGATTCCGCACCGCAAAGTTGTGCCGGCGCCTCCGCACGCTTTAGCAAAACAAGCCCCTCATTCGCAGCGACGATGGCGGCGTCAGGCAGCACTGCACAGTTGGCGGAGGCCTCACGAGCAATCACCAGGCAGTGCTGACTCGCACCGTACAAAGCGAAGGCCAACACATACGGATCGCCACTGGTATCTGCAAACTCAATCGCCTCATTAACCAGTGTGCGCGCGACAGCGTGGTCGTTTTGAGCATAAGCGATAAAACTTTCGAACAAACGGGCGCGTGCGGCAATGCAAAAATCACTCACCTCCAGCGCACGTGCGGCAGCCGCAGAGACGCGTTTGCGTGCGAGCGAATAATTGCCCTGTTGATACAGAATTCGTGCGCGCTGAACGCCAGCCAGCGCAAGTCTCGCCTCATCGCCCTCTTCCAGCGCAAGTCGTTCCCACGCATCGATGTGGGGCAGTGCGGCCAGGTATTCCGAGCGCAAAAAAGCACAGTCGGACGCGATTTCGTGCACAGATATCGCGTCCATGCTCGACAGCGCGCCATCCATCGCCAGACGGATCATCGGCTCCAGAACCCTCATTGCCTCTCGCGGGAAGCGCTCGCGCTCCAAATGGCGCGCTTTGGCAATCAGGTCTTTGGACAGCGCAGGTTCGGCAAAGTGGTTCGTCATGGGCGGTCGTGGACTGGGGGCGCTGCATTCGGGCGAGGTCGCCGCGACTAGCAATAGCCGCATATCTCGGACCCGATTAGCCTAGCATGCAGTCGAATTGGATAGCGCCATGCGTGTAAAACGCCTTAAGTTGCCAAAGAAAAACCCTAGCACCCGCGCGGCTTCCCAAGGCATTTCTGCCCGGAAGCCGCGCCAGTGCTAGGGTTTTATCGTGCGATGCGGGCTACGCCGCAGCCGTTTCCTGCCAACCCTTGGGAATGGATCCCAGCAGTTTCTTGGTGTATTCCTGCTTCGGATTGAGGTAGATGTCGTCCGAATTGGCGACTTCGACCACGGCACCTTCGCTCATCACCATCACCTGATCGGAGATGTACTTCACTACGGCGAGGTCGTGCGAGATGAAGATATAGCTCATCTGGTACTCGTCCTGCAGGTCCTGCAGCAGATTCAGCACTTGGGCCTGCACCGATACGTCCAGTGCGGACACCGATTCGTCGCAGATCAGCACATCAGGCTTCATCGTCAGGCAACGCGCAATCGCGATGCGCTGGCGCTGGCCACCGGAGAACTCGTGCGGATATTTGTAGAACGACACCTCTGGCATGCCGACGCGCTTCAGCAGCGCCATCGCCATCTGCACCCGCTCCTGCTCGTCCTTGCCGATATTGTGGATGGTCATCGGCTCAATCAGGATCTGGCCGACGGTGAAGCGTGGGTTCAATGACGCATAAGGATTCTGGAACACGATCTGGATGCGACGCTTGTACTTCATGAAGTCTTTTTCGGACAGCTTCAGCAGGTCCACGCCGTCGAACAGCACCTGGCCTCCGGTGGCGTCATGCAAACGCATCAGTGTGAGGCCGACGGTGGTTTTGCCGGAACCCGATTCGCCCACCAACCCCAGCGTCTTGCCGCGTGCCAGCTTGAACGTTGCGCCCTTTACCGCCGGCACATCACGCTTCTTGAACAAGCCCTCTTTCAACTGGAAATGCTTGGCCAGGTTGTTGACCTCCAGGATGATCTGGTCGCCGTCGGCATAGCCGCGCTTGCGCTCTTCCTTGTGGATCGGCTTCAGGCCTTCGGCGCTCATGAAGTCGTCGATCACCGGCAGACGCTTGGGACGTGATTCCACGCTCGGGCGGCAGGACAACAGCGCCTTGGTGTACGGATGCTGCGGATTTTCGAAGATCTGCTTGACCGGGCCTTTTTCCTTGATATCGCCGTTCTGCATCACCACCACGTGATCGGCGATCTCGCCCACCACCGCGAGATCGTGGGTGATGAACAGCACCGACATATGGTGCGAAGCCTGCAGCTTGGCGATGAGATCGAGAATCTGCTTCTGGATCGTTACGTCGAGCGCCGTGGTCGGCTCGTCGGCAATCAGCAGCTTGGGTTCGCAGGCGATCGCCATCGCAATCATCACGCGCTGCTGCTGGCCGCCGGACATTTCATGCGGGTAGCTCTTCATCCGCAGTTGCGGGTTGGGAATGCCAACCTCGTTCATCAGCTCTTCCGCGCGCTTCCATGCCTGCGCATTGCTCATGCCCATGTGCAAGCGCAGCACTTCGGCAATCTGGTCGCCGCAGGTGAACACCGGGTTGAGCGAGGTCATCGGCTCCTGGAAGATCACCGAGATTTCCTTGCCGCGAATGCGGCGCATGGCATCTTCCGGCTCTTTCAGCAGATTGCGGCCTTCGAACAACACTTCGCTCTCGGGCGAAATGATGGCCTGCTCACGCGGCAGCAGGCGGATGATCGACATCGCGGAAACCGATTTGCCGGAGCCGGATTCACCCACCAATGCAACGGTGGAATTTTTCGGCACGTCGAAAGAAACGCCTTTGACCGCTTCGAAAATACTACCGCCGTCGAGCTTGAACTTGACGCCGAGATTTTTGACTTCGAGTAATTTGTCCATATGGTATCGGCGTCCGTTATTTGATTTTCGGATCGAGCGCGTCGCGCAGCGAATCGGTCAGCATCGAAAATGCCGTCACCAATATCGCCATCGAGATACCCGCCGCTGCCAATTGCCACCACTTGCCAATCACCAGCTCGGACTGCGCTTCGGCCAGCATCGTGCCCCACGAAACGGAATCGACCGGCACACCCAAACCTAGGAAGGACAGGATCACTTCAGCCTTGATGAACTGCACCACGTGCTGTGAAAGCTGCACCAAGCAAACGTGCGAAACGTTCGGCAGGATGTGCACAAACATGCGGCGCGAATGCGAAGCGCCAATCGCCTGCGCTGCCTTCACGTATTCGCGCGAAGCATGCTTGATGTACTCGGCACGCACCAGACGGTAGATACCGGTCCAGCCGGTGAAGGCGAGGATGAAGATGATGGTATCGAGTCCGCGTTTGAATACCGCCGCAAAGGCGAGGATCAGCAGGATGTAGGGGATGGAGGTAAAGACGTTGTAGAACCATTCCAGCGCATCACCGACCTTGCCGCCCATATAGCCGGACATAGCGCCCAGTACTGTGCCGATGAAAGTCGCCAGCAACGCAGCGACTAGGCCAACGAAGATGGATGTTTCAGCGCCCTTGATCGCTTTCTGCAAAACATCGCGGCCCCACTTGTCGCCGCCGAACAGCAGCGTATCGGCGCGCGGCGTCTCGGTCACCTTGATCTTGGCGGTGCGCTCTTCCCATTCCTTGTAGCGAGGAGCCAGCGGATCAATATCGGACAGATCCACGTAAGGCACTTTCGATGCCTCTGCTTTGTCGTCCTTGCGCACGCCTTCGAGATTCTCCGCGCCGGCCATAAAGGCCGGATTGGCATAGGAGACACCGACTTCCTTGGACCAGTTCTTGGCGATGATGCCGGCCCAGGAACCGAACATCATCAGCAGGAAGAAGATCACGACGACCATCGACACCATGCCGACTTTGTCCTTCTTCAGGCGCCGCCATGCCAATGTCCACAGGCCAGGTGATGCTTGATGCAACGGTGCCGCCACAGGAGCTGACTTGTTATCGAGAACTGCGCTCATCGCTCGCTCCTTACTTGAATGTGACGCGTGGGTCGACGGCTTTATAGGCCACGTCCACAGCGAGGTTGATGATCATGGTGATCATGGCGAGGTAAACCGTCGCTGCCTTGATGACCGGGAAGTCGGAGCGGTTCACCGCCACCAGAATCTCGCGCCCGAGCCCGGGAATCGAGAAGAATGTCTCCAGCAGGAACGAGCCAACGAAGATGCCCGGCAACGCAATACCAACGTTGGTCAGGATGGGAATCATGGCGTTGCGCAACACATGCTTCATCATCACGGTCTTTTCGCCCAGGCCCTTGGCGCGCGCGGTGCGCACGTAGTCGTGATTGATTTCATCGAGGAAGAAGCTGCGATACAGACGAAGCGCCGGCGCCAGTCCGACGAACACCGCCAGCATGATCGGCAGCGGCGCGTAGTAGGTGAAATTCTTCCAGAAGCTGTCGGTCCAGCCCTGTACCGGGAACATGCCCCATTTAAAGCCGAAGTAGTACTGCGCCACGATGATGTAAACCAGGAACGAAATCGACATCGCGAAGGTGCAAATCATCATGATCATGCGATCGGTCAGCGTGCCGCGCACATAGGCCACACCGATGGCCAGAATGACGCCGAGGATCGTTTCAAGAATCAGCACCGGCACCATCACCGTCAGAGTCGGCCCGATGCGCGAGGTCAGGATCTTCGGCACCTCTTCGTTGGTGGCCCACGAACGCACCGCCTGGCATGTGCTGTTGTCGGCTTTCTTTTCGGGCGCCTTGGCATCGGCCGCCGGACCTTTTGCATCCGGTGCCGGCGATTTCGATTCGGTAAAGCTCTTGTAGGTACAGGTGAAGCCGGTCGCAATTTCGAATGCGAAATAGCCCAGTTGCACGTGGTATGGCTGGTCCACACCAAGCTGCTTGCGGATGTTCTCGATCTGCTCTTTGTTGGTGATCTTGCCTGCCAGCACCAGCGCCGGGTCGCCACCGACGGCGTTGAACAGGAAGAAAATCAGCAGTACCACCCCGGCCAGCGTGGGGAACATCTGCCACAGTCGTCTTACTATGTAGGCTAGCATTCGGCCTCCCTCTTTTGAAAAGCTTCAACCATTTCCGGTGAGTGCGCCCGGAAACCTGAATACAAATTGGATTACTGGGTAGCGGCTTTTTGCGCCGCCGTATCGACATCGAGAAATCTGAAACTGGTGAATAAAATCGGGTGCTTCTTGTAGCCTTTTACCCAGGGATACAGCAGGTGGCTGAAGATACGATGAACGCCCAGGCGCACCGGGGCATAGCTTAACAGCAGCCGATTCATCTCACGGTAGACCTGATTGCGCTCCGGGCTGTCCGGCAATGTCAGCGACTTGTCGTACAGTTTGTCGTAGTCGGCCAATTTGAATCGCGCTTCGTTGGATTGCTCGACGTTCGGGCCGTAGTAAAGCTGCAGGAAATTCTGCGCGTCCGGGTAATCGGCAATCCAGGCCGAGCTGGCCATCTGATACTTGCCGACGCGCTTGTCCTTGAGCATGTCGGCAAACTGCACGGCCACCGTATCGAGCTTGATACCCACCTCGGTGAGCGACTTTGCCCACAGCTCGGCCAATTGACGCTGATCCTGCGCACCGGAGTTGTATTTGTAGGTCAGCACCATGGGCTTGCCGTCCGGCGCTTCGCGCACGCCATCGCCATCGCGATCGACATAGCCGTACATATCCAGCAGGGCCTTGGCCCGGGCAAGGTTGTGGTCGAGGTAAAACGATGAATTGAACTTGGGGTCATAGCCCACCACGCCGGGGGGTACCGGGGATTGAGCCGGAATGGCCTGGCGCCGGCGAATAATGTCGATTTCCTGGCCGCGGTCATGTGCCAGCACCATCGCGCGCCTCAACGCGATCTTGTCCGGCGAGTAACCGCCCAGCACGGGATCATCCATGTTGAACAGATCGTAGGTGAACTCCATCTGTTCTTCTCGGAACACGCTGACGTTTCGTTTCGCCAAGCTTGGCGCCAGCTTGCCATTCGGCAACACCTGCTCGATGAACTCGAATGGTGTTTCCTCAAGAAAGTCGTGTTCCAGGTTGATGTAGGCGAGATAGCGCGGCTGTTCCTGCTCGATCGGATAGATTTCCACCCTATCGATCAGCGGAAGCGTTTTGCCCGCAAGCGCCTTGACCGCTTCGCGATCCCACGGGTCATTGGGGTCGGCGAATTCGGTGCTCATGACATGGCCCCGATAGCCGGGGTTTTTCTCCAGTACGATCTTTGACCGGCGCGTCCATTCCTTCAGCATATAAGGGCCGGTGCCGACCGGATGGCCCATGGTGTCGTCCTTGTACTTCTCAATCGCTTCCCGGGCAACCGCCACCACGTTGGGCATCGCCAGGAAATAAAGGAAGTTGTAGTCGGGCGACTTGAGCTTGATCTGCAGCGTGTACTTGTCGAGAACCTTGAGACCCTCGACCGGTGTGTCGTAATCGAATTTGCCGGTTTTCTTGGCTTTTTCCGCCAATTCGTCGAGCCCCAGCACCTTGTTTTCAAATAACCATTCGTAGGGTGAGCGGTTCGCCGGGTCACGGAATCGACGGATCGAGTACTCCATGTCCTTGGCCACCAGTTCGCGGCGCTGGCCGTTGAATACCGGGTCATCCGCAAAATAGATACCGCGCTTGAAACGCAAGGTATAGCGGGTGCCGTTGTCTTCCGGCACCGGAATCGCTTCAACCGTTTGCGGAATTAACTTGACCGGACGTGCAAGCCAGTCGTAAGTCAGCGGCGCTTCGAAGATATTTTCGATGATGCCGACCGAATAACGGTCGTAGACCTTCATTGGATCAAAGCCGTCTTCGGCGGTACGAAATGCGTAACGCAGGACTTTTTTCTCGGCAGCGGAGGCGATCGGCAGCGACAGGAAAACGAATGCGGAAAGCAGCCCGGCGACCCACCGCAAACATGTTTTTCCATTTACCGAGAATCGCAACTCAAGCTCCTGTTTTATCGAGAAAAATTAATCGACGATTATACCTTGCCCGCCCTGTCCGGCCACATGCCATATAACGCCTGAAACGCTATTTTTGCGGCCTTTTGCTGTCATCAATGTCCAAGTATTTCCACACTTGGTTGTACATCGGATGCTTCTTGTAGCCCAGTAGCCAAGGCTGGGAAACCTCGCTGCGCAAGCGATGCGTCATGGGCATCCAGGGCGTCAGGGCCGCCGCGATGCGGTTCATTTCAGCATAGAGTTTGTCGCGTTCGGGTGATGGGGGCATCTTGCGTGAGCGGTCATAGAGCGCATCGAAT
>JAEUNB010000271.1 GCA_016790625.1 Betaproteobacteria bacterium | reverse complement strand
GCTTGCTGATGCGGGACATGAAATCCATGTCATGCAACCGCCGCCGTTGAAGTCTGCTGAAACCAATTTCCAGGAAATCGAAACGCGCGGCCACCCAAACATCAAGGTTCATGATGTGGCGCTGGCTGGCTGGTTGTGGCAGCGGCATATGCCGCTGGATAAATTGTTCAAGAAGGCCTACTACTCACTGGCCGCGCGGGGGCACGCCAAGCGTCTGATTGCAGCGCATGCCATCGATGTAGTGCTGCTGTACAACATCCCGCAGTACCGGTTCAGCAGCTTGCCCGGCGTGGCCATCGTGTTTGATTACGCGGATGATTACGTTGACATGCTGGCTTATGAACTCGGCAAGCTGAACAATCCGCTCGCCCGATGGCTGGCTCGCCAGATGCTGGAGCGCATGATGAAGCGCGCGACAGTGACGCTCTCCGTGTCCAATGTGCTTGCGCAGCAGGCCGAAGGTAATGTCAATGTACTGCCGAACGGTGTCAGTCTTGAAAAGGCCGCAACGGTTCCGCTCGTGCCGATTCAGCCCGTCAATGGGGGTGGCAAGAAAGTCATCGGCTTCCTGGGCGCATTTGAGTACTTCATTGACCTGGACTTGATGGTGGAGGTGGCCAAGGCCATGCCTGATCTTCACTTCCTGATGGTCGGGTCAGGGCGCGGATGGAAGCATGTCGCCGCACGTGTAACCGGCGAAAAGTTGACCAACGTGCAGTTGACCGGCGGGGTTCCGCACGATCAGGTGTTCGCTTACATCCGCGAAATGGATGTTTGCCTCAATATCTTTACCAAGCTGCCGGTCTCGCACCGTGCCTGCCCGATCAAGCTGTTCGAATACCTGTCACAGAAGAAACCTGTAGTTACCACGCGTCTGGACGAACTCGCTCACATCGACAGGGGTTTCCTCTACTACGGCGATACTCGCGACGAAGTTGTTGCCGCAATTCGCGACATCCTGAATGACCCGGCAAAGGCCGCCGCACGAGCCGATCAAGGCTACGAATTGACTGCAGACCAATACACATGGAATCGTATTGGAGAGCAATTCAGTGCATTGGTGGTGCCGCGGCTGGAGCAGCGCGCATGATGCTCCTCGCACTGCTGGGTCTGCTGCTATTGTTGGCTGTGGCGGTGTTCTGGGCTGGTCTTGCCCATCGGCAGATACACACCTGGTTTTGGGCATACGTTCGCCATCAACGCCGCGTCGGCGCGTTGCCACCGGTAACGGGACCAACCCACGTGATGTTCTGTTTCGTCGATCACTATGAGCCCTTGGCTGCGGGGGCCGATGATGAGCTGGGTATGCGCCGAGTCGATCGCTGGGCGACCGAGTATCGCAAGGTGGCTGGTGCTTTCCGGGATGCAGATGGCTGCCATCCGATTCACTCCTTCTTCTATCCCGAGGAAGAGTACCGTCCGCAGTATTTGGACGTGGTGGGCGCGCTTTGCCGCGACGGGTTTGGCGAAGTGGAAATCCACCTGCATCATGACCACGACACGCCCGCAGGTCTTACCGACAAACTGTCACGCTTTACAACGACCCTAAAGTCCAGGCACGGGCTTTTGCCAACTTTGAATGGGGGCACACCATTCGCCTTCATTCACGGCAACTGGGCACTGGATAACTCTCGCGGAGACGGACGCTGGTGCGGCATTGACAACGAGCTCATCGTGCTGCGCGAGGCTGGCTGCTATGCCGACTTCACACTGCCTTCCGCCCCCAGCGATACCCAGACGCGCACCATCAATGCGATTTACTATGCGGAAGATGATCCGCATCGACCAAAGTCGCACGATGCCGGTATTGAAATGAAAGTTGGCGGCCAGCCCAGCGGCGATCTGCTGATTTTTCAGGGGCCTCTGGCGCTGCATTGGCGCCACCGCAAGTTCGGCATCTGGCCGCGCATCGAAAACAGCGATATTTCGCCCACCGATATTCCCATTGCGGACCGCATCCCGGTATGGCTCGAGCAACACATCCACGTCGCCGGCCGGCCGGAATGGTTGTTCATCAAGGTTCACACCCACGGCGCAATCGAGGAAAACGCCGACTTTCTGTTTGACGGCGAACTGCGCAAGTTATTTGAAGGACTTCAGCAGCAGTGCAACGATGGCAAGAAGTACCAATTGCACTACGTCAGCGCACGCGAGGCCTACAACATCGCAAAGGCCGCCGAAGCCGGCAAGTCCGGCAATCCCAACGACTATCGCGACTTCGTCATTCCGCGCGCGTTCTGAGCGGCGGACGGCACGACGACAGGCGTAGACAGTCGCTCAAAGGCGCCAATATCCGCGCCGCCCGACTGCGGCCTCGCGTTGCCCTCGATGTCCGATTTGACGCTTGTATCGACTGCCACGGGAATGGCATCCACAGCCGGCGATCCTTCTCGCAGGCGATAGTCATGCTTGGCCGTGTCGACAAATAGTGCTTGCGCGTCAGCGGACCGTGACTGCCGGTCCTGGCTGCTTTTGCGCTGCCACTGTGCCAGCGAGACCAGTTCTTCGTCTGCGTTTTCCACTCGCGCGATCACGTTGAAGTCCGAGGCTAAGCCGGTCATGCTGGCGCGATCCACCGCCAGCGCATCCTTGCCCCCAAGGTTGATGAAGATGTTGTACTTCACGGCCGCGCCGGTACTCCCATGGCGCAAGGAGAACACGTGCCGTGCACCGGGCGGCATCACCACCGTGTTGTGCAGATAGCGGTTGTCCTTGCAGCCGAAGCGTTCGCCGGCGCGGTCATCCCAGCTGGCAATGCCCTGGGATGCGTTTTCGTACAGCAGGTTGTTGACCACCAGGCTGTCGCGAACCGAGGCTAAGTTGAGTGCCGCGCTACCTCCACGGCCGTTGCGATATATACGGTTTCCCGAGATCAGCGCCCCTGAAATAATGCCGTCGCCGGGAAGTCTAGGGTCGCCATTGAGCTGTATGCCGGCCTCGCGGTTGTCGTGCACAACGTTGTTACGTACCACTGGGCGATCGCCGCTGTTGGCGAGATAAATGCCGTGCTGGCCGCGTGAGCCCCAGACCTCGTTCCCCTCGATGACCATGTCGTCGGCATACGAGACCGTGATGCCGACCCAGCCCGCTTCCGAGACAGTGTTGCCGCGCAACTGGACGTGGCTAACATGCCGGTCATGAACGCCGGAGACACGGATGCCACGCGAGCGGCGTGAATCGTCGCGGGCGCCGACACGGACGTCGAAACCCTCCAGCACAATATGACTGGCTAGGATGCTGATGGCCACGTCTCTATCATCGAAACGGCTGGTACCTGCAATGATCGCACCGCGGCCACTAGCGCGAAACGTGACAGGTTGACCGGCGCGCCCATCGCGGGTGACGTGAAAGGGGGCGTACAACCCGTCGGCGACCTCGATCACATCGCCGGGCTGCGCGCGATCAGCGGCCAGCTGCAACGAGCGGAATGGCCGCGCTGCGCTGCCATCGGCGGCACGATCTTCTCCCTGCGGCGATACACGTAGGGTGGCCGCCGTTGCTTGCGCCGCCACGACCGACACCAACATTGCGACAATCCAACCCCATGGTCGATAGCGGCGCAGGTGAAATTTGTAAAGCTCAGCGGCCATAGATTTCCGCAGGGATGGGATGGCCCAGGTACTGCCACAGGTAGCGTGTAAGTGTCATAGCCTGGCCATAACGGTCCTTCTCGGCAGCAAAGCCGCGCCGGGTATCGTTGCGTGGCGGCACGAAGCCCGTCGGCGCATCGTTTCTTTCGGCGAAGACAGCTTTGATCGCGTCTTCGTTCGGCCATGGCCACAGCGGCTCCGTGGTGAGTTTGTCAAACCCCGGTTCCCCCCATAGCGTGCCGGCTGCGCCGTAGCGCAGCATCTGCCGGGCGCCCACATCGGTACCGTCGTCTGCTTTCCGCTCGGTCGCCGAGGCGGGTTCCGCCCGCAGCAGATAGCGCGGCAGCACATTGCCGGTGATGGCGGTGCGGCCGCGCGACAGCGATGACGGCGAAAAAGCATTGTTCGTCTCGCGACTCCACCCCTTGTCCAGCAACGCCATGGCACCCACATCGACGAATAACGAGTTCTTCAGTATCCGGTCCCGGGCATTGGTACGGTTGACGAAGCCGCCGGATACTTTGCCGACAGTCAGGTGATCGAACAAAATCATCTCACCGCCATCGCCATTGGCACGAATGGCGGCTGTTTGTTCGTGGCCACGAATGTCCCACGCAACCGAGTGCTCGACGCGGACGTTGCGTCCCTGTTGCTCGTTGACGAAATAAGCCGCATGGCCGACATCGCTATTCAGTACCACGCCGCCCTGAACTGTAATGTTGGTCGCGTTCTTGGCGAAGTAAAAGCCGCCGTAGGTGTCCTCGCGCTGGCTTGGGCCGCGCTGGCTGTCAATGACCATACAGTTTTGCAGCAGCATGTCGCGCACGGCGTCGGTGTTGTTATTGCCGTAAACGACAAAGGCCGCTTTGGGCAACGGCGAATTGGCGTAGTCGATGCGTGCCACGCAGCGGCGGAAAATATTGTTCGAGGCGCTTGATTCCGGCCCGCCGGTGATAAAGCCGTAGCGTGCCGCGCCTACCCCCGCGCAATCCTCCAGCAGGTTGTACTTTCCGCCGATGCCGACCCAGGCAGCATAGTCATTGATGATGCCTTCGCGGCGAAAAATGTTGCGCGTAAGTTTGTTGCGACTGCCTTCAACGGAGGCGATAAAGGCGGGCTCGTAGGTGTTGACCATGTCGAAAACGAAACCGTCGATGTGCACATATTGGGTCTCGCTGCCGAGAAAGACCATGCTCTCGTTGTGCTTGAGCGCACCGGCATTGCGTATGCGTACGCTGAAGGGGGGCTCGGCGCGGATGGTAGTGAATGCGCCGGCGCGGCCGCTTTCAATGGGGGATAGCCGGGTGTTGATGAACTGGTCCAGGCCGGAATATATGCCGGCCTGCACTACGAGCGTATCGCCGCCTTTCAGTCGTCGCAGGCCATGACCGATCGTAGCCCATGGCTTGGCGGCGGAACCGTTGCCTTTCTGGTTGCTGCCCGAGGTAGCGACATGCAACGTGGCTGATTGGGCGACATCAATAGAAGCCGCCGATAGCAGGGTGATGATCAGCAGGGAGCGAAACAATTGATGAGGCTTTCGGTTTAGGGGGCAGTGCGAAGAGATGACCATAAATACCGCGAATATGGACGCGGCTGACAGTATCGCCGAATTGAACCATCATGCTGTTGACCAGGTTTATGCCGCCAATTCGAGGGAAGGGCATAGCTCGCACGTATGCGAACAGCGAAGCGCCTGCCACGATCACAACAACGTGCTGGAAAGCGATTAATGAACAAGCGAAACCCCAGCATTGGCGGGCCTTCGCAGGCATTTTTGGCCTGGAAGGCGCTCTGGTGCTGGAGTTTGTCTCTCCGTACACACGAATGCAACCTTGCGATCCCTGCGAATTACTGCGGCGGAGGTAAGCATCGACCACGAAAAGAGAAATTTGCGACAGCTCGCTTCCGCAATGCGCTCTCTTTGAGCTTGAAGTCAGGTGCTCTTTCCCAAAGCTTGCTCGTTGCCAGTGGCGACTACTAGCATATCTTGTCAAGAAAATCCCCACATAAACGGGTGGGGCATGCAATTTGCGTTGATGGCAATGTTTGTATTACATGAAATGGCGATAGGACTGTTATTTGTGTGAGAGTGCGCCGAAATAAGAGTTTCACCGATGCTTTCCCGGCACGATTTCGCTGACAATCTGCGCCGTTTCTGTCGCCGCTTTGCAACAGCTTGGTTATGTTTTGCCAGCAATAATCATCAGTTGATATGCCGACACCTGCAATTCAGTCGGCGATCTCATCCCCGACTCCATCTGCTTTATTCCGAAGAATCTTCCATGACATTTATTCGCCGTGCTTTCCGTGCCGATGCTACTTTGACTCAAGTGACTCTTGGCTTTGCGCTTCATGCACGGCCAATGACGGCAGCGCCAAACACGAAGCAAGTCATGCCACGCGCGAAAGGTGGGTGGCTGCGGATCGTCGCCGCTGCAATCTTCATTGCGATCGGTTGGAGCGTAATTGACGAGGCCGAGGCGCAGACGCCTCCACTGGACGACTACTACCCAACATTCTGCAAACAGAACAGCGCAACACCGGAACTTGCATGGCACTGCAAACCGGCTCCGACTCCAACTGCACCATGGATCGCGCATTTCGGTTTGCCGGTCGCAGGACAAGGCAGCACGCCGGAGGCGGCGCGCGACAACGCCATTGCGGCATCCAACGCATATGTGGCTTCACTGGGGCCGATATCCAGTTACTACGATCGATACCGCGTTCATCCCGACTTTCCGAATTGCAGCGTAGCGAAGACCGATAACGTATTCTGGTACTCGCCGGACACGACGCGAATCAGGTATTACACCCGATGCGAGACTCAGCGGATTGACATCCGTTACGACCCACCAGTTGTGATGTTCAGTGAATATGTGAATGGCATTCAAGACACGCAATGTCCCGTGAATTGGCGACCGCATGGGACCGTCTTCGATTCCGATGCGAACCTCAGCCATAAATCGTTCCCGGCAATTTGTTACCGCGACGGTACTGTGCCCAAGGAGATGGGAGATTGTCCGACCTGCACCACAGCGGGAAATCCCATCAGTGTTGCGATCGGCAACAAGTATCAGCGTGAAACCGACTACACCGGCGCAGGCGCCAATCCGTTGCAACTCTCACGTTATTACAACAGCGCGGGCGCGTTTAGTGCCATTAATGTCGGCAAGAATTGGAGACTTACTTATGATCGACGCGTCGATTTCGACGGTCGAACCAGCGCCTGGGTGACGAGAGGGGATGGCAAGATCCATTCCTATCGTCTTGCTGGCACAACGTGGGTAACGGATGGCGATATCGCCAGCCGTCTCAGCGCCACGTCAACCGGCTGGCAGTTGATCGATGAGCGTAACGATGTCGTAGAAGCGTTCGATTCGAGCGGAAAGCTGGTATCCATCACCACGCGCAGCGGCGAAGTCACTCAATTGACCTACAGCGACGCGAGCACTTCGACGAGCGTAGCTCCTGCGCCGGGTTATCTCATCAATGTTACGGACAGCTTTGGCAGAAATCTCCAACTGATCTATGGCACCAGTGGCCGTCTTGAGTCGGTAACCCTGCCGGATAGCAACACTGTTCAATATAGCTACGACACAATCGGAAATCTTGACGGCGTGGACTACCCGGATGGCAAGTCACGCGCATACCTGTACAACGAGACCGGCTACAGCAGCACGCCGCCGAGCACGGCCGCGCTGACGGGTATCATCGACGAGAACAACAGCCGATTCGCTACCTTTCAGTATGACGCCAATGGCCGTGCAGTTTCCACTGAGCACGCTGGTGGCGTAGACAAGTTCACGGTGGGGGCCAGCAATCCCTTTCAGGTAACTGATCCGCTCGGGACAGTGCGTACGTCGACCATGAACGTGGTTCAAGGCGTAAACCGGCCCGTTTCCTCCACACAACCTTGCGGTACGTCGGGCTGCAGCGGGACGATCACGAGCCAGAAATCCTACGACGCCAACGGCAACGCGACGTCTCGGACCGATTTCAATGGCAACAAGGTTTGCTACGGGTACGACACATCGAGGAACCTGGAGACGGCGAGGGTAGAGGGGCTGGCGGGGTCGGCCGATTGCGCCACGCAACTGGCCGCCTCCAGCCACACCGCTCCCGCACGGAAGATCACCACCACCTGGCACAGCACGTACCGTCTACCGCTCACCATCACCGAACCGACGGTTGCCGGCAACAAAGTCACCACCTTCAGCTACGACAGCGCCGGCAACGTACTGACCAAATCGATTGCGGTGGGCGGCAACACCCGCACCTGGACCTGGAGCGGCTACGACGCCTACGGACGTCCTGGCACGGTCGATGGCCCCAGAAGCGACGTCACCGACAGCACCACCTACGAGTACTACCCCAACACCAGCGGACAGAACAGCGTCATTGCCAACTCACGTGGCATGCTTAAAAAAGTCACCAACGCACTCGGCCACGCCACCGAGATCACCGCCTACAACCCCCACGGCCAGCCGCTGTCGATGACCGACGCCAACGGCCTCGTCACCAGCATGACCTACGACGCCCGCCAGCGACTCAAGACCCGCAACATCGGCGGTGAAACCACCAGCTACGACTACGACAACGTCGGCCAACTGACCAAGGTCACCCTGCCCGACAGCTCCTATCTTGAATACACCTACGACGGCGCTCACCGCCTCACCGAAATCAAGGACGGCCTCAACAACAAGATCAGCTACACGCTCGACAACATGGGCAACCGCATTGCGGAAAGCTACAAAGACCCGACCGGCGCCATCGCCCGCACCCGCACGCGCGAATACGATGCCCTCAACCGGCTTAAAAAAGACATCGGTGGCGCCACACCATCCACCCAGATCACCCAATACGGCTACGACAACAACGGCAACCAGACCAGCACCACTGATCCATTAAGCCGCGTCACCAGCCAAACCTACGACGCTTTGAATCGACTGCTCAACGTCATCGACCCGGTCAACGGATCGGGTGCGCCGACCAAATACGAATATGACGCCCAGGACAACCTCACCAAGGTCACCGACCCGAAGAACCTCGACACGGTCTACAACTACAACGGCTTCAACGAACTGACCAGCCAAACCTCACCCGACACCGGCACCACCAGCTTCACCTACGACGCGGCCGGCAATATGCTGACCAAGACCGACGCCCGCAGCGTCACCGCCACCTACACCTATGACGCACTGAACCGTGTTGCCACCATCGCCTATCCGGCCGTCGGCAGCGATCCTGCCGAGACAGTGACCTACACCTACGATGGCACGCCAATGAGCTGCCCCAACGGCAAAGGCCGCCTCTGCAGTCTGACCGACAAGACCGGTACCACCACCTGGAGCTACGACCTTAAAGGCCGTGTGACCGCCAAGAGCCAGACGGTAGGCGGCGTGACGCAAACGCTGGGCTATCACTACAACAGCGCCGGCCAGATGGACGAACTTACTTTGCCGTCCGGCAAGAAGGTCGCTTACAGCTACACCAACAACCGCATCACCGGACTCACCTGGGACGGCCAGCCGGTGGTGAAGAACGCCGACTACGAACCGTTCGGCCCGGTCGGCGAATGGGCCTGGGGCAACGACAGCACCGGCACCCCCAACAAACACACCCGCTACTTCGACCTCGATGGCCGCAACACCAAGATCGAATCGGGACCGACCAGCGGTAGCGGGACGATCGAGCCGACCATCATCGTCTACGATGCCGCCAGCCGCATCACCGACCTGCAGCGTCTGACCGCCAATACGGTCGACCCGGCCAAGAGCACCACCTACGGCTACGACAATCTCGATCGTCTCACCACCGTCACCCCCAACAGCGGCAACCCCAACCCCAGCCGCAGCTTCAGCTACGACGCCATCGGCAACCGCCTCACCAGTACCGTCGCCGGCAGCACCACCAACTACGGCTATGGCACCAGCAGCCATCGTCTCAACAGTCTCAGCGGCGCCACCAGCAAGACCTACACCCATGACGCGGCCGGCAACCGCACCAGCGACGGCACGCAGACCTGGAGCTACGGCGGCAACAACCGGCCAATCAGCGTCACCGTCGGCGGCATCACCTCCACCTTCCAGATCAATGCCCTCGGCCAGCGCGTGACCAAGAGCGTCACCAACGGCGGCACCACCACCGTTACCCGTTTCGTCTACGACGAAGCCGGGCGGCTGATCGGCGAGTACGACAGTAGCGGGGGGGCCAAACAGGAAACGCTCTGGTTCAACGACCTGCCGGTGGCGGTGATCAAATGAGGCCCGCCGTGATCACCATGACCATCGTCCAACGCCTTGCGCACATCCTGCGCGCGGTAGTGATCCTGACCGGCGCCTTGTTCGTAACCACGGCATTCGCGCAAACGCCACAAACCATCGGCGGCACCGCACCGGCCACGCCGATTACCTACAGTCCCGGCCACACCTTTACCCTGATGCTGACCGGTGGCGGTTCCGGTAATCCAATCGTAGTCACTACCTCCACGTCGTCGGTTTGCAGCGTCTCGGGAATGGTCGTCAGCGTCCTCACGGCGGGGACCTGCGCGCTCACCGCCAATCAGGCGGGCAATGGCAGCTATCTCGCCGCCGACCCGGTGTCTGCCAACGTCGTCATCAATCAGGCACCGCAGTACATCGACTACACCTTCCCCAGCCCGTTCGACTACAGCCCTGGTATCACCTTCACCCCGACCCTGACCGGTGGGCCGTCCGGCAATCCGGTGGTCCTCACCACCAGCACCGGATCGGTGTGCAGCGTGGGCAGTGGCGGTGGTGGGGGAGGCAGCCACGTGGTGAGCGTACTCACCGCCGGCACCTGCGCCCTCAAGGCCAGTCAGGCCGGCAATATTAATTACGAGGCCACCGAGGTCAATTACAACGTCATCATCTACAAGCTCGCTCAGTTCATCCAGCTTGCGGGGGATCCGCCGGTATCGCCATTCCCATACGCGCCAGGCGCCACCTTCGCCGTCAACCTCACCGGTGGTGCTTCCGGCAATCCGATCATCATCACCACCACGACCCCCAGCAAGTGCAGCGTGGGGGGCACGGGCGGCAACATCATCACCACGCTGGCGGCTGGCAACTGTGCGCTGAAGGCCAATCAGGCCGGCAACGCCAGTTACAACGCTGCTGCAGTCTTCGATATCGCGGTCACCATCAGCAAGGGCAGCCAGACCATCACCTTCAATGCGTTGTCGGATCGCGCCTTGGGCAGCGGCGACTTTACCGTCAGCGCCACGGCGAGTTCGGGACTTGCCGTGGTGTTCAATTCACAGACCACCGCCAAGTGCACCGTCAGCGGCGATGTGGTCACCCTGGTCGCCACCGGCACCTGCACCATCCGCGCCCGGCAGACCGGCGACGCCAACTACCTGGCCGCCGCCAACGTCAACCAATCCTTCACCGTCACCAGCGGCAGCCTGACCAGCCAGACCATCACCTTCAACACCTTGCCGGACAAAGTGGAGGGCAGTGCGCCATTCACCGTCAGCGCGACGGCGAGCTCGGGTCTGACAGTGAGCTTTGCCAGCACCACCACCAGCGTCTGCACCGTATCGGGCAGCACCGTGACCCTGCTCATCCCTGGCACCTGCTCGATCACGGCGAGCCAGGCGGGCAATGGTACCTATGCCGCTGCTACACCGGTCTCAAGAAGCTTTAGCGTCACGCCAGCGGCGAAGCTGCACTACATCCACCCGGATCATCTGGGCACGCCCAGAGTGATCACCAAGGCGACGGACAACGCCAAGGTATGGGAGTGGAAGAACGATGAGCCGTTCGGCAACAATGCGCCGAATGAGGATCCGAACAGTACAGGGACGAACTTCAAATACAACCTGCGATTTCCGGGGCAGTACGCAGACGCAGAAACGAACACGAGCTACAACTACTTCAGGGATTACGACCCTGCTACCGGCAGGTACATTGAAAGTGATCCGATTGGACTGAAAGGTGGAATCAATACGTATGCCTATGTTGGCGGAAGCCCACTTAGATTTGTTGACCCGAGTGGAGAGCAGGCGCAGACACTCGCGTGTTTTGGCGGACCGGTAGCGTGCGGAGTTGCAGTCTGTGCAACAGTCCTCGCAGTTGGTATCGGCGTTAAAGGGACGAACGATGCATTGCAGTCCAGGAGCAACGACGGTTCGCCATCGCCAATTGTCGTGCCTGGTAACTGCAATACACCGGGTGGTTGTTCAAATTGCGAACAGCTGAAAAAAGATGTGCAGGATGCAAAAAAGAACATCAGGTCATTTAGTCCTGCGAAGTGCATGCAAGGCATGTCGAGATGGATGTTGCGGCAACGAAAGGAGGCGTGGATTGCGGAGGCGATTGCGCGCTCCAAACTCAATGAAACGTGCTTTAACGGCGGCGACCCGACTCATCAAGAGGAACTGGCGAAGGCCTGGTCAAATGCTGGGAACTGTGGAAATTTGCTGCAATGACATTTCCAGAGAGGATTGCAGCTACCTTCTTGAAACGCGAAAGGCCGGTCACTGTACTTGCGCCGAACATCCAAATCGAGTCAGGTGACGGCTCCGCGGAAGCGTTTCTTGGCTTGGACTGGCAGGAGATTTCATGGGAGCTTTGGGAGAAAAACAGTGATGCTTTTTATCAGTTTTCTCCGGCTGCATTTATCTACTATTTGCCTAGCATCTTGTCCTTATCCTCCCAGGATCTAGCCCGTTGGTTTTGGCCTGCTGATTGCTTGCTTGAACTATTGAACCATAGCCCGATGGTCGAAAATTGGAGTTCGTTTACAACTGCTCGTTTGATCGGATTGAGCTCCGCGGAATATGACTTGATGAAGGAATGGGTGCTTCTGTTGGCAGACAGCAAGGCTTATGGGAAGGACAAGGCACTCGAATTTGCGTTTGACACACTTGAAATTCTGCAAGCAGAAACGGCAAAAGTTAGGGAAATCACCACATCATCGCAAAAGGTTCCAGGCTCGAATTGATTCGCACTGATACTGTATTTAGTAAAAAAAGAAAACCCCTCTCAACGCCCGCTGCTGCGGGCGTTGTTCTTTAGCCGCTGTCACCGCCCTGCGCGGCCCGGCTATTCCGGATCGGTGTCCGGCTCGAACAGCCTCACCTGGCTTGGCCCGCTCTCATGCCGATGCACCTTGACGATGCCGTGTTCGGCTTTGAGGTCCGCGCCTTCGACCCACTGCCGGGTTTCCAACGTCACATGCAGGAAGTCACCCTTGCGAAATGCTTCGCTGCCTTGCTGCACGGCGTTCACAAAGGCCGGGTCCTGGATGGAGACGAACAGATTGCGGCTGCCGTCGGTCACCCGCCACTTGTTGCCTTCCTGGAACGACGGGGCCACGATCATCAGCCGCGTCTCGCTGGTGCTGGTCGTCTCACCTTCGTGTTCGGTCGGCGCATCGAAGTAGCCCACCTCGTCCTGCTTGGCCTCGAAGGGTAATCAAAGGGGCCAGGCTCGATTTTCCCGCCGATCGGGCGTAGTATCCAGTCATGCCCCGCCGCCCCCGCATCCAACTTGATGGTGTCCCGCTGCACATCGTCCAGCGCGGACACAATCGCGAGCCCTGCTTCTTCGGCGAGGAAGACTACCAAAGTTACCTCCACTGGCTGGGCGAAGCACTGACCGCCAACCAGTGCATCTTGCACGCCTACGTGCTGATGACCAACCACGTACACCTGCTCGTCACACCGAAAAAAGCGGACCGCGTGCCCCACCTCATCATTGCCCTCGGCCGGCGCTACGTGCAATACATCAACCGCACCTACAAACGCACCGGCACGCTGTGGGACAGCCGCTACAAATCCTCACTGATTCACGCCGACAGCTACCTGCTGACCTGCATGCGCTACATTGAACTCAACCCAGTCCGCGCCGCCATGGTCGATGACCCGGCACACTATCGCTGGAGCAGCTACCGCGCCAACGCGTTAGGACAGACTGACAGCCGCCTGACACCGCATTCGCTTTACTTGGAGCAAGGCGTCAGCGACAAATCGCGGCAGGCGGCCTATCGTGCCCTGTTTCGCAGCGAGCTGGACGCGCCGGCCCTCGACGACATTCGTTTGGCGATCAACCAGAACCAGCCGCTGGGCAGTTCACGATTCCTGGCCAAGGTCGAGAAGGTGGCCGGAGAGCGCCGCGAGCCGCGCCCGCGTGGACGGCCAAGGATTCACGATGCTGAGCAGGAAGTTCCGGCGGGGCAGGCGCGGCTAGATGTGTAGGAAATATGACTGCGATGTCGGAAAGGGATGACAGGGAGATGGCGTTGCGGCGAGAATAGTGGTATTCCCTAATCAACGCCGATTGAGAAGCCGCGCGTGACCCACGACTCCCAGTCGACAAACCAAGCTGAAGCCGCTGCAGCAGCGCCCGTGTATTCGCTGGTTCGGACAAACCTTCCCGATGCGCGAGAGAAAATCCTCGAGCTTTGGCGGGATGGCCTGATTCATGACGGCAAACCCGAAGCCAAACTCGATTGGTATTACGAGCGAAATTGCGCCGGTGCGCCAGAAGTGTATTTTCTTCGCAAGGAAGGAGTCGCCGAGCCGATTGGAGTAGGGGCCCTTGGCGCCCGCCGCATGCATCTGGGTGATGACGTCCTGGTTAACGCCGAATTGGTGGACTTTATCGTTGCTCGCGAACATCGCAAATTGCATCCTGCGGAGTTCCTGCAAACAAACATTGGACTCGACACCTTTCGAGTGAATGCGATTGTTTACGGGTTGCCGAATTCAAAATCGCTCGCGGTCATGAAGCGAACCGCGTCCTGGAAACCGGTGGGCGACATCGTACGCCGCGCAAGGGTGCTGCGATCGGCAAGTTATCTCTCGCGTTATCTGCAGAGCGGATTCAGTCGCCTGATGGGGCCGTGTTTTGATTTTTTCCGCATGCTGCCGATATTCCTGCGGACATTGCGATATGCGGAATTGAAGTCAGCGTGGGTAGAGCGACCGGATGAACGCTTCGATGTGTTGTGGAACAGCGCACGTCAGCCCGATCTCATCATGGGGGTGCGCGATAGTGAGTATCTCCACTGGCGGTTCGCCGAATGCCCATTCGAATCATGTTCGTTTTTCACGATCGTTTCGCACGAAAACGATCGTTTGCATGCGTATGCGGTTTGCGAAATCAAGGATCGCACGCTTCAGGTTTACGATTTCCTGATCGACGACAAGATACCGGGTGTACGTGATCGCCTGTGGCAGGATTTGTCGCTGTCGGCTTATCGACGCGGCTGCACTAGCATTTCGGTCGAATTTCTGGGGCCGGCATGTATCCAGAAAAATCTTCAGGATGCCGGATTCGTGGTTAGAGACCGGCGCCCGCTGTACGCCGTTGCCGATGAAAAGTGGCACTCACGCTTCAATGAAGAAAGCTGGTATGTGACGCTTGCTGACGAGGATGGTTGATCAACACGCGTACTTCTTCACCACGCGCATCAAATCTTCCTGGCCGGAAAGCCGGGTCGCGACATGGTCCATCGCGGGGAAGTAGTGCGATCCGACTTTGCCCTGCGGAAGCAGGCCCTTGAATGCATCGTCGAATTGTTCCGCATAGTTGTAGCCTTCATAGCCGCCCGAGAAGATGAGCCCGACGCGGGCGCCTCTTGCAAGCAGGGTATTCAAGCCAGCGGCAAATTCTTCGCGGTCTGGTACCTGGGTGATGTAAGCGACGCTTGCAACGGCCTCCGCGCCACCCGCTTCGCGCTTTGCCGTTAGACGGGCAAGCGTACGCGTAATGCGTCCGGTGACCGCGCCAAGCAGCCCGTGCTGCTGGATGCGCGCGCGATAGCGATTGAGTTTGGCGCGAAATGTGCGGTAGCGGTATGCATCGAACAGCACCAGTCCGCTCACACGCGTATCGATCAGCGCTGTTGCGTAGCTGTGATAGGCGCCGGAGCAAAAACCGAACAGGGTAAAGCTGGCGAGACCGCAACGCGCGCCGAGAGCGTCCATCGCTGCTCGCACATCGGCAACCGCCTGATCCTCGAACGATTTTTCGCCGGCCGGACGCGCACTGTCGCCTAGGCCGGCCAAGTCGAAACGGATCGAGGCGACACCCTCTGCAGCCAGCTTGCGGGCCAGGCGCACGTTGAGACGATGCGGGCCGATACGGTGAATCACGCCGGCATTGAACAGCACCAGCGCCGCACGCGGCGTACCCGCCGGGAGGCAGACGGTGCCGATAAGTCCATTGCCGGGGCCGAAAGCGAAGGTCTGCTCGTTCATGCGGCGAATACCGAGGTAATGGCCTGCAGCGCATCGGCAGGCACCAGCGAGGAGTTCATCGCCTCATCCGACATCCAGTCGATATTGCTGGCGATGGCGTGTGTGGAAACGGTCGCGCGATTCGCGAGTACGGATTTGAGCGATGCCAGTGCCGGAGCGTCTTCGCGGCCCAGCAAACAGACGCGGTTGGCGTTGAGCGAGGCAAACGCGGCGGCGGTGACATTGCCGATCTGCGATTTGAGCCGCTCGTCCAACGGGAAGCCCAGCGCTTCGCGCGCTGCCTCGGCACCGACTTCGCTGCGCAATGTGGTGTTGATGTCCCATTGCGCGCCATAGGCCACGGGGCCGGCGGCAACGTGTGCGGCGGCAAGATCGCGTAAGTATCGAGCGCCATCGACCAATGGATCCCATAGCGCCAGGCGTAGCGGCACCGGCTGCAGCCGGGCCGCAGCCAGCGCGGCAATCGTGGCTCCCCAGCGTATGCCAAACAGCGAGATCTGGCGGCAGCCGCTGCGGCGCGCAAGCTCATCGGCAGCTCTTTGCACGTCCGCAATCCAGCTTTCCATGTCGGCTTCGTGATCATCTCCGTCGGAGTCACCGCTGCCGAAGTAATCGAAGCGCAGGCAGTGCAGGCCCTGGCGTGTCAGGCGCTCAGCCAGCACCTTGTAAAGCCTTTGCGAGCGGATCGCCTCCTGTCCGAAAGGATTGCATAGCACTACACCTTCGCCGCGCGCGCTGCCTTCGGCAGGCGCATGATGCAGGGCGAAAAGCTGACGGGAATCCGGACCGAAGCGTAGGGGTGTCACGAGAGTGGCGGCAGTCAATTTGTTGTTGTCGGTGTGAGCTTGTCACGAATCACTGTGTTCGTGCACGCGCATTATCTCCCAGCCTTGTGGCAACAACGAATAGGGGATGCTCGGAATTTCAAGCAAAACGGCTTCACAATTTCAGCACGGGAATTCGCCTGCCAATATCCCAGAACAATGAGGAGAAACTCTAGAGCTGTAGCGGAGTTACAGGGATTTTCGGTCTGGAAGCCGCGCCAGTGCTGGAGTTTTCAGTTCAATATGTTGGCAGTGCTGTGTAGGGGATTGACTACGCGATGCGATTTCATTGCGCCGATGACCGCGAGTGAAGCAATCCAGTTTTCGTTTTCGACGATCGTGCGCGCTGCAATCGTACTGGTGCCGATGGAAACTTCGGCCTCGTCCTGACCGGAATATCGACCCATGCCCATGTGCACCTCGCGTGGGTCGATGCTCATGCCGGTGCCAACTGCCTTGAGGCAAGCTTCCTTGAGTGTCCAGCATGTGAAGAAGGCTTGCGCGAGTTGTGCCTTGGGAACCGATTGCAGCAATCGCCGCTCTTCTGGGGTGAACACACTACCGGCGATGGCATGTGGATCCGCAGGCAGGGTCACACGCTCGAGATCGACGCCGATTTCGGCGCCACGCGATATTGCCAACAGACCGGTACTCCCGCTGTGCGTGAGATTGAATGATAGGTCGCCAGCGTCGGCAAGATATGGTTTGCCGTGGGGGCCTGCGTGCAATGCCAGATCCTTTGGCGCCTTGCCGGTCTGGCGTGCAAGCGCATGCCGCACCGCTGCGCGTCCTGCAATGAATCGCTGCCGGTCACGATCGAAGGCAAATCTCGCGGCACGTGCGTGTTCCGCAGGCGCCAGCCATTCGAGCTCTTCATCAGTTACGACACGTTCCAGGTCAAGCCAGCCGATCAGGATTTCCCCTTCATCCAGTGCGGGCCAATCCCGATCGGACCAAGCGGTCATGCGTTACCCTTGCCTCCACCAACCAGCTTGGACAGGAAGCGCTTCAAGGTGCCGGGCTTCTCGGCCGTGGCAGTCTCGGCCTCGTCATAGCCGCGCGCAATTTGTGCCAGCGTCTCGAAGATGTAGCGGCGCGGGTTCACGCGCTTGCCGGTTTTGGTTTGCATGATCGCGATCGCCTGCATGCCGAGCAGGGAGTGTCCGCCAATGTCGAAGAAATTGTCGTCGGCGTTGATGTCGGAAATCTTCAGCAGGTCGGCCCAGATCTCCGCCAGCACCTTTTCCGTTTCCGTCGTCGGCGGCATGTGAGAGGCAGCGGATTTGGTTGCCGGCGTCGTTTCGCTCGGCTTCGGTAGTGCTTTGCGGTCTATCTTGCCGTTCGGCAGGAGCGGGATAGCCGCCAGCGAGACGAAATGTTGCGGCACCATGTACGCGGGCAGCGTGCGGCGGGCATGGTCGCGGAGAGCCTGTACATCCAGTGATGCTGCGGCAAGATAGGCCACCAGGCGCACATCGCCGGGTACGTCTTCGCGAGCCAGTACCACCGCCTGCTTGACGCCGGGGAACGCTGCCATGCAGGTTTCAATCTCGCCGAGCTCGATGCGGTAGCCCCGAACCTTCACCTGGAAATCAAGACGGCCCAGATGTTCGATCAGACCATCGGCACGCCAGCGGCCGCGATCGCCGGTACGATAAAGACGCGCGCCCGGCTCGCTCGAAAATGGATCGGCAATAAAGCGCTCGGCGGTGAGGTCGGGGCGCTGGTGGTAGCCGGTGGCAACACCTTCGCCGCCAATCCAGATTTCGCCTGCCGCACCCAGCGGACAGGGGCGGCGCTGTTCGTCCAGCACGTGCACGGTGGTATTGGCGATCGGTTTACCAATGACGATGCCGCGCTCGGGATGCTCTACCTTCCAGCAGGTTGACCAGACGGTGGTCTCGGTCGGACCATACATGTTCCAGAGTTCCCCGACCTGAGACTGCAGCTTCAGTGCGAGGTCAATGGACAAGGCTTCGCCGCCAATCAACGCCTTGAAGCCGGCGCCACCTTGCCAGCCGGCATCAAGCAGCAGCCGCCAAGTGGCGGGGGTGGCCTGCATGACATTCGCATCCGATGCAGCGATGAGGCCGGAGAGCGCGTGGCCATCGAGCGCCTGCTCGCGGTCGGCCATCACCACGGTGGCGCCCACGGTCAGCGGCAGCAGTAACTCCAGCACGGCGATATCGAACGACAAGGTGGTGACAGCGAGCATGCGATCGCCCGCAGCGAGTCCGGGCTTGTCGCGCATGGTGTGCAGGAAATTCACCACCGCACCGTGCGGCACAATCACGCCCTTGGGCTTGCCGGTGGAGCCGGAGGTGTAGATCACATAGGCGGCATCGGCTGGCTGGGATGCAACAGCAGGGTCGTTTGCCGACGCTTCGCGCGTGTCGTCCAGTAACAGGACCTTGGCTGCAGGCCAACCGAACTGCGCTGCAGTAGCCGGTTCGGCGACGATCAGCGGCATAGCCGCGTCGTCCACCATGAATGAGATGCGGTCCAGCGGATAGGCCGGATCCAGCGGCACATAGGCAGCGCCGCTCTTGAGGATGCCCAGCTGCGCGGCAACCATGCCGATGCCGCGTTCGACGCAGAGGCCCACAAGTTGACCACGTCCCACTCCGCGTGCGACCAGGGCATTGGCGATGCGATTGGCGCGCTGGTCGAGTTCGCAATGGCTTATGGTTGCCTCACCGTGTCGTATCGCAACGGCGTCGCCGTGTACGGCGGCGGCAGCAGCGGTCATCGCATGCACGGACAGGCCGCGGTCGTGCGCGGTGCGGGTGGCGTTCCATTGCCCGAGTTGTGCCGCTTCAGTGCCGGGTAGCGGCAATGCATCGATGCGCGTGGCCGGTGCAGTGAGCAATTGGTTCAGCAAGTGCATATAGCGATCGCGCAGCACTACCGCCGAGGCATCGGAAAGAATTTCGGGCGCGTAGCTGAAGCCGAACAGCAATCCTTTCTGCAGCTCGACGCACCAGAGGTTCATGTCTCCTGCCACACCTGGTTGCAT
This sequence comes from Betaproteobacteria bacterium, assembly GCA_016790625.1. Lineage (GTDB taxonomy): Bacteria > Pseudomonadota > Gammaproteobacteria > Burkholderiales > Usitatibacteraceae > UKL13-2. The sequence goes on along the minus strand of JAEUNB010000271.1, from coordinate 2,966 downwards.
GACTTCCACACGTTCGCGGTCGAGGTTGCCCCAGCGCAGGATACGCTTGCGCGCATCCTGATAGGAGAACATGGTCTGGTAAATTGGCGTGCGGCTGTTGTCGCGCGGCAGGTCGAGTTCACGCACGAGGCGTTCGAACGGGACGTCGGGATGCTTGAACGAGTCGAGTACCGTGGACTTTACGTCGGCCAACAGTTCGAGGAACGTGATGTTCTCGCGAACGCCGAGGCGCAGCGGCAGTGCATTGACGAAGAATCCCATAATGGGTTCAAGCTCTTCCACCTGCCGGCCGCGCACCGGCGTGGCGATGACGAGATCGCGCTGACCGGTGGCTTGAGACAACATCAGTACATATACCGAGAGCAGGGTCATGAACAGCGTGGCGTCGGCCTGGCGTGCAAGCTCGCGCGTGGCGGCCACAGTCTCCGCGGATACCGGCAGCCACAGCATTTTCGCGTTGCCGGCAAGAAGATCCGGACGGGGATAGTCGGGGGGCAACGCCAGTGGTTCGGTATGCCCTGCCAAGCGCTCCTTCCAATGCCTGACTTCCTCAGTCATCTCATCGCTCTCCATCCAGCCAGCATGCCAGGCGGAGAAGTCGCCATAGCTCACCGCGAGTTCGGGCAGCGGTGACGGCTTGCCTTCGCGGAAGGCGCCATAGAGGGCAGCCATGTCGTGATACAGCAGATCGAACGACCAGCCGTCCCAAACGATGTGATGCGGCATGAAGAAAAACACGTATTCCTCGTCATCCAGTCGATACAGCTTGGCGCGGTACAGAGGGGCGACGGAAAGATCGAATGGCGTTCGGATGGCGGCCACGATCTCCGCCATCATGGTTTTCTCGCGCATGTCGCGCGGCTGGGCACGGAGGTCGTGGGCCGGCAGGAGATTGGGCTCGATGTGATCGTGTATGACCTGGACAGGCGTGTCTCCGTCCATCTCGATGCTGGTCCTCAGACCGTGCTGGCGCGCAACCATCGCACCGAAGGCACGATTGAACGCCTGCTCGTCTAGTGCCCCGCGCAGGCGATGTGCGGACGGCGAGTTGTTGACCGGCTGGCCGGGATCAAGTTGTTCGACGAACCACATGCGTTGCTGCATCGCCGACAGCGGGGCGGTGGATTGGTCGGCGCGACGAGGAACGGACCAGCGAGACTTGCCGCCTTTTTTCTGTTCGTTCTCTACCCAGCGTGCCAGGGCTTCCGGTGTTGCCGCTTCGAACACCGCACGCATCGGCACCTGCAGGTTGAGTTCGCGGGCAAGGCGCGCAGTGAGTTGCGAAGCCAGCAACGAATGGCCACCCATGGCAAAGAAATCGTCATGCACGCCGATCTCGGGGAGTGCGAGAAAGCTCGCCATTGCCGCAGCGACAGTCGACTCCATCGGTGTGCGCGGTGCGACAAAGGCGCGCTCACTGCGTGCCTCGATCACGGGTGCAGGCAGCGACTTGCGATCGACTTTGCCGTTCGGTAGCAACGGGATGGTGGGCAGCGTCACTACATGCTGCGGCACCATGTACTCGGGAAGCGTCTTCCGCACATGAGCGCCAAGTTCGGTATCGGTCACAGCGCTCGCACGTGGAACCACGTAAGCGACCAGGCGAACGTCGCCCTTTCGATCCTCGCGAACGATGACCACCGCACGGGCAACTCCGGGATGGCCGCCGATGGCGGATTCGATTTCACCCAGTTCGATGCGATAGCCGCGCACCTTGACCTGGAAATCCAGCCGGCCCAAGTGTTCAACCATGCCATCGGCACGCCATCGGCCGCGGTCACCGGTGCGGTAGAGCAGGGCCTTGGCGGCCGTGGAGAAGCGATCGGGGACGAAGCGTTCGGCAGTCAGTTCGGGGCGACGCAGATAACCGAGCGTCACGCCGTCTCCGCCGATCCAGATTTCTCCCGGTACGCCGACCGGGCATTCGTTGCCGGCCTCGTCGAGTACGCGGATGGACGTATTGGCGATGGGCGCGCCTATGCTGATCGCGCGCGAAAGATCATCGATGCGGCAACAGGTGGACCAGACCGTGGTCTCGGTCGGGCCGTACATGTTCCAGAGTTCGCTGCAGCGCTCCAGCAACGCGTTGGCAAGGTCGGCGGACAATGCCTCACCACCCGCCAACGCCTTGAAGCCGGCAGGCCCATGCCAGCCGGCATCTATCAGCATGCGCCAGGTGGCGGGCGTGGCCTGCATGGTGGTGGCGCCACTGCCGTCGAGCAGCCGGGCGAGCAGTTGACCGTCGCCTGCCTCCTCCTTGGACGCAAGAACGATGGCCGCGCCGATCGACAAGGGCAGCAGCAGTTCGTTGACGGCGATATCGAAGGACAGCGTGGTCACGGCGACGACACGGTCCTTGGCTGTGAATCCGGGGCGCGCGGCCATCGTCTCCAGGAAGTTCACCGCTGAGCGATGCGGTACTTGCACGCCCTTGGGCTTGCCGGTGGAGCCGGAGGTATAGATGACGTAGGCGACGGCCTCGGTGGACTGTGCGGGCATGGTCACGCGGCCCGCTGCAGTGGGCAGGTCGCTCAATGGCAAGGTCGCAACAGTTGCGGGAAGCGATGTGTCGGTAATCAGCAGCGTGAGCGCTGCATCCTCAACCATGTAGTCCAGACGGTCCTGCGGATACGAAGGGTCCAGCGGAACGTAGCCCGCGCCGGTTTTCAGCACCGCAAGCAGCGATGCCACCATGTCCGGCCCACGCGTGAGGTGCAGGCCCACCAGCTTGCCCGGGCCAGCACCGCGGGCCGCCATGGCGTGAGCGATGGAGTTGGAACGCACGTCGAGCGCAGCATACGAAATAGTACTGCCCTGCCAGACGATGGCGGGCGCGTCCGGTGTCGCAATGGCACGCGCTTCGAATAGCTCGTGCACAAACTTGTCGTGTGAAAACGCGGCAGCCGTCGCGTTCCAGCGGCCAATGTCCGCCTGGTCACCGGCACTGATCAGCGGTATCGCGGAAA
>JAEUNB010000248.1 GCA_016790625.1 Betaproteobacteria bacterium | reverse complement strand
GATTCGATCGCCATGGAAATCAATCGCCAGGGAATTGGTGTACAGCTGATCATTCATCCGCTGTTCGACGCTTCACGTGACGACCATGGCGCGCTGACCCAGCTGGATGATGCCCGCGACGGCGAAAAGCTGGAGTCATGGATACACGTCGAAACCGAACGCATTACCGACCCAGCCCGCATCAAGGCACTCGGGGATGGCCTGGTCGCCGTGCTTAGCGACGTGCGCGCGGCAGTGGAAGATTGGCGGAAGATGCTGGCGAAAGTGACCGAAACCGTAAGCTCCATGGGGGGCGCGGCCAAATCGGTGCCGCTGGAAGAAATCGATGAGGCGCGCGCGTTCCTGAATTGGGCGGCCGATGGTCACTTCACCTTCCTCGGCTATCGCGATTACGAACTCAGCGAAGTCAACGGCAACGATGTGCTGAAGATCGTCGCCAACTCCGGCCTCGGTATCCTGCGCGAGCCCAAGCTGGGCGGAGTATCCGCCAGTTTCAATGAGCTGCCGCCCGCCTTGCGGGCGCTGGCGCGTAAACCCGATCTGCTGGTGCTGACCAAGGCCAATTCACGCGCTACTGTCCATCGTGCAGGTTATCTGGATTACGTCGGCGTGAAACGCTTTGATGACCAAGGCAAAGTGGTCGGTGAACGCCGCTTCATAGGCTTGTACACCTCGTCAACCTATCACGCCAATCCGCAGGATATCCCGCTGCTGCGTCGCAAGATTACTCGCATCATGGAGCGTGCCGGCTTTCCGCACTCAAGCCATGCCGGCAAGAACCTGTTTTCGATTCTGGAAACCTTCCCACGCGACGAGTTGTTCCAGATCAGCGAAGACGACCTGTTCGAAACCGCCATGGGGGTCCTGCGCCTCGGCGAACGCGCCAAAACCAAGTTGTTCGTACGTCGTGACGTGTTCGCGCGTTTCTACTCATGCCTCATCTATCTGCCGCGCGAAAACTACAACACCGAGGTTCGCATCAAACTGCAGGAAGTGCTCAAACGCGCGTTCAGCGGTACGTCGGTTGAGTTCAACGTCCAACTGTCCGAGTCGGTGTTGGCGCGCATCCACATGCTGGTCCGCACGTCGCCGGCCAATGAGCAGAAACTTGACTTCAAGGCGTTGGAAGCGGAAGTCGTCGCGGCCGTGCGCCGTTGGGAGGAAGGCGTATTTGAGCGTCTGGTGAAGCTGGCAGGCGAAGATGCTGCCAACGAAGCGCGGCGCGATTTTGTGTTGCCGTTTCCGGCGGCTTACACGGAAGACTCCACCCCCGATCAGGCGGTGGCCGATTTCCTGGCCGCGAAGTCCATCACCGCCGACAAGCCGATTGCCATGTCACTTTACAGGCAACCGGGCGAACATGCGCGCCATGCCCTGCGTTTCCGTTTGTACCACCTCGGCAAGCCGGTGCCGCTGTCAGGCAGCCTGCCGATGCTGGAAAACATGGGGGTACGTGTGGAAGGCGAACGTTCTTACACCATCGAACGCCGCGAATCGCCGCATGTATACATTCACGACTTTGCTCTCTCGCCCACCCACGCCGCGTTTCATCTTGACGACGTCAAGGAAAAATTCGAACAGGCTTTCGGCCGCATCTGGGCAAGACAGGTCGAGAACGACGGTTTCAACCGCCTGACCCTGGCCGCCGGGTTGTCGTCGGACAATATTGTCGTCCTGCGTGCGTATGCGAAATACCTGAAGCAGACTGGTTTCACGTTCTCGCAGCAGTACATCGAAAACACGCTGGCACACCACGCCGGCATTACCGAAGAGCTGGTTGGGCTGTTCCATTCCCGCTTCAGTCCTGACATGGCAGATGACCGTGACGGCATGGTGAAGCT
>JAEUNB010000233.1 GCA_016790625.1 Betaproteobacteria bacterium | reverse complement strand
ACGTTCAGCCATGAACCGCGCGATTGTCTGGCGGTGCCTGCTCGCGCTCGTTCATGCCGTAGTCGCGAATGACGCCGGCCACGCGCAGGCGGTAGTCGAGAAACATGCCGTTTCGGCCGCGCGCCTGGACGATGCGGTGCGCTTCCATCTGGCGCCATTGTTTAACCGCTTCTTCGTCTCGCCAGATCGATAGCGACAGCAGCTTGCCCGGCGTGGTCAGGCTCTCAAATCGTTCGACGGAAATAAAGCCGTCGATTTTCTCGAATAGTGGGCGGAGCGATGCAGCGGTGGCGAGATACGAATCGCGGTGCGCAGGGTCGGGCCAGACTTCGAAGATGATGGCAATCATGTTCCACTCCTGTTGCGGAAAGTAATGACCAGTACATCACGATAGGCCGGCTTGGCGGCATCGATCGGCACCACCGGTGTCACGCCGTGCAGGCAGCGATGATCATCGACCAGCGTCATGTCCAGCGGCTCGGTCAGTGTGAAGCTGGCCAGTTGTCTAGCGTCCGGCGCGTGAATGGTGGTGGTGCCCTCGGCGATGTTGTGACGTTTCACCATCATCACCATCACATAGTCCACGCCATCGCGGTGCACGCCTTCCGGTGTCGGCAGGCCGTGCTGATTCGGCAGGGCCTCGATGCGAAATTGATGGACCTCGATGTGCCATGGCGTGTCAGGCGACAGCCGGTTGAATACATCGGCGCACAGAGCGAATAGTGACGTCATCACCGGACCACCGATAACTGAATCGGCAATCGGTTCGTAATGACGAGCAACGCCACCATTGAGCGCGTTGTAATCGGTGCTTTGATAGTGCGGCTGATGTGGTTCCAATTGCGCGACATTTGAATTCGCCGCCATCGACAGCGTCGCATAACGCCGCCGCCGGTAACGTCCGCCATCGGCCATGTAGGTATCGAGCGGCATGCCGTTCCAGCTATCGGCGAACAATTGCCATGAAGCGTCGACGCCGCCCAGCAGCGGCTCGGCTTCGCGCGCGGGAACGAAACAGAAACCTTCCAGCGCGATTTCGTCGCACAGTGCGTCGAGTGTCTTGCTCATGCAACGTAAAGAAAGATGGCGGCGTAGTGAATGGCGGCGCCGGCCAGCACGAACAGGTGCCAGATGCCGTGCCAGTGTTTGTATTTTTCATCGAAGATGTAGAACACCGTGCCGAGCGTGTACACCACGCCACCCGCCAGCACCCAGGCAAAGCCGGCCCAGCCCAGCGCTTCCAGCATTGGCATCACGCCGACGATGGCAATCCAGCCCATCACGATGTAAATCACCAGCGAGCTGAGGCGCATGCCCTTGGCGACGGTCAATTCCTGCACGATGCCGATGATCGCGAGCCCCCACACCACGCCGAAAAGAGACCAGCCCCACGGCCCGCGCAACGTCACCAATAGGAATGGCGTGTAGGTGCCGGCGATCAGCAGATAGATCGCGCTGTGATCAAATTTCTGCAACACCCTCTTGGCGCCGCCGCGCACGCTGTGATACAGCGTGGAGAATCCAAACAGCAGGATCAGCGTGGTGCCATAGATCGAGGCGCTGGTCACTTTCCACGCATCGCCATGCAGCGCGCAGTAAACGATCAGCAGCACCGTGCCGGCAATGGCGAGCAGCGTGCCTGCGAGATGGGTGTAACCGTTGAATCGTTCGCCGCGATACATGGTGGAAGTAAAGGCTGTGACTATTTGGCCGGGTTGGACAGCGCGCCCGAATATTTGTTGCTGATGAAGTGCACATCGAACGGCCGCGCCTGTGCCTGGAACACGAAGGCCTTCACTGCCGGGTCAGCCGCGACCAGCGCATCAGCCTCCGCCTGCGAGCCGGCCTCGAAAATGATCAGTGCCATGTTGTCCCAGTAGTCGCCCTTCATGCCGCCGGCCACCAGCGCGCGACCGGCTTTCAATTGCTCCTGCCAGTAAGCAGAGTGGCCAGCCAGCGCCTTGTTTGCTTCCGGGTCGTCAGGCCATTTGCCGGTTGCCTTCCACTTCCCATATAGGTCGTAGCGCAGGCGGATCAGCATCACGTATGAGGCGATGGTGCCTTTGTTGCTCTTCTCGTAAGCCGGTGCAGCGGGTGATGCCGCGAGCGGCTTTGGTGCCGTTACCACCTCCGGCTCGGCTTTCGGGTCGAGCGCACGATTGAGCAGCCACGCGATGCGCGCGCCGGCCTTGGCGAGCTGAGCCGGTACGGTGGCACTGGCCTGCTCTGTATAAGCGGCCGGCAGATTCACTTCCTTCTCCTTGGGCCACGGTGTGCCGCAGGTGTATTCCGGCAGCGGCCCGTATACCACCTTCTGGCTTAGCACCAGCGCCTCATTCATCCAGTCGCGCACCTCGCCGCTTTGCCAGACGGGGATTTCTTTCTGCCGGTAGCGCGCCACCAGTTGCTTCGCAAAATCCGCCTCGCTCACGCCGCGCAGCGCCTGCTTCACCAGATCGCTGTCCCAGATGCGATGCAGATTGCGAAATTGCATCGGGTCCTGGCCGGGGATGCGGACGTTCTTCTGGTTGCCCCCAAGGTCATTGTCGTCGGCCGCGTGCAGCGGCTGGTGAATGTCGCCGACCATGTGGATGAGGAACATGGCGGCCTGGGCGCGCGCTTCCGTGCTGGCCTTCTCGTCGGCCAGCACCTTGAAATACACCGGGATCTTGGCCGAGGCGCAATTCTCATTCGGGCAATAGTCAGCATAAGCTTTGCTGCCACACACTGGCTGGTTGTCGTAGTGCCATTTGTCCGAGCCGGGCAGCTCGATCTGCAGTGCCGCACGGAAGACATCCATCTGACTGGCGAATTCACCGATCTGTATGCCCGGCACCAGCTGGTTGAGCCGTATGCGCGCGCGCGCGGTCAGAAGTTCGTCTGCAACAAGACCGGTGACGCGATGGCCCTCGTTGCCCCACGCCCAGGTCAGTGTGGGCGCTGCGCAAACAACGAGTGCGGCCAGAGCGGTGGCGATACGCAAGGGCGAAAGAAAAGCTGGCATTTGGGAATCCCGGGAACAGATGATCGGACAAGACTCACATTGTAGGGGCAGAGGCCGGCGACTGGAGTGAAAGCACTTTTTGCAACCACTACTTCACCGTCCAAGGAGTCCATATGCCGCTCGTGACGCTCACCGTCCGCAAACCGAAAACGACCGAATTCAAATCCGCCGTGCTGTCCGGCGTGCATCAGGCGCTGGTCAATTCCGGTGTGCCGAAGGAGGATTTGTTTCATCGCGTGCTGGAACTGGGCACCGACGATTTCCGTTTCGATCCGGCCTATCCCGATCTCACGTCACCGCGCAACGACGATTTCGTGTTAATCGAAATCCTGCTCTCGGTCGGCCGCAGCGTGAAAGTGAAGAAGAAAATCCTCGCCGACCTGATTGGCGCACTGGCGAAGGCGCCGGGGTTGAATGCCGAGAACGTGATGGTGGTGTTCAAGGAAACGCAGTGGGAGAACTGGTCGTTCGGCGGCGGGCGGCAGATTCACGTCTAATCGCGGCCGGCGTTTCGTCCCGCATATTGCGCGAAACTCCAGCACTGGTGCGCCTCTCCGGGCAAAAGTGCCCTGAACGCCTCACCAATGCTGGAGTTCGTCATTTCGGCGCGACGCATCGACTGCTGCCCGATATACTGGGCGCTGTGCAATGTGCACGACCAGTCTTTCGACGCACGGGACGCTGACCCATAAAAATGACTAGCGACGTCAATAGCGCTGTGAGCGGAGATGCAGGTAACAACGCCGCCACCCCACCGCCCGCGCCCATACCGGTCGCCGCGTCTGCAACGAACGGCCCTGAACTGAAACCGGTACTCTGCTTTGCCGTCGGCGTGACCGGTCATCGCTTGGAGCGCATGCCGGGTGCCGATCTGGACAAGATTCGCATCACGGTCGCCGACTTGCTGTCGCGAGTGCGGCTCGCGGCCGATGATGTCGGCGGCAAACACGCAGCGCATTTCGCCAGCAACAAACCGCATTTGCGATTGGTGACGGCGCTGGCCGACGGCGCCGATACCATCGCCGCTGAAGTGGCGCTGGCTGCCGGCTGGCGGCTCGATGCCTGCCTGCCGTTCGCGCGCGACGAATACGAAAGAGATTTTGCCGAGGGCGAACATCGCGAAAGTTTTCACCGGCTGCTCGACCAGTCGGCGGCCACATTTGCGCTGAGCGGCACCCGTGCCGATGCCGGCGCTTCATATGAAGCCGTCGGTCATGTGCTGCTCGATCAGGTCGATATCCTGCTGGCCTTGTGGGACGGCGAACCCGGTCGCGGACGCGGCGGCACCGCGCGCGTGGTGGCCGAGGCGATCGCGCGGCACATTCCGGTGGTCCACATCGATGTCGATGGTGGCAGCGCGCCAGTGCTGTTGTGGTCGGGCCTGGCCGATTTCGAAATCGAGCAACCGACGATCGACACTGTGCCGCGCGCCACGATCGATCGCGCGATTCCGTTTGCCGTAACCACGCTGATTGCACCGCCGGACAACCCGGTCGATCGGCGCATGCTGGCGCGTTTTCACAAGGAGCGCCATCGCCGCTACACCCCGGCTATTCCCTATCCGCTGCTACTGGCGATGACCGGCGCGCGCGCATTGCGCAAATCCGATTTCACCTCGCCTGCGGCCGAAGATTGCGCCGCGTCGCTCGCCGCACTGGTGGCCGGCACTGCGCAGCCGGGCCACTACCAAGGTGCGATGAAGCAGGCACTGCTGCCGCGCTATGGCGTCGCCGACGCTGCATCGACTTATTTCGCACAGGTGTTTCGGTCCGGCTTTGTCGCCAATTTCGGCCTTGCTGCATTTGCGGTGCTGCTGGCGCTGACCGGCCTGCTCGTGCCCGCGTACAAACTGACGCTGATCGTCGCCGAACTGGTGGTGATCGCCATCATCTTCGCCAACACCCGCGCCGGTACCAAGGCCGGCTGGCACGAGACCTGGATGGACGATCGTCATTTGGCCGAGCAGCTGCGCGCGCTGGCGTTGACCAGCACGCTGGCCAACCTCAACCTGCGCGCATCCTCCAGCGGCGAATCGGGTTCGATTCCGGGCTGGGTGCATTGGCTGGCGCGCGCCACCGCGCGCGAACTCGGCCTGCCCAATACCGTCGCCGACCACCGCTATCTCGACAGCGTGCGCCAGACTTCGCTGAAACTGGTCGAGGAGCAGATCGCCTATCACCACGGCAACGCGCACCGCATGCACAAGCTCGAACATCGCCTGCACAAGACCGGCAGCGTGCTGTTCGGTGGCACCGCCGCTGCTTGTGCGTTGTGGATCGGCGCCAAGCTCACCGGCGCGCCAATGCAGCTCGGTGCCGGCATCGGCATCACCGAGCTGGTCACCTGGATCACCGCCGCCATGCCAGCGCTGGGCGCGGCAATTTACGGCATCCGCATGCAGGGCGATTTTGTCGGCATTGCATTCCGCTCCGAAGTTACCGTCGCACGGCTGGAGCGATTGAAGCGATCGCTGGCCGACGAGAGCCTCGACTACATCAGGCTGATGGCGCGGTTAAGAAGGCTGTCGGAGATCATGCTGGCCGATGTCGAGCATTGGCGCACGACCTATCAGGCGCGCCCGCTGGCGTTGCCGGGGTAGTCGCTTTCGCCCCGCAGTTGGCCTTGTCGCGGCGCCAGCCTGGACTGCGCACTCACGCTTCAAACCCCATTTTCTTCACGAACACCGGCCAGCGTGGATCGTGCTTGATCGGATCGAAGAACGGCGCGGCGATGATATAACTCAGGCCGGCATCGCGTTGCTCGTACGCGCACTCCAGCCATTCAAACGTGCCATCGGCATCGCCACGGCCTGCATGCAGGTGGGAAATCTGGGCGGCAGAGTGCCCCGCGTGCTTGGCGATCAGCTCCGCGAGTGCCTCGTCGCTTTCCTTTAGGTCGCCGGGCGTTCCCATCTCCCACTTGACGAGGGACAGTGCCGTCAGCCGCGCCCACTCCGCCTTTTCCTGCATCGCTTCGGCGAGCGCTTCCTGATGCCGGCCTTGCGCGCTGAGCACCATGGCCAGCACATGCCGCGTCGCGATGGAATCGGGCGACACCTCCAGCGATTGCCGCAGGCGCTTCACGGCATCCTCCAGCTTTCCAGCGCTAAACAGGGCCATCGCCAGCAACCGGTGACCGTGAGCATTCAGCGGATCAAGCGCAATGGCACGTTGACCGTACGCCTCCGCCTCATCGAGTTTGCGCCTGCAGAAGGCGAGTTTTGTTGCTGTCGTCAGGGCTTCGGCATCGTTGGGGGCGATTTGCAACGCTCTTTGCACCGATGCCTCGGCGCCCGCCCAGTCCCACAGGTACCCCATTTGAATGTAGGCCATCGATAATTGCGATTGCGCCAGACCAGGGTCCAGAGTCAGCGCCTGCTTTGCAGCCGCCAACGCCGCTTCGCCGGACTCGCGAAGTGGCGACACACCCCAGCCGCTCGCATCGTTGTGCGCTTGAGCCAGAAGCGCCCAAGCGAGCGCAAAGCGCGGATCGAGCGCAACCGCCTCCTTGAGATACTCGACACTGCGCTTGATATCGACTTCGGACTTTCTGGCCAGAAAGTAGCGGCCCTGCACGAACAGCCGTTGTGCCCCGCTGTTGTCGCTGCGATCTTGTGTTGCTCGCGCGACCTCGGTGGCAATGGATTCGCTTCTTGCGGCAGCAGGCATTTCACCCATCAATGTTGTGAGCAATTCCTTCACCACTGCCTGCGCGATATCGTCCTGCACAGCGAAGATGTCGTCGAGCGTGCGGTCGTAGGTCTCGCTCCACTGGTGGTAACCGTCCGCCACCTTCACCAGTTGCACCGCGACGCGCACGCGATTGCCGGACTTGCGTACGCTACCTTCGAGCACGGTGGCGACGTTAAGCTTCTGGCCGATGGTGGCGATGTCGTCGTTGCGGCCCTTGAACGAAAACGCCGAAGTGCGCGCGGCGACGCGAAGCTCCTTGATTTTGGCCAGCACGTTGAGCAATTCATCGGCAAGGCCATCGGAAAAGTATTCGTCATCGGTGCTGGCGCTGCGGTTGGCGAAGGCGAGCACGGCGATGGAGGGTGTTGTGTCTTTCGCAGGTTGCGTGGCGACCGAGTAAGCGCCTCTACTGCCCACTTCGTCATTCCCGCTTAGTTTGGTAACTGCGCGGGAATCCAGTGCCGCTTCTTTGTCGGATGCGAAAGCCGCTGGGTTCCCGCCTGCGAAGGGGCGACGTAAATCGGAAGTGCTACCAAACCCAGGCGGTGGCGTGCCTTCCGGGGCGTTTTTTCCCTGGGAGCCGCTCCTGGCAAGGAGTTTGCTGATACGTTCGGCGAATGCGGCGATCGCTGCGTCATCGTTCAATCGCGACCACTGCCGCTCGCGAAACTTGTCCGGTACCAGCGCCGCAGGTTCGCTCACGTTGCCGATCAGCACCGGTACAAAGAACGCCTTGTTGTCGGCCATCAAATGCGAGCGATCCACTGCCAACTTCCACTCCAGCCGGAAGTAACCTTCCTCGCGCGCCTGCGTGTTGGGCGTGATGATCGGGACGAACAGCGCGCACTCTTTAATCTGCTTGCGGATCGATTGATCCCACGCGTCGCCGCCACGCAACTCAGACTGATCGAACCACACTTCCAATCCCGCTGCACGTAGCGATTCGCAGATGCGGCGCGCGGCGTCGGCGTCCTGCGAGGCATAGGAGAGAAAGATGGCGCGGGTCATGGACTGATGAGTTTGGCTATCGCTTCCCCATCTCCCGCGCGATTTCCTCGCCGATCTCGGCAAACGAGCGCCAGCGCTTGATGGCCGGCGGCAGGGTCGCGAATAGTGCGGCACCCTTGTCGAGGAGTGCCGCGCGCTGCGCGGGATCGGCCATTGCAGCGGCCAGGAAGATATTGCACCGCCCGACAATCTGCTCGTTGTCCTCGATCAGTTCCACGCCTTTGCGGTTGGCGAATTGCAGTGCCGGTTTCATCAGTTCCTGCGCCTCGTTGGTCTTGCCCTGTCGCACCAAAGTCCTCGCGAGACGCGCGGCAGTATCGTGGTAATAAAACTGCGTTGGAATATTGTCGTTCTTTACCTCTTTCCAAAACGCCAACTCCTTGCGCAGGGACTCCTCGGCCGAGGCAAAGTCGCCCGTGCCATACAAGGCACGCGACATCGTTTGCTGAAGTGCGTTTCGCAGGCCGCGGCCGGTATTTGCCTTTGCCGGCACCATTTTGTCCATGCCTTGTTTGGCGAGGGCAAGCGCTTCGGAATACTTCCCCGCGATCTGCAGCAAGCGCGCTTCGAGCGCGATGGTGTTGACCTCCAGCATAAAGTCCGTGTCGCCGCCCGAACGCCCCACGGCCGCAAACCGCTTTCGCTGCGCCAGCGCCCATTGCGCCTGGCCTGCATCGCCCATGTTCTGATAGGCCATCGCAAGTTCGCCGCTCCACTGGGCGAAATTGCGCGCCGTCATGGGCGAAAGCTTGAACTTGTCCGCCATCGCCAGGACATCGCGCATCGTCGCGATCGATTCCTCCACCCGTCCCAAGTCCCGCATGGCTTGGGCCACCGCCAACTTCGTCACTGCCAGGTTGTTCCATTCGGACGTATTGCTGGGGTCCAGGGCCACCAGCTTTTGCTGGGCGACGACCTGTTCCTGAAAATGCGTCAACGCCGCCTTCACGTGGCCGTGGTCGTAGTCGATCGTGGCCAAGTCTCCCGCAATATTGGCGGAGGCCCGGATGGCCGGCCGGAAGTCGGGCCGCACTTTCAGGACGCGGTCCGCAACGGCAGTGACCTCCTTGGCAACCTTGGTTGTTTCTTCCGATTTGCCCTGCTCGTAGGTGACGTTGGTCAGGAACGCTCCGGCATTCAGGTAAATCTCGGTTGCGGGAAGGTTGGTCAGGTCCAAGGCCTTCAACTCGCGGGCAAGTTCCATCGCGCGCGTCAGGCTTTGCTTGGCGTCAGTCAGGTTTTGCCCTGCAACGGCACTGGGGACGCGAAGTTGCGCATACCCCAAGCCGAAAAATGCCCGTGCCTGCAACAGCGTGGCCTTGGCCGGGCCGCCGGGCTTCGCCACCATGGGTTTGAGGATTTCCAGTGCTGCGGCGTATTTGCCGACCGAGGCAGTCCAGTCGGACTTGCCTGTCAGTATCCTGCCCTGTGTCATGAGCGTGGCGGCGTGCGCCAGCAAGGTTGCATCGGAGCTATCCCCCCTGGTGCGCAGTTCGGTGACGATCCTGGCGGCATTCTCCGTGACCGCATTGGCCTCTTCCATCTTGCTCTGATTTTCCAGCACGGCACCCAGCCGCACCGAGGCCAGCACCTGGTTGCGTTCGCTGTCGGTTGTGCGCAGCGCTGGCGGCAGTTCCTTGTAGTACGCGATCGTCGACTCGGCCAGTTTCCCCACCATTTCCAACCGGCCGACGGGTGCCAGTTCGTCGTAAAAATCGTCCAACAGGAACACCACCAGCTTCTCCGCCTCGGTGCGCGCCGCTTCCGACAACTGGCGCGTGTTGAGGGCGTCGAGCTCCGCCTTTTGCGCGCGTTGCGCGCTGAAGTAACCGTACAAGCCTCCTGCCACCGCGATTACCGAGAGGACGCCGCAGCCGACAGCAATCTGGCGCGCACGAATCAGCGCCTTCCGCGTCGTGCGGGCACGCTCGCGTTGCGATTCCAACTGCCGTTCGGCTTCCTCCTTGGCCTCGCGCTCCAACCGCGCCTTGCGGCTGGCCGCCACTACGCCGGTGAGCACATCGTGGGTCAGTTCCACGCGCCGCACGTCGAGGCGTTCCTCAATCCGCAACAGGCGCCGATTGACCAGTGTCGCCAGTGTTGTTGCGGCGTCCGGCCTGGCTTCGGCGGCCGTGAACGCTTTCAGCACCCGCTCCTCGGCCAGATTTTCGCGATAGCCTGAGTCGGTGAGCAGATCATCCTCGATCACCTTGCGGACAGCAGCGGGTTGGTCGGCGAGCGATCGTTCGTAGAACTCGGCCAAGATGGTTTCGTTGGAACCGGCCAGGAGATCGACCGAGATTTCGCTTTTGCCCTGCGCGATGCGGGCGTTGTTGAGTTCGCGGCAAATCAGCGACAGCAGGGAAGGCTCGACTTCGGCGTTCGGCAACTCCGAACCGCCGGCAACAAACCGCACGATCGACTCGGCCACCTCCTGCGAGACCAGCCTGCCGCCCGGTTTTATCACCGCCGCCAGTGCCTGCTGACCGTTCATGCGGGCGAGGCGCATGCGGTTCTGCGTGATCGACGGCATCGTCGTCTTCACGCCTTCGAGATGGGCGAGGTAGTCCTCGCGCAAGGCAATCAGCACACGGTAGTCCGCGCGGCTGAAATCGAAGCGTTCGATGATGCTATCGTCGTTTTCGAGCTTGGCTTCCAGCGATTTTGGCGGACGGTTCTCCACCAGGTCGGCCAGGTCTTCGATAAAGACTGCCGCGCGCTTGCGGCCGGCGTCATCGGCCTGCGCCAGCGTAAAGATTTCTTCGAACTGGTCGAAGATCAGCAGCGGAATAATTGGTTTGCCGTCGGCATCGCGCAACACATCGTCGCGATGATGCAAAAATTCCCATAGCGATTCGCCCTCGACGGCGGTACCGGGCTGCGTCCAGGTGCCGGAGGCCAGGGTGGCGCGCAGAATCGCCTGCTTGATCTGCTCCGAAGGTGGAACCGAATCGCTGGCGTAATCGATCCGCACGTAGATCGGGCAGTAGCCTTCCGGGCGCAGGCGCGGCACGATGCCGGCGCTGAGAATCGAGGTTTTGCCGAGGCCGGACTGGCCGAACAGGACCGTCAGCAGTTTGCGCTGCACGCGTCGCGCCAGTTCGGCGACTTCCTCTTCGCGGCCGTAGAAATACTGGCGCGTTTCCTCGGTGAAGGACGCGAGGCCGAGCCACGGGTGCTGCTGGTTTACGGCATCGCCGGTGCTGGCGTCGTTTGGGTTGGCATGTGTGACGGTGTTGTTCATGCGCGGCCACCGGACAACAGCGTCTTCAGTCGTGCGACGAACGCTGCGGGCGGCTCGCCCCCCGGCGCCTGCGTGATGTGCAGCGTCTTGAATTTATCCGGCACTTTTGCCGCGCCTTCGTTGATGCTGTCGATGGCCAGCGGCAGGATGAAAATCGAATCGTCGGCCATATTGCGGGTGCGATCGAGGGCATAGCTCCATTCGCGGCGGAAATACGCTTCCAGCCGCCGCTCGGTGGCGTTGGAAATCACCGGAATGAAGTACGCACAGCGGGCGATGTTTTTCTGGATCTTGCGATCGAAGTCGTCGCCGCCTTCCAGTCGCTCCATATCGAACCAGGTGGCGATGCCCGCAGTGTCGAAGGCGGCCTTCAATTTCTGCACGATGGGCAAATCTTCGCGCGCATAGCTGATGAAGACCGCGTTGTCCGGCATCTCGCGTTCCGGTGGCAGGAAGCGCGCGGGTGCATCGAGCGCAACCACGTTCGACTTGCCATGCCGAGCCATCCAGCGGCGATGCAGTTCGGCGACAAAATCTTCCGCCCCCGTGTACACGCGCGTGCGCAGGCTGACCTGCTGCAGGAACGACATCAGCCGCTCGTCGGAGTCGGTGTGATCGTCGGCCAGCACTTCGCCCACGTCGCGCGGATCGGACAGGCGGCGCCGCTTGGCCATGCGCAGGAACAGGCGCACCAGCCAATTGGAAAAATTACTGCCGATCAGCAGCAGGTGGTTGTATTCGAGTTCGTGAAACAGTTTCTCCGGTGTGAGGTGTTCGCTCTGCAGTGCGCAGACGAACTCCAGCGTGTCCTCGTCGGAAATCACATAGGTCGGCGAGGCGGACACGCGGCCCAGCAGGTGATACACCACCGGCCGTTGCAGGTTCTCGCGCTCGGTGGGCAGGTCGGCGACGCGGGTCGGCGTATAGCCGATGACTTCGGTTGATTGCGCGCCGCCAAAGCGTTCCTCATTAATCGCCTGTTCTAGAAAGCCGTCGAAGGTGGTGGTGACGAATAAATCGAAATCAGTGATCTGCGCTAACTGCCGCAACGCCAGCGGCGGGGTGAAGGTGGCCTCGCGCAACAGGCTGCGCATGCGCGAGTAGGTGTCCTCGCGGCGGCCGTGCGAGGAAAGATGCCAGCACACCACATCGTTCAGCGTGTAAGGCGCCGGCAATTTCGAGGTATCGACATTTAGCTTGGCCGCGAGTTTTTCGGCGATCCAGTCGTAGAGCAATCGCGAACCGGTTTCCGTCTCGACCTTCAATAGCTCAGGGCCGACGATGGGGACAACGCGTTTTTCTTCGATGAAGTTGAGCAGATCGTCCCAGGCGTCGTCATCCAGACGCGAGGGCGCGGGCCGGGCGGACAACAGGCTGCTCATAACGCGCACCCGAATGAGCTGCGCGCGGTGACTGGCGTGTGGCTGAACATCGAATACTCCCTGATGCTGCAGAACCGTGGTGTCGTTATTTGTTTTTTGAATCCCGAAGCGAGTGCGTGCCCCCATTATGCATGAGCGCTAGGGGAAACGCTTACTTAAAAGTGAAACCCCAGCAATGGTGCGGGGTTTGAGGCATCTTCTGCCTGCAGGCCGCGCCGGTGCTGGAGTTTGTCTTCTCGCGAATAAAAATCAGATCGCGTTCGATGCTCTGCGAGTTGACCTCAATGATGCCCGTGGCAAAACGAATGCTCGTCGTCGATCAGCCGCGGAAATCCCACCGGCGATAGCTGTCCGCGCGAGGTCTCGAAGAAAAACGGCTTACGCGCTTTCGGCGTGGCACCGGTCTGATTCATGGTTGCAGTTTCGAACAGGCGGCCATTGATCATGACCTGCGAGACGCGATCCGATTTCTCGATATCCTTCAACACATCGGCGTCGATGATAACCAGATCCGCGAGCTTGCCCGGCTCCAGCGAGCCGATGTCCTTGTCCATGCCGAGATAGCGGGCGCCGTTCAGTGTCGCCGAGCGGATCGCTTCGAGTGGCGTCATGCCGCCGCGCGTCAACATCCAGATTTCCCAGTGCGCGGCGAGACCTTCGCGCTGACCGTGCGCGCCGATATTGACCGGTACGCCGGCGCGCTGCAACTCGACGGCGGCGCGGGCGGCCTTGAAAACATTGAAGTCTTCATCCGGTGCGGTTTCGCGACGCACCGCGCGCGGCTCCAGCACGCTTTTGGGCACATATTTCGACAACAGCGGATGTTTCCAAACGTCGTGGCGTGCGTACCAGTAGTGCTCCCCGTCCAGCCCGCCGAACGCCACACCCAGCGTCGGCGTATAACCCACCTGTGTCTGCGACCACAGCTGCTTCACGTCGTCGTATACATTGGCTACCGGCAGCGAATGCTCGATGCCGGTGTGGCCATCCACCACCATGCTCATGTTCATCTGGAACAGCGAGCCACCTTCCGGCACCACCATCATTCGCGTCTGGCGCGCGGCTTCCAGAATCTGCTGGCGCTGATCGCGGCGCGGTTGGTTATAGCTCTTCACCGTGCTGGCACCGCCGGCGCGCAGGCGCTTCAGGTGCGTGAGCGCATCGTCCAGGTTGTTGACGACGGCGGATTCGTTGGCCTTGGCGCCGTACAGCACCGCGCCGGTGGAAAAGATGCGCGGGCCGACTACCTGTCCGGTGCGTTGCAACTCGCTCTGGGTGTAGATAGTCGCGGTGTCGTTCGACGGATCGTGAAGCGTGGTCACACCGAAGGCCAGCGAAGCATAGTTGACCCAGCTCTGCTGCGGAATCAAGCCACCCTCACCCATCGCGCCGTGCCAGTGCACGTCGACCAGGCCGGGGATGATGGTCTTGCCGGTGGCGTCGATGATGCGCGCGCTAGCCGGGACGGCAATGTCGGCTGCCTTGCCAATCGCCGCGATGCGATTGTTGGTGACGACTATGCGGCCGTTGTCGATTGCTTCGTCGCCTTTCATGGTGATGATGCGCGCGCCGGAAATCACCGTGGTACCGGAAGGCTTGTCGGCCTGCGCCTTGAAGCCGATCTTGACGCCGTTCTCAGCGGGCTTGGGCAAATCCTTCGCATCTTTCGCCGCTCCGGGCACAAAGGTGAACGTGTCCTTCAGTTGGCGGGTGAACAATTCATCGCCCAGCGAGAAGTGCAGCGCCTTGCTGTCGCCGGCCCAGTGCAGATAGTCGCCGGCGTTCACGTCGAGCTGCTTCACCGGCAGTGCGTTCGATTTCGGCCCGATGGTGATGGTCTTGCCCGCCAGCGGCAAGGGCAGCACATAGGTGTGAAAACGTTCGCGAAAGGCGAGCCAGGCGCCATCGGGCGAGATGGCGTAGTCGTTGGCGAATTCGCCTTTCACGATCGCCTGTTCCTCGGAGCGGTCGAGCTTGATGCGGAACAGCTGCGTGGTCCAATCGACCTCGCCGCCGCTGACACGTCTGGTGATGTAAACGTAGTCGTTGTCGGCGGCGAACTGCGGTGCGCGACCTTCTTCGGTAATCAAGCGTGGCGTGCCCTTGCCATCGGAAGAAGTGATGAAAATTCCCGCCTCCGTACCCACCCACGGGCTGGTGAGATAGCCGCTGGTGGTGCGCATGTACACGACTGACTTGCCGTCAGGCGAAAACGCCGGCTGCAGATACTTGCCCGGTTCGCGCGTGATGACGGTTTCCTTCGCGGTCTTCAGGTCGAGGGTGCGAACCGAACCAAAGCGTTCGTCATGCCATGTCACATAAACCACGCTCTTACCGTCGCGCGAGAATTTTGGAAAGAACTCGAAGTGTTCGCTCTGTTTGGTCAGGCGCTGGGGCGTGCCATTGGGCAAATCGCGCAGATACAAATGCCCGAGCGCCGAATACACCACCTTGTCGCCCGCCGGCGAGACATTCACCCAGCGCAGCTGACGCACGTCGAACTGATCCGGCGCAACTTCAATCGGAAAACGTACCGCCTTGCGAATATCTCGCGTGTCCTTCACATGGAACGGAATTTCCTTGGCCGATTTGGCGAACGGATCGACGCGCCAGATTTTTCCCTGCGCGGAAACCACGATCTCTTTGCTGCTTGGCATCCATGCGAACGACGGATACACGCCCTGAATGGCCCACGATTCCTGCATGTCGCGCTCCAGCCCGTCCCACGCTGCGAATTCCTCTCCGGTGGAAAGATCTTTCAGGAACAGTGTGCTCTGGTTGCGCACGCGGCGGACGAAGGCCAGGTATTTTCCATCCGGCGAAGGCGTGGGACGAATGGCGCCTCCGGGGCCGCTGACAAACGCGCGGGTTTTTCCTTCATGCAGGTCACGACGGAAGATCTGGTAAATCTGCCCGTTCCCATTCTTGTTGTATTCGAAGCTGGTGCCGGGCGTGGTGTCCTGCGAGTAGTAGAGATAGCGGCCATCGGGTGACAGCGCCGGTTCGCCCAAATCCTTTTGCCAATTTGGTTTCTCGTTCAGCTGCACGCCACCACCTTCGGCACTGCCGGCAGTGTGCAGCAGCCAGATTTCGCCCGAGCCCAGCGAACGGGTGCCGGTATAGTGCTTGCGCGCGGCGATGTATTGGCCGTTCGGATGCCACACGGGATTGTTCATGGTGCGGAAGGATTCTTTCGACACCTCGCGCGCGTTGACGAGTTTGCCTGAGTCGTCGAGATCAGCAATCCAGATATTGTCGCCGGCAGCGCCATCGGACATGTATGCGAGGCGCTTGCCGTCCGGCGAAAAGCGCGCCTGCATTTCCCACGCCATCGAGTGCGTCAGTGCTTTTGCTTCGCCGCCGGCAATCGGCAGCAGATAGAGATCGCCCAGCAGGTCGAACACGATCTGTTTGCCGTCCGGACTCACGTCCACGCTCATCCAGGTGCCGGTGCGGGTGTCGATATTTGCAACGGCTCTTTCACCGGGCGGATTGTTCACGTCCCATTTCTTCTTGTCGGATTCCTTGGCCTCTTTCGCCTCCTTCGTTGCGTCTTTCGGTGCTTCGTTGGCCCACGCGGGCAGGCTGAGGCCAAGAACAACCAACAATGCGCGTGCGATCTGCATTCCGACTCCGGGCTTGTGAAAAGCGAAGCGCCGATTATTCCATAGCGGAAAGAGTCGGGAGCCGCACGAAATGTTGCGCGCGCTTTTTCCAGTTGCTTGGTCCTTCGACAAGCTCAGGACGAACGGCCGCACAACTACCGTTCGTCCTGAGCTTGTCGAAGGACAGGGGTAGACTCGGCCGCCATAGCCTTCCCGTACAATAACGTCCGTGCAAGGTGCTTCGCCGCGAATGCTGCTCGCGGCTAAGTTAAACGGGAAGCGTGTGACATTCACGCACTGCCCCCGCAACGGTGACGGGTTTGCTCGCAACGGTGGTACCACTGGACGCAACGAAAAGTGTCCGGGAAGGTCGTAACGAGTGCACGCGATTTTGCGTGCCAGCCCTCAGTCCGGATACCGGCCTCGCATGCCGTCGCGCCGATGCTGTCGCGATGTGCCGGTGTGCCGTTGCTTCTATGAAGCGGCGGCATGAACAACCACACGGCTTGCGGGGACGCTTGCCGCATCAAAAGTCCATTCACATGAGAAAAACGCTACACACCACCACACCTGCATGGCTGACGCTGGCCCTGCTTCCTGCTGTTGTTTCAATGGCATCAAATGCACAAACCACTGAGCCAGCCAATCGGCTCGATAACGTCGTCGTCACTGCCACCCGCACGGCGCAATCGCTGGACCAGACGCTGGCGCAAGCCACCATCATCACCCGCGATGAAATCGATCTCGCCGGCGTGGCTACGCTGACCGAGCTGCTGCAGCGCAAGGCCGGCATCGAGATTCGCGCCACCGGTGGGCCGGGCCAGCCTTCCAGCGTGTTCATTCGCGGCGGCAACAGCGCGCACACACTGGTGCTGGTTGATGGCCTGCGCGTGAGTTCGTCGAGCTCCGGCTCAACGGCGTTCGAGAATATTCCACTCGACCTGATCGAGCGCATCGAAATCGTCAAGGGCCCGCTGTCGGGCTTGTACGGCTCGGATGCCATCGGCGGCGTGGTGCAGATCTTCACCCGCAATTCCAGCAAGCCGCGCTTGACGGCGGCCGTTGGCGCCGGCAGCGAGTCCACCATCGGCGTCAATACCGGCTTCTCCGTTCGCGAAGGCAAGACAGCGCTAACGCTGGATGCAGGCTACCAGCGCACGCGCGCGCAGTCCGCCACCAATCCCGCCGCCGGTTCGTTTACCTTCAATGCCGACCGCGATCCCTACCGCAATACGCGCGGCCTCATCACTTTGACGCAGGAACTGTGGCAGGGGGAGCGGGTTGGTTTTACGGCGTGGCAGTCGCGCGGCGAAACCGATTTCGATGCCGGCCCCGGTGCGGTGGCGTCGAACAAGCAAACGCTCAGCGGCTATCAACTTACTTCCGAAAACAATTTCGGCAGCGAATGGAAGTCGCGCATCATCCTCGGCCAGACCATCGACGATAGTCGCGTCAAGTCGAGCTTTCCGGGTAATTTCAAGACGCAGCAGAATCAGGTTAGCTGGTTCAACGAGTTCAAAACCTGGGCGGGCTCGATGAGTGCGGGCGTCGAGTGGCGCGAGGAAAAGTTGGCCTCCGACACGCAATACGATGCGAAGAAGCGTGAGACCACCTCGATTTTCGCCGGCTACATCGAACGTATCGGTCCCGGCCAGTTGGAGTTCACCGCACGCCGCGACGAGGAAGATCAGTTCGGCCGGCGCAACACCGGCTCGCTGTCGTATGGCTACACGCTTTCGCCGCAGCTGACGGTCTATGCACGCGCCGGCCACGCCTTCCGTGCGCCCAGCTTCAACGACCTCTACTACCCTGGTTTCAGCAACCCGCTGTTGAAACCCGAACAGAGCGATCAGGCCGAAGCAGGCATCAAATGGCGCAGCAAAAATACGCGCGTCGATATCGCGCATTTCGAAAATCGCATCGACGATCTGATCGTGTTCGATACCGCCACCTTCCTGCCGCAGAACCTGGCGCGCGCGCGCATCAAGGGGTGGGAGCTGTCGGCCGATACCAGCTTCGTCGGTATAAAAATCAAGGCCGCGCTGACGGTACAGCGCCCGGAGGACCGTGACACCGGCAAGCAGCTACGTTCACGAGCAAAGCAATTTGGCTCATTGGGCGTGGCGAAAAGCTGGGGTGCGTGGGATGTTGGTGGCGATATCGTCGCCAGCGGACGCCGCTATGACGGCAACAACGAATCCGCCGCTACGCGCATGCGTGGTTATGCACTACTCAACGCCACGGTGCGTTATCGCATCGACAAGACATGGAGCGTGGAACTGTCGGGACAGAACCTCACCGACACCAAATACGAGCTCGCACAGGGCTACAACACGCCGAAGCGGTCGCTGTTTCTGAACGTGCGGGCAGTAGCGTTCTAGCCCGCGTTTGAAGGGAAAACTCCAGCATTGGTGCGGTTTTCCGGGCGCTTTTGGACTGGGAGCCGCGCCAATGCTGGGGCATGCAGTTTTTTTGCGAACTCTCGAATGCTGTGTTTCTAAGTTATCTACTCAGTCAGTCGATCACCGATTTGAACGAGATTTATCTCGTATTGCATTTACCAGAGACGGTTGAACGATGTCTCCAGTCCGATTGCCGAATGAGTTTCGCGTAAAGGTTGATAGCGCAGCGATTTCAGAATCAGTTAGGTTTTCAAATGACTGCATTGCTGTTCCTGGCCTGCCGCGCAATAAAAGCAACACAAGTTTGTCTGGCAAGCCAACAACAACTTTAGATCCGGCGAGGGGAGGAAACGCAGGAGGCACACCTTTGCCGTTTGCTTGATGACAAGCGATGCAGTTATTTGCGTAAATCTGCTGACCAGCGGACATTTGTTCAGATGTGGAATAGGGCTTTGATTGACCGTCGCTAGGTAGATTTGATGCAGCGGTGTCCGCCAAACTCAGGCGTTTTGTACTCCAGTGTGTAATTTCAGATTGAATTTCAGCTTCCAAAACGACGTGCTGAGTGGGACGCACACATTCTTTACAATTGCTTCCAAACAGATTGTCATTGCTGAGCAAAATCTGCTGACCGGACGCTCCTGATGCGTCGGACCAAATGAGCCATGAATATATTTCTAACGTGCCCATCGCGTTGCGTGAAATGGTCGCGGAAATTGCGTGCTTGCCCGACGGCGTGCGCAACTGAAATTTGCCATCGGCATCAGTCTTGCTCACCCATTCTGTTGCTGGCAGCTGGTCAATCAGGAAATTACTTTGCCAAGCATCTTTCAGTTGCTCTTGTAGGCTATAAAAATAGTCGACGCTCTTCCTGTATGTGGCTTCGCTGTTTATCTTGTTTTCGGCGGTCTTATTGCCTGGCGCATTCAACAACCGTTCATTCTGGCTGCTAAGGCGCAGAAATTCCGCTGATGCACGTTCGGATGCCACTTTCGCCGCATATGCTTTTTTCTCAGCATCCATTAAGTCAGCAATAAGTGCGCGCTGTCTTTCGTTGAGGGATTTTTTTCGTTCAAGAAAGTGCTCTAAAAGAACTTTCTCTGGTATCGCGCGGACTTCGACGAGGGCAAGTTTGATGTTATCCCGTCCGCTGGTAACTACAAATACTTGGCCAGAGACTATTTCTGGTTTTCCGCACGAGGCCAAGATAATCGGCGCGAGAATCCCTACGCCTATAGATGCAAAAGCTTTTCTCAAAGCACCCTCACTTCAAATATTGTCTTTGACGTCCAGTACGTTGGGCGTTCCGCGCTGACTGTAGATATCAAAAGTACTAAGAAATGTACTCAGCGCCGCCATAAGCTCCGCTTCGCGATCAATAACTTCTTGAGTGTCGTTTGCGTCCCAAGCGTGTACAAGGCCATTACGCAAGTTACGAGCTGACTTCACTCCTCTGGCCTTCCGTTTTGAATCTAAGAGCAAATCTAAGCAATTTGTGGGTATTCGAACATGAAAACTGGTTAGCGCTTTTCTAACGGAATCAATTCGCAATGGCGAATGTGATGATGAGGTGGGCCTATCCTTCTCGATTTGCCTTCCAAACTGATCCAACACATATCGAAGTAAAGCCTCAACAAGAATGTATTTGAGAAGAAATTGCTCGGGCACCATCAATCCCTGCGGCAAAGCGATATGGTTAAGCAGGCGCCGAATTTCTGATAGCTGTCTCTCGTTGAGTCGCATTGCGAGGAATCAAAAGTCACTACCTTGAACTAATAAGTCATGCACGCCGCATTCAGCACACCCGCCGCGACCGAGATCGAGCCAAGGAAAAATCCCGACGCCTGCTTGCCGGCCGGAATGTCGACCGCAATCGTTGGCAGCGCCATGCGGGCGATGACGAATACGAACAACTGAACCAGCAGCGCGATCGAGCCCCAGATGGCGGTATCGATTGGGTTGACGCCGTACTCCACCGCATTGGCCAGCGGAATCGCCATGCCGATAATGGTGCCGGAAAGACTGAACGCGGCGGCCATATTGCCTTCGCGGATCAGCGCCAGTTCACGATAGGGCGTGATCTTGATATAGATGGTGATGAATACCGCCAGCAGCACGGCGGTGATGGCGAGATAAATAAGGAAATCGTCAAAGCCGCCGAACGATTCCAGGATTTGGTATTTAGTCATGGCTTTTCCTTTGTGGGCTGCTTAAACAAAATAATGGGGTAAAAAACGGCTGGTATTTTTGGTGACCGGCGATTCGTCTTCGCGGATGCCAATGCCGGCGGGCTCGTCGCCGATGATCCAGCTGCCGATCACGGTATGGCTGCCGTCATAAACCGGCAGCGGGTGATATGCCTGATAGACAAAACCCTCGGCACCATATTCACCGGGGATGGTGATCTCGCCTTTGTCGGTGGTGATGGTGACGTTGGCGCCTTCGCGCGACAGGATTGGTTTTTTCACAAAATCGGTGGCGAATTTCTGCGGCTCATAAAACGTCGCCAGCAAATTCGGATGCTCGGGGAACAGCTGCCACAGCACCGGCAGGATGGCCTTGTTCGACAGCAGCATCTTCCACGCCGGCTCGATCACGCGCATGGGGTTGCCGATCAGATTGCGGCCGAAGGCTTCGCGCACCATCCATTCCCACGGGTAGAGCTTGAACAGCGTCTTGATCTCGTTGCTGGCCTCATCGGCAAAGCGCTTGGCCACCGCGTCCCAGCCGATATCCGCCACATCGATAAATTTGGCGTCAATGCCGCCCTGCATCGCCACGTCGCGCAGGTATTCCAGATTGCCGACATCTTCTTCGCTGTCCGAAATGCAGGCGAAGTGCACCGTCTTTGACGGCAGCTCCTCGCCGATTTCCTTCCAGCGTTCAATCATTTTTTCGTGAATCGAATTGAACTGGTCGGCACGCGGCTGCTTCGGCATCACCACTTCCTGCAGCCAGTACCACTGCGCCACGCTTGCCTCGATCAGCGAGGTCGGCGTGTCGGCGTTGTACTCCAGCATTTTCGGCGCGCCGCGGCCATCCCATGAAAAATCGAAGCGGCCGAACAGCGTGCATTCGTCATCGTTCCACGAACGCTCGATCAGCGGAATGTACTCTTCCGGAATGGCGAAGCGCTCGTAGCTACGGCTGTCGATGACATGCTCAGCCGCCTTCACGCACATCTCGTGCAGCTCGCTGGTCGCTTCTTCCAGCGTATCAATTTCGGCCGAGGTGAATTCGTAGCAGTTGCGTTCGTCCCAATAGATGCCGTCGATGCTGTGAAAAGAAAAGCCCAGTTCCTCCATCTTCTGGGGCCAGTCCGGGCGAGGAACCATGTCTTTTCTAATCATGATGCTGGTCGCGGGCTTTTCTTTCAGTGCAGGCTAACTTGCGCAGCAAGTTAAGGCCGCAGGCCGGGCCGGAGCTAAAAAAGCGTTTCCGCTCCTCCATCTTCTGCGGCCAGTCGGGCCGCGGCATCATGTCCAGTCGTTTCATCGTTTGTTATGCAAATAGGTCTGGCCCAGCGGGTCGCATGGGCAAATGGCGTGTTGCTGCATCACGCAGCTCAGCCCGATGAAGAGCGGCCGCTGGAGCCGAAACCGCCGCGACTGGTGGTCGAGGAGCCGATTGCCCGGCTGCTGCTGCCACTGCGCGACGCCGATGTGCTGCTGCCACCGCTGTAGGTATAGGGCCGCCCGTAGTAATGCGTAGTGCCGCCGTGGCCGGTGGGCCGGTCGTAGGCGGGCTCGCAGTCGGTCGGCGTGTTGCCCCAGTCGGCCAGGCAGTCGGCCTTGCTGGCGTAAACGTCGCGGCGCACTTCTTCCTTCGAGCAGCCGCTCAACCCCGCCGTCAGCGCGGCGGCCCCGATCAACACCAGCGTCACGCTGGAACTGGACTTTCTGATGCGCTTCAACATTTCCCGGCTTTCGAAATGTGACAAAACGTTATCTTAGCCCAAGGCGGCGCGTACGTACTCAGGTAATCCCAGCATCGCGGTATGCATGTCGCCGTTGTAGAACTGGCGCTGGCCGACATTGCGGTTGGTGAGTCGGGCATCGACTTCAGTGGATGAGAAGGCGTGCGGATCAAGATAGTCAGAAGCGCAGGCGAATCCCCAGGTGGCGCCATACATCGGGATGTGCACGAACCATGGTGTTACTTTGGCAAAGATGCCCCGCAGATTTTCCATGCTGCTTTTCACTCTTTCCGCATGGGAAAATGGAGAGCCGATGTGTAGCACCAATGCGCCGCCAGGATTCAACGCTCGTTTGCAGTCAGCGTAAAACGTTTGTGTGTACAGCGCTTCGACCGGGCCGATGGGGTCGGTGAGGTCGAGATAGATCAGGTCGAAGCGCTGTCCCGATTCGCGCACGAACGCCATGCCGTCGCCGATGCGAATTTCGACCCGCGGGTCGACGAACGCGCCGCGATGGACGGAAGAGAAGTGCTTCTTCGCCATCTCGATCACACCACCATCGAGTTCAGCCAGCACGACACGCTCGATTTCGCGGTGCTTGAGAATTTCTTCCAGCGAGCCTCCGTCGCCGCCACCGATGATCAGCACCTCGCGCGGCGCAGGGTGTGCGATTGCGGCAGGGTGAATCAGGTTCTCATGATAGAAAAACTCATCACGCTCGCTGACCATATTGGCGCCATCGATGCGCATCAGCTTGCCCAGATCGGGCGTATCGAACACTTCGATCAGCTGAAACGGTGTTTGCAGCGAATCGATCAACACGCCATCGAAGTACACGCCAGATGCGGCGGTGAGTTTCTCTTCGAGCCGCATGCTTAGTTCAGGTGCTAAGCCGCTTTGCTGGCCAGCGTGATCGGCGTGGGCACCGGCAAGTCGCGGCCGCGCCAGATCTGGTCGCTCAACACATCGGCCGGTTTCAGCGCGTCTATCAGTGTTTGGTAGAGCTTTTCTGCCTTCTTGCTGTTGTCAGCCGTCACATTGCAGACATACACATCCAGCGTTGCCTGCTGCCGTTCCGGCCAGGTATGGATGGCCAGATGCGATTCGGCCAGCACCACCGCGCCGGTCGCACCGCCGACCTGGGTTTCGTCGAAGCCATCGAATTGATAGAAATGCTCGCCCAGCACCGACAATCCGGCGGTTTCGCAGGCTTTGATGCACAAGAGCCGCAATTTCTTGGCGGAAGTGAGGTAATCGCCGGGGGCGCAGTTGTATAGATCGCCGATGATGTGCAGGCCTTTCATGGCGCGCCTCCTTGGGGATATTTAAGGTCTTTCCGGCGCAAACAGCGCGCGAACGGCGCAGAAGCACAGGGCCTAAATTATAATCTCGGCTTGCGTTTCTTCCCCCTCCCCGCCCGCCAATTTTCCTCTCGATAGACCCAAACATGACCGCCACCAGCCAGGTTTCCCGTAGCGAACTCGCCAATGCCATCCGCGCCCTCTCCATGGACGCCGTCCAGAAAGCCAATTCCGGCCACCCCGGCGCGCCCATGGGCATGGCAGAAATTGCCGAATCGCTGTGGCGCGGTCACCTCAAACACAACCCGAAAAATCCGCTGTGGGCGGACCGCGACCGTTTCGTGCTCTCCAACGGTCACGGCTCGATGCTGCTGTATTCGCTGCTGCATCTGACCGGCTATGCCCTCCCGCTGGATGAACTGAAGAACTTCCGCCAGTTGCATTCCAAGACCGCCGGCCATCCCGAATACGGCATCACCCCCGGCGTGGAAACCACCACCGGACCATTGGGGCAAGGGCTGGCCAACGCGGTCGGCATGGCGCTGGCCGAGCGTGAACTTCGCTTCGCGTTCAACAAGAAGGATTTCTGCATCGTCGACCATTTCACGTATGTGTTCATGGGCGACGGCTGTCTGATGGAAGGTATTTCGCACGAGGCCTGTTCGCTGGCCGGCACGCTGGGCCTGGGCAAGCTGATTGGCTTCTATGACGACAACGGCATTTCCATCGACGGCCATGTCGAAGGCTGGTTCAAGGACAACACGCCGATGCGCTTCGCCGCCTACGGCTGGCATGTGATCCCGAATGTGGACGGTCACGATGTGGCGCAGGTCGATGCGGCGATCAAGGAAGCCAAATCTGTCACCGACAAACCCTCGCTCATCTGCTGCAAGACCGTGATCGGCAAAGGCTCACCCAACAAGGCTGGCACGCACGATGTGCATGGTGCGCCGCTGGGTGACAAGGAAATCGCCGCCACGCGTGAATCGATCGGCTGGAAGCACGCCGCATTCGAGATTCCGAAGCCGATTTACGACGCATGGGATGCCACACAGAAGGGCGAGGCTATCGAAGCGCAATGGAACGCGACCTTCACCGCCTACGAAAAGCAGTTCCCGGAATTGGCTGCTGAATTCAAACGCCGTATGGCAGGTGAGCTCCCGGCCAATTTTGCCGGCACCGTCGGCGCGCTGATGGCCAAGGTGAACGAAAAGGGTGAGACCGTCGCCACTCGTAAAGCTTCACAAATTGCGATTGAAGGCCTGGCGCCGGTGCTGCCGGAATTCATCGGCGGCTCCGCCGATTTGACCGGCTCCAATCTCACTAACTGGAGCGGCACGAAAGCGCTCACGCCGACATCAGGCGGTAACTACATTTATTACGGCGTGCGCGAATTCGGCATGACGGCGATTGCCAACGGCATCGCGCTGCACGGTGGCTTTATTCCCTATCACGCCACCTTCCTCACCTTCAGCGATTACTCGCGAAATGCCCTGCGCATGGCCGCGCTGATGAAGATCCGCAATATCTGTGTGTTCACGCACGATTCCATCGGCCTCGGCGAAGATGGTCCCACGCATCAATCGGTGGAACACGTTTCTTCGTTGCGCCTGATCCCGAACATGGACGTATGGCGTCCCTGCGATACGGTCGAAGCGGCGGCCGCGTGGACCCGCGCCGTGCAGCGCAAGGATGGCCCGACCTGCCTCATCTTCTCGCGGCAGAATTCCGCGTTCCAGAAACGCAGTGCCGAATCGCTGGCCGATGTTGGCCGCGGCGGCTACATTCTTTCGGAAGAAGGCGGCCGCCTGAAAGCGGTGCTGATCGCCACCGGAACCGAAGTACCGATCGCCATCGAAGCGCAAAAGCTGCTGGCCGAAGAAGGCATTCACGCGCGTGTCGTTTCCATGCCGTCCACCTTTGTGTTCGACAAGCAGGACGCTGCGTATCGCAATGAAGTGCTGCCGCGCAACGTGCCGCGCGTCGCCATCGAAGCCGGTGTCACCGATTACTGGCGCAAGTATGTGGGGCTGGAGGGGGTGGTGATCGGCATTGATACCTTCGGCGAATCTGCGCCGGCGGGAGTGCTGTACAAGCACTTTGGCATTACGGCGGACGCGGTGGTGAAGGCGGTTAAGTCGCGGGTTTAGCAATCAGAGTTTTTCGCCAGTAAACGTTTTGTCGCGAGGCCAATAAATTCGCAACTTTTTTCGCATCGCGGAAATTTTTGTTGATCAAACTGCTGTCCGCTGGGTTTTAAGGCTCATTTGGCTGCTCGCAGCAATTCCTTGCTTTGGGCTTTCCGTCTTTGGAGTCTTTGTGGGACTGGAACGCGCGCTAGTAGGCAAAAATGATTTGCTTTGGTGCGCTGCGTTCGTCGCGCTCGGATTGGCTGAAATAGCAGGCATATTTGGGGCAGCAATTCGCCTATGTAACACGGCGTCGGACTTGGTCGACCATGGTCGAAAACGGATGTTGTCCAAGATCTGCCTTTTTGTGGGGTTTTGCGCCTCTCTCGCGCCTTTGTGGGTAGCGTTTCAGGGAATGCCGAGTGAGTATGTTCTGACGCTTCCAATCCCGTTCTTGCTTGGGGCAATTCTTTTGGTGGCGACGATTGACGTCGGGCATGATGAGATTGAATCGTAATATCCGCATGCTCACCCGCTACTCCGCCTGGGCCAACGCGCGGCTGTTCGATGCGCTGACTGCACTTCCCGATGGCGAGGCGACCGCGCCGCGAGTCACCGGCTTTAGCAATATGGTGAACACACTGAATCACGCTTACGTCGTTGACCGGATCTGGAAAGCGCATCTAGAAGGGGTGCCGCACGGCTTCACGTCGCGCACCACCGAGACCAAGCCTGCGCTGGCCGATTTGCGCGCAGCGCAGACGGAGGTCGATCATTGGTACATCGACTACGCGGACAAACTATCCGAAGTCGCGTTGAACGAAATTGTCCGTTTCAAATTTGTCGATGG
>JAEUNB010000230.1 GCA_016790625.1 Betaproteobacteria bacterium | reverse complement strand
AACACATCGAGCGCGGTTTCGCTCAACTCGGCTATGAAGTCAGCCACCGCATCTACTCCCCGCATCAGTTTGGAATTCCGCAAAAACGGAATCGCATCTTCGTGATCGCGGCAAGGGATGGCCTTCACGATTTTGTTTGGCCCGAACCGGTGGCCGGCCGTGCCGGCGGCATCGATCTCATTGTGGATCGAACCCAGGCCAACGCGCGCGCGCTGGAGGCCGACAAGCTTCGCGTGCTGAACCACTGGAATCTCCTGTTACCCCGAATTGATAAACTGACCAGTGATACGATCCTCGCCGAGGAGTTTGGTGCCACCTATCCGCTCGAAGGCTTCGCCCGTCGAACCCACTCGGAATGGTCCCAATATCGGGGCGCCTTTGGCGTCTCACTGGCTTCGTGCAAGACGTGGGATGAGGTATTGGCGAATCTGCCCAATAACGCCTGCCAGAAAACCGGCGCTGCCGCGGCGTGGTTGCGGAAGTCCCCTGCCCGCTCGCGCGCCATCTATGCGGCCGATGCGCGCTACCTCGACAAGTGGAAAAAAGAACTCTTGCACGCCTACAAGAGTTGGCGAAAACTCGAGTGGCGCGGCTATGCGAAAGAACGCGATATCTGGCAACACACGATTCAATTTCGCGCCTCCGGTATCCGCATCATGCGCCGTGAATTCGCGCCGTCGCTCATCGCGATGACACCGACCCAAACACCGATCCTGGGACCCGAGAAGCGCTACATGGCAGCAAGGGAAGCTGCAGCCCTTCAACACCTTGAAGGCCTCCCAGCTCTACCCGAGACCCATGCCAAAGCCTTCAAGGCGCTGGGCAACGCAGTCAATGCGTTTATAGTCAGTGAAATAGTCGGCCAGTTGCACTAATAACAACAACAGGGGAGGCGCAGATGCGAGTCGATGTATCGCCCGACATGGGGATGTACAAGCTGCTGACGCGGCAGGGTTATGAGGCGTCGTTCGCGTTGGCCGAGTTCGTCGACAATGCGATTGACGCTCACCTGAAACACCAGTCCAGAAGCAGCAAGGACGTTCAGCAGCTCGACATCAAACTCAAGTTCTACTCCGAAAGTTATGCCGATCCTGCGCTACGAAATGTGATTGTCATCGAAGATAATGGGCCGGGAATATCGCACCAGCGATTGCAGGAGGCCTTCAAGCCGGCCAAGGTATCCGGTTCCGCCGGATTGAGCGAGTTCGGCATCGGCATGAAAGCCGCGGCAGTCTGGTTTGCGGACGTGTGGACCTTGCGCACCGTCCCGGTATCGGGAAACCGGCTCTATGAAACGCAGTTCAATCTCATGGAGCTACTGGCCAAGGGAAAAAGCACGATCAACGTCGAGGAGTCCGCTCGAACCGGTGCGGCGCCCGGTACCACGATTTCATTGTTGAAGCTGCGTCGGGCAATTACCAAAGAGCTCTACGCCAACATTTGCCAAGATCTCGTCGAAATCTATCAACGCTTTACGGAGGGCACGCAAGCCCGCGTTTATCTGTCGGCGGAATTTGATGAAACGATCTCCGACCTGAACTTCACCCTACCTGACGACCGGCAGACACTTTTCGCAGAAAGATACGAGACGCTTGCAGGCAAGACCTACCTGGTGGGTCCCAAGCGCGAATGGACGCAGCCCATATCCTTTGTCTTCGAAGGCAAGCGCGTCGACGGCTTCCTGTCGCTTCTCGCGGTCGGTAGTTACAAGGACAATCCGGGCATCATCCTATTCCGAAACAATCGGGTCATCACCGGCACGTCGCGCCACCCGAACATTCCGGTGGACCTGGTGGGCACGTCAAACAAATATGGGCGACAGCGCATTTACGGCGAACTCAACATGGATGGCCTGCCCGTCACCTATACCAAGGATCGATTCGAAATCGATACGGCGGCGTTCGTCGAATGTGTTCGGCAGGCCCCCGGTGTCGCCGAACTCATCAAGCAGAGCGACCGGTATCGCAGTAATTTGAAGGATGGCGCCTGGGAAAAAGTCAGTGAGCAGGCGTTCCAAAAGAAAACCACCAAGCCCGCCGCCAGTAAGAAGCCCGCGAAGAAGGCTTCTGCGACGGGGGCAAGCGGCGGCGGTTCAGCGGGTGCGAGCGGTACCGCAGCTTCTACAGGAACCGCCAAACCGGCCCCACCCGCACCGCCGCCGGACTTGGCTTCGGTGCTGATAACGCTTCAGTCGAACACCAGTTCACTGGCATTAAAGAACGTGCTGGCTGAGACAATTTTCCAGTACAGATGGGGTCGGGCCATTGCCACGGCGCTATGCCTACGCATCGTTTTGGAAGCCGGCATTCTTGAGAAAATTCGAAAGGACTACCCAACAACCTACCCGGCGGTGTCTGACAAAGCGATCGCTGGACTTATCACCTACATGCAGGGAAATATGACGACATTCCTGAACGCGCAGCGCGACTACAAGGTTGTCAAATGCATTCAGAGCAATGCGGTGAAGGGCCAAGGTGACGTAATGATGCTCAATAACGTCTCGCACGGCCACTACAATCCGGTAATGCAGGAGGTCGACAAGTTCATCTCCAATCTCGAGCCCTTGCTGCTGTGGGCGTATAGCTAGCGTCTTTCGTGATCAATCGTGGATGACCTGGACAACGCCGGCGGCAATATCGTCCCGCCATCGTTGGAGCAATTGAAAGACAAGGCGCGCGAGGCCGCCGATAAGACTTGTGTGGCCTTATTGCCGGTGAGCAGGCTCGTATTCGACGATCCCTTTCAGGTGGGCAGTTTTCAGTTCTATCCACCCGGTGCGATTGATCTTGCCGCCTTAAGACCGGTGGCGAACGCGCAATTGACGGATGTGCTTTGCGGTTCGCAGTTGACGCCGCTCTTCGGTCAACGCTTGCGCGAAGTGCAATCCGGCAGCACCGGATTTGATCTCGCCGTTCTCGACTCGACCCCGACTATCGCATTCGTGGCCGATCTGAATTGGGACAGCTTTCACGACTGGTCGCACGGAGACGACATTTCGTTCATCAAACAATTGGTCTCGAAGGCCGAGCGCGCTTTGGACATCATTCGTTTTGAGTATTGCCGATTTGATCGGCCCGATACGCTTCCCGGCAGCGCAGGTTCGTGGCGAGAATCGGGAGAATGGTTAGGTGCAATGCTCTATTCGGTTGCCGACCATGAAAGTTACTTGATTGCCGGCGCGGCCGTGGAGAGCTCGTCAATCGTACGAGGTCTCGGTTTACAGTTATCCGACGGCCCCCGCACGCCGCTGCCTGAAGCAACCGAAGGGGGCGTTGCCGCAATCGCGGCACATGGATTGACCCTCTATTCGGAGGTCATGAACGCTGGTAGCGAGACGATGAAATTCACACGCGCAATGACGCTGTTGGAATTTCTGGCCAATCCCTATACGTACACGAGCTGGAAGGACCTCAAAGGCGACATCGCCTGCCATGTCGCGAAGAGCAAGACCGAGTATCACGACCTCACGCATCGACTAAGACAACTCTCCTCGGACATCGACGCCGGCCGGCAAATGGGTATTCGGACACTGATCGTTCATCACGGCAAGCTGTTGCCGGAGGTGCTATCCGGTGCCGCCCAGCGCGCCGATTTGTTTCGCGAACTGCAGCGATATGCCGGAAAAATGCTCGATGACATGACCAGGCACCGCAGTCTAACGTGGGCACAGTACTGCAGCCGGCGCGTGGCGCTCAAGCAATCGCTTGGTGTGGGCACAGTCACGCCTGTGTAGTCAATGGAGACGTCGACTGTGCACAGATTCGCCGCCCAGCAAGGGTTCCCGTCCTTTTAGTGCAAAAACTGCGATTTTAAAATATGTTTGAAATCAGCTATTTATAATATGGTAATTCTTTAAACCCTATTTGAATCAGCTACTTATGAAAAACCGCAATCAACCTTAGGGTTTCCCATCCTTTTCGTGCTGAAATTAGCGTTTTCAAACACTAATAAAATCAATGGCTTAGAAGACTTTTTCGGGAAACAAGCAATAAAAACAATTAGTTAAGCTCGATTCCGCCGCACGTCCACCCAGTATTTGCCAAACAAGTCTTTGATTGAAAAGCCATTGCCAGTAAACATGGCAATTCAGCGGATTTACTGGCAACTGTTGGCGTGCGTAAGGACGCGGAAGCACCGCTGCCGCCGGTATGGTCACCTCCCCCTTGCGGATGCATGCAGCAATTGCTCATCGATCATGGGCAGTCCAATCAGGCTTTGAATATTTACTGAACAGTAAATATCGCGAATTCAGCAAATATTGCTGACCTAGTAGCGGATGGCATCGGCGTCAGCGGCGAAATTTCACAGCTTCATATCGCCAGGCATGGAAATTTTCACCGCCACGATCAATCAACGTGTACGTCTATATTGCGAGAATTGGCGTTATAGCCTGTTCAGACTAAAACGCTCGTTCTTGCAAAATCTAGATTCACGCAGCGCACTAATTGCCGGCCGCTTGCGCCGCAAGATATTGTCGAACACGACCCAGGCCATCTGGCTTCAACATTAGGTCAAGTGCGCTGCGGCCATCGAACAGCTCCCCGCTATT
>JAEUNB010000200.1 GCA_016790625.1 Betaproteobacteria bacterium | reverse complement strand
TCGCTGCAGAACGTTAGGCAAAGGCACAGGACGGTAACAAGACGTGCAAAGGGTTTCTTGAATTCAGACATGGCCAGCAAAAAAATAAAAAGCCGCGACGCAACGGCGGCGCGGCAATGAGTCCGGAATAATGTTAGCGTCTGCGCCCGCACTCAGGCGAGGATTTCTTTTGCCATAATCTGGTACTTGAAATTGTCAGGATCAAGACTGTCCAGTCTGCCTTCGGCCGTTTCGCACTGCGGATACATGAGAAAGCCTATCTTTCCCTTGCTCGAGTTTGGCAGCGCCACATCATGCGCGTAGTTGTAGGCCAGCCAGTTCATCTCCCAGCCGCCGAACAACATCTTGCGCGCGCGGATCACGCGCTCGTCGTCCTGCGTCAGCAACTTTGTGGAGTCTTCTTCGAGAATGACTTTGCGCACGTCCGCCGGATCAACCGGCACCCAGCCGTACGCAGTAAGATAGACTTCCGCACGGCAGTGTTGCGCCTTGGTGATGTCTCCCGCGCGCCCAAGACTCTTGTAGCCGTTTGCCGAATTGGCCACACGAACGCCATAGACATCGCGTGCCGGCAGTCCGGCCGCCCGCGCCAAACCCACATAGAGCGCGTTCAGGTCGGCACACTTGCCGCCGTAGCTCTTGTTCTCCAGCATGAACTTGATATCGCCCACGCCGCAGCCGCGGGTCTTGGGATCGCGGAAAGTGTTGTCGACCACCCAATCGTAAATCGCCCGCGCCTTTTCCAGATCCGTCCTCGCGCCGCGAACGATGCCGTCGGCGGTGGATTTGACGATGCCGTCAGTCGGAATTAGATCGGTGGGTTGCAGGAAATACTTGAGATCGTCCTTGCCTGCCAGTCCAAGTCCAGCGCTCACTTTGGTCAGGTCCATGGCGCGGTCTCGCGTTGCAAAGCGGCTGCTTAATGTCAGCACCGGCTTGGCACCGGCTGACCATTCTGCAGAAACAATACCCATGTTTGACCTGGCATCCTGCGAAAATGCGGCTTTCCCCGCTTCGGCATTCCATTGATTGCCCAGACTCTTCTGGTAGTCGGTGTCGCTAATCAAAGGCACGGGCAGCCAAACCCGGGTCGCACCTACAGGTTTCAGCACCTCGACCCGCGTAGTCACTTCAAACAGGCGCCACGCTGGATTCGCTTGCGCCAGCACCTCACCAATGAACCCCGGCAGAAAAGAGCCGGCAGCCAACGCTGGGGCAACGGCACCTGTCTTGAGAAAGCGACGACGATTCATTCTGGACTCCTGAAGGGTTGCTGAAACGAAATTGGTATGGCCGATGATACTACTCAAAATCGGCCTCCCCGGATGCGGCGAGTCGAGTCGATAGCCTGATTCCTGCGCAGAAAAGGAAAAGCCCCACAGGGGGGCTTTTGTATTTGGCGGAGAGGGCGGGATTCGAACCCGCGGTAGGCTATTAACCTACGCACGCTTTCCAGGCGTGTGACTTAAACCGCTCATCCACCTCTCCTTGAATCCGGTGTTTCGTAGCGGCATACGAAGGGCGCGATGATAGCCGAGTACGGGCTTTTAGGCAAATTAGCCGGCCTCATCGGCGGGCAAACATCAACCATCGAAACGAGAACAATTGACGGGAAAACAGCACCAGCAAGGTAGCAATCATGCCGATATGCACCGGCCACAGGCCCAGCCACACTGGAATCTGCCCTTGCGAAGTCCATGCTTCAAAAATCTTCAGCAAGTTGTAATAGAGGAAGAAAGTCAGCATCGCCAAAATCAGGTTCCACGATGCGCCGGACCGTGGATTGACGAATGACAATGGAATTGCCATCAATGCCAAAATCAGCGCCGCAACTGGCAACGCAATGCGCCAATGCAACTCCGCCATGCCTTCCGCGGTCGGATTAGTGATCAAAGCCCAGGTAGAAAGCCGCCGGGAATTCGGATCTTCGGCCTTCGCTTCCCGTGCCTCGATACGAATCTTTTGCCGTTCAAAATCAACGATACGAAAGTCTAGTGCTCCCGGCGTACCCTCGTATCGTCGTCCGTGCTCCAGCACCAGGAATTTTTCGCCCTTGGGCGTGATTTCCTGATAGCCCTTCTCCGCCACCACCACGCCGGTACGCTCGCCCTGAACATACTGGGCGAAAATGGTATTGAGCTCGGACTCCTTGTCGGAGGTCTTGTCGATAAAGAAAACCTGATTCGAGCCCGGCGACTCGATGAAGCTACCGGGCGACAACCGCGCAATATCGTCTTTGCTTTTGAGTATTCGCAAATACTCGGCACTCTCCGAAAGGGCCCAAGGCGTCAGAAAAAAACTCAGCAATCCGGTGAGCAACACGATCGGGATACCGAATTTGAGCACCGGCTGCACCCACGCAACGATCGAGAGACCTGAAGAGAACCAGATCGGCATCTCACTATCGCGGTAGCTTCGGGTGAGCGTCAGAAGCACACCGATGAATAATGCCAGCGCCAACAGTACAGGCAGATATCCCAGAAGGGAAAAGCCGAGCAAGGCGATCACCGCTTCCGGTTCCACCACGCCCTGCGTCGCACGCCTGAGCAGCAGCACCAGTTGCTGCACCACCGTAATGGCGACCAACACGCCGATTACCGCCCCGCCGAGGGCGGAAAACTCGCGGGTGAGGCTGCGCTGAAAGATGATCACGGTCGAGGTCGGGGTTGGCGTTTCAAAGGGTCAGCGCCCGCGCTTCTTTGACGGCATTGCCCCAAAAAAGGGATAATTTCACCTTTGCGCGATCGATTGCATCGCACAACCATCGAACAAACACATAAGCGCATACACCGAAGGAGAAATCTCGTGGAATTTAGCATAAAAGGCGGCGACCTCTCGAAACTCAAGACTGATTGCGTCATCGTCGGCATCTTCGATTCGAAGAAACTCTCCAAATCGGCACAGGTTCTGGATAAAGCGACCAAGGGCGCATTAACTACAGCCGCTGCGTCAGGCGACATCAGCGGCAAAACCGGCAGCACCTTGCTGCTGCAGTCCCTTGCCGGCATCGCAGCACAGCGCGTGCTGCTGGTGGGCTGCGGTGCGGAAAAGGACTACGGCAACAAGGTATTTGCCGCCGCGCTAGGTGCAGCTTTTAAATCGCTCAAGTCGACCGGTGCCACTGATGTGACTATTCCGCTGGAAACCAGCTTCAGCGCGTCCGATTTGGCTTGGAAAGCGGAACAGGCTGCCTGCCTCGCCATCGATGGCGCCTATCGCTTCAATCAGATGAAAAGCAAGCCCAACGACAAGAATGTTGGCAAGGCCGTGACATTCCATCTCGACGGCAGCGCCAACGAGAAGGCGCTCAAGGCCGCCATCAAGCGCGGCGAAGCGGTCGGTGAAGGCATGTCGTTGACCAAGGATTTGGGAAACCTACCACCCAATATCGCCACACCGACTTACCTGGCCAACACCGCGAAAGACCTGGCAAAAGCTTACAAATTCAAGTGCACGGTGCTTGAGAAGAAGGACATGGAAAAGCTGGGCATGAATACCCTGCTGTCCGTATCCAAGGCATCCTACCAGCCGCCCAAATTTATCGTGCTGGAGCATAACGGCGGCAAGAAGGGCGCAGCACCTGTGGTGCTCGTCGGCAAGGGCATCACCTTTGACACCGGCGGCATCTCGCTCAAGCCCGGTGCCGAGATGGACGAAATGAAATACGACATGCAGGGTGCCGGTTCGATGCTCGGCGTGATGAAAACCGTCGGCATGCTGAAGCTGCCCCTCAATGTCGTCATGCTTGTGCCGACCTGCGAAAACATGCCGGGCGGCAATGCAACACGCCCGGGCGACATCATCAAGTCGATGAACGGCATCACGGTGGAAATCCTCAATACCGATGCCGAAGGCCGCCTGATCCTGTGCGATGCGCTCACCTATGCCGAACGCTTCAAGCCGGCTGCTGTGGTCGACGCTGCTACGCTGACCGGCGCCATGGTCATTGCATTGGGACATGTCACAACCGGTCTGTTCGCTAACGATGACAAACTCGCGACCGAACTGGTGGATGCTGGCAAAGCCGCCAACGACGCCGCATGGCAACTGCCAATGGGACCGGAATACGACGAAGGGTTGAAGAGCAATTTCGCCGACATCCCGAACATCGCCAGCCGTGCCGGCGGCAGCATCACCGCCGCGTGCTTCCTCGGCCGTTTTACCAAGTCCTACAAGTGGGCGCATCTGGATATCGCTGGTACCGCATGGAAGTCCGGTGCGGAAAAAGGCGCCACCGGCCGCCCGGTTCCGCTATTGGCCAACTTCCTGTTCAAACGCGCAGGGATCTAAACCTCACTGCCTGCCCGGTTGCGAATCGGGCAGGCTATGAAATGACTTGAACGACGCAGTGACCGAAATAAAATTTTTCTTCAACGTCGACGACAAGCTCAGCTTCGCCTGCAAATGGGTGAAGAAAGCTTACGAGGACGGGCGCAAACTGATTGTGTACACGCCTGACGGCCGGACGGCCGACAGCTTTGATCGACGATTGTGGGAGTTCTCGCAACTGTCATTCGTGCCGCATGTCAAAGCCAATCACCCGCTCGCTGCAGAAACGCCCATCATCATTGCCAATGATGATGAAAACCTGCCGCACCACGAGGTTTTGCTCAACCTTGCGGACGAGCCACCGCCATTCTTC
>JAEUNB010000152.1 GCA_016790625.1 Betaproteobacteria bacterium | reverse complement strand
CGGCCCACGCCCATCCGGTGGCACCGGCGCGCGCCCAGCCATCGAAGTCGGCCGGGTGGCACCACTGGTGCATCATCGCGTTCATGTTCGACGAGCCACCCAGCATCTTGCCGCGAGGCGTAAAGATGCGGCGGCCTTGCGCCGAACGCTGCGGCTCGGACTCGAACGCCCAGTCCAGCGTGGTCTTGAACAGCTTGGGAAACGCCGCCGGAATGGCGACGAAGCGATTTTTCGGCGTGCCGCCAGCCTCCAGCAGCAGCACGCGCTGCTTGCCGGAACGGGTGAGCCGTTCGGCCAGCACCGAGCCGGCAGTACCGGCGCCGACGATAACGATGTCGTACATGAGAATCTCCCCGGCGTTCTTTGTTTTATGCCGGCATTGTCGCGCAAAGCGGCAAGCTGGGTGTTGTAGCGGCCGGCACGTGCCGGCCTGCGTCAGACCCTACGAATGGGGAAGACGGCC
Source organism: Betaproteobacteria bacterium (assembly GCA_016790625.1). Lineage (GTDB taxonomy): Bacteria > Pseudomonadota > Gammaproteobacteria > Burkholderiales > Usitatibacteraceae > UKL13-2. Next base: position 6,255 of record JAEUNB010000152.1, on the reverse strand, counting down.
GGATTTGCCGCGCCGGGTGGCAGGTTGTCGTGGACCAGCGCTGCAGCTACTCGCGTCCCTTCTTCAGCCAATACGGGAATTCGTCCTGCTGGATTTCGTAGCCCAGATCCGTCACGCGCGCCTGCATACGTGCCTGCGCATCGGCCACGCCCTTGTTGTAAATGCCGGGGCCGATTTCCTCGATGATGAATTCGAGCAGGCCGGTTGCGGCGAGGTTGCCGAGTTCGCTGTCCATGTTTAGCTCGAAGTATTTCTTTAGCGATTCGATGGCTTGTTGCTGGTCTTCTTTGGGGAGTTCGATGGGCATGGGAGCGAATTTACTTCAAGCTTTTCTGGAGGCGCATTCGATGCATATGTACCGCGCCTGTGATGCTACTTTGACAATTTGCGTCCGCGACTTGCGGCTTGCAGCAGTTGGCTGAGGTCGTCAATATTAATTGTTTCCCAAGAATAGCTTTTCCCATCAAAATCGACCGAATAATCATTGATTAATTTACCCATGACGTCTCCTGCATCAACTAGGTCTTTCCAGCGAATTGGTGCTTCTGTTTCGATTCGATCACGATTAAAAAAATAGTCTTTGTCGAAATGACCGTGAAACTTGTCTCGCCGAAGGCGATAGCTCTTGAGTGCAGCTAGTTCTCGTATTTTTTCTCGGTCTCTATTGATCGACTCCAGTGTGATTGGGGTTCTTCCTTTGAGCATCCAATGGTCATCGGGGTAACTTCTACGCCGCTTCAACTCGCCAATACGTAGCCATTCTCGGTTGTATTCAATGAAAGACAGAAAATTGAAGAGTCCCCGCTCCCCTTTTTCGTCAAATAGCTTATCGGCCCACAGAACTATTGTTGTGAACAACGAAGACTCAACTACACCGAAGAAAGCTGGAGCAATATTTATAACGTCAAGCTGATCGACTTTTCGCTCCTGAATTTGTCTGTAAACATCGACGCTGTCGCGAAAGCGATGCACTTCGCTTCTTAGATGCTCTCTATAGTCTCCGAAGTGTTTTTCGAATTGCTCTCTGCTAAGTTTCATGGGGTGTGGTGACGAGAGGGAATAAATGATAGTAACTCTCTCGTAAACGTCGATGCTTGCTCTTATCTAAATCTCGAATTTCTGGCAAAGCCCGGTTGGAACGTAGTATGGTCCGGGAATGTACGGAGCTTAGTTTCTGTACTCCTCCGAGTGTATTCAGACTATGTCCGTCTAAACCAAATCCAACCCCGCACAATCACCGGATAAACGCCGAGATGCAAAGCTGCGGATACCGTCGCAATGATCGCTCCAATAATCGTCGGCAAAATGGCCCCGAACGTTAGGGTCATCCCCAGCACAAACCCAAGCACGCACTCCGCCCGGTAGACCGGTAGCACGACAGCGGATAGCAGCATGCCAAAGAACAAATACGAAGTAATGTCTTTATATCCGCCGACGAAAGCCACGGATAGTGCGGCGCCGAAAAGCAGGGTGGCGACAAATCCGATCACGATGCTCTTGGGAAATTCCGGTTTCGCCGCTGTCGAACTTGAATGCAGCGCAACGCGGCGCTGAATGCGGCCGGCCAGGAACCACGTCAACGCCGGCAACAGAATCAAACCCCATGCATTGGAAATGGCCGGCATGTCGGCGCGCGCCAAAAAGTGATGGCTGACGATGCCGCCGTGCGTGTGCTCCCACGCCAGATGCAAAAACTCCAGCAGAAACACCAGCTCAGATGCATAGTTTCGCCACTTGGTGGATTTGAGTTCTCTCATGTGTTCCGATGTCATATGTCTGTTCGCTGTTCTTACATCTGCCGAAACAAATGCAGATAAGTCCTGCTCGCTTTCAACACTTCGCGCCGTCCCTTGAGATGAATATCGGCAGTCTCATTGTCGCCACGAACGACATGGCTGATGGAGTTCAGGTTCACCACGGCAGAGCGATGCACCTGCGCGAACTGCTGGGCATCGAGTTGCGGCAGCAGGTCCTTCAGCGGAGTGCGGATCAGCGCCTCGGCCGGTTTGCCTTCATCGCGCCACGCCACCAGCGTGTATTTCTCATCCGAGCGCAGGAAGTCGATGTCATCGACCAGAATCAGCCGCAGGTTCTGACCGACGGTGGCGCGAATCCAGCGCAGCGAGGAACCTGCAGACGTGACGGCGTTTTCACGCACCGGGCGAGGGCGGCCGACTTCGGCCAGCTTTTCGGCGAGCTGCGCCAGCAAAGCCTCGGTATTTACTGCTGGGGTGGAAGAGGACAGCCGTGACTGCAGCCGCGCCACAGTATCGGCGAGGCGTTCGGGCAACACCGGCTTCACCAGATAGTCGAGCGCGCCGTGGTCGAATGCGGTCAGCGCGTACTGGTCGAAGGCAGTAACGAAAACGAGGTGTGCGCGTCGGCCGATCAGCTTGGCGGCATCGATACCGGTCAGCCCCGGCATGTGTACGTCGAGGAAACAGATATCGGGTTTGAGTGCCTCGTAATGCTCTACCGCCTCGCGGCCGTTGCGGGCCTGTGCGACGATGTTGAGATCGGGCCAGGCCTGAGCCAACTGCGCGACCAGGGTGTCGCGGAGCAGGGGTTCGTCGTCTGCTATGAGCGCAGTCGCTGGGATGGTTATTTTTCTATTGAGATTCGCCAAAATAAATGTCCACAACGCAGTTGCAAGCAAGCCCTCTCCCCCAGCCCCTCTCCCGCAAGCGGGCGAGGGGTGAAGACGGGAATTCGCGTCCCGTGGGACGCGCCGGCTGAACGGTTGCCCGATGTAACGGGCAACGCGCCCTGCAAGGGGCCGAAAGGCCGGGAGAGGGGAAACGGTATGCAATTTGCGTAAACATCAATTGTTCGCCGCCAACGCCGGAAACTCAACTTCCGCCGAAACCCCGCGTGGCGTGAGCGCCGTCACACGCAACTGCGCATCGCCGCCAAACGCCAGCTGCAACCGCTCGCGCAGCGTGCTCAAGCCTGTACCCAGACCCTGACTCGCGCCGCCTTCCTCCAACCCGACGCCGGTATCAGTGACGCGCGCGATGCAGCGATCACCGCGCACATTGATGCTCACTTCGATGCGGCCACCTTCCTCGCCGGGGTCGATGCCGTGCCGCACGGCGTTCTCCACCAGCGTCAGCAGCGTCATCGGCGGGCAGCGCAGATTGGCGGCGGCCGGGTCGTCGTGAATGGCAAACTGCATACGGTCCGGCATGCGCAGGTGCATCAGTTCCAGATAGGCGCGCACCAGCGCCAGCTCCTGTCCCAGCGTGGTGGCGGTCTGGTTGAGGCGCGGCACAGCGGCGCGGAGATACGCGATCAGGCTGTCCAGCACCTGTGGCGCCTGCGGTGAACCGACGGCGACCAATTGCCGCACATTGGCCAGCGTGTTGAACAGGAAGTGCGGTTCGATCTGCGCCTGCAGCAAACGCAATCGCGCATCGACCGCCTTGCGTTCCAGTTCGCTTTTCTCCAGTTCGAACGCCAGTGCCTGGCGCTGCAGCTCGGCATCGCGCTGGCGGAACAGCACCGTCACCGCCGCCCACGGTGCCAGCAGAAAACCCAGCACTGACAGGATGACGAAGCCGCCCAGACGATCCTCATTCTTCCAGAACGGCGGCTGGCCGGGATCGGTGCTCGCCATGTAGATGAAGAAGGTGGCGATCGGTAGCGCGACGACGATGCCGAGGATCTGCAATGCCCAGCGAGCCACCCAGCGCGGCAAACGTTTCGGACGCGATTCGAAAAAGCCGAATATCAGCACCGCCAGCGTGGTCAGGCAGACCACGCGCAGTAACAGCGAGGCGGTCGAAGACTTCCACATCAGGCTGAGGAATAGCGTCAGCGCGACGGAGGCAATCAGGATGAAGGCCAGGCGCGGCGGCGCGAAGATGCGCAGCAATCCGCGCCGTTGATGGGCGGGCAGATGCGTTGGGAGTGTGCTTTGGGCAGTGACCGGCATGGTGGAACGATAGCGCAGGTGAAGGTGAATGTGCAGCGTGTGGCCGAATCAGGCGCGCCTGCGCCACGCGAACAGCCGGAAAAGAAGCGGCCGAACCCCAAAATAGATCAGCGCCGATATCGTTGCGATGATCGAGCCGATCAGCGTGGGCAATATGGCGCCAAAAACGAAAGCCATGCCGAGCACAAATCCGAGCACGCATTCGGCGCGAAAAACCGGCAGCAGTACCGCAGCGAGCAACAGCGCCAGAAACAAATACTCGGTCCCCGTCTTGTAGCCGTTTACAAAGCAGATCGACATGACGATACCGAACAGCAGCGCACTGAAGAAACCGGCGATGACACTCGCGGGCAACACAGGCGTTGCGTTGGCATTGGCCAGCGTGGTAACCCGGCGCTGAATGCGGCCAACGAGATACCAGGTCAGCACCGGCAGAACCAGCGCCCCCCACCAATTGGAGATCGATGGCATGTCGGCGCGATGCAGGAAATGATGGCTGGGTACGCCGCCGTGGAAATACTCCCATGCGAGGCAGGCGAGTTCGGCGAGTAACACCAGTGCGGCGGCGTAAATGCGTTGCCGCGGAAATTGTTGTGGATGGGTCGAGATCATGGGTGGATCATAGTGCAGCCACTTTCGCCGGGGCAGCGGCATATGACCGTTCACGCCGCCAAAGGGGCGAGCCACGAATGGCCGGGATGAGTTACGGCGGAATTGCCGGCGTCGGGGCTGCGTCCTCGAATGGGAATAAGAAACGAAGATTAAACCCTAGCACTGGAGCGGCCCTCGGGTCGAAAATGGCTGGAACGCCGCGCCAGTGCTTGAGTTTGTATATGGGAACCTCTATTTACCTCCGTTCGTGCTGAGCTTGTCGAAGCACACATGGGTTAAGTGATTGATTCAACTCAGCCCATCTGGCCCTTCGACAAGCTCAGGGCGAACGGAAATGAGGTTTCGAGAAGTACCCATATCTGACGCAGGTTGCGTTCGCGCCGCGCTAACCCACGCGCGAAGCCTCAATCTTCCCCAGCAACCACTGCAATCCCGCCAGATGCTGCTGGTCGTGGCTGCACAGGTAGTGCACCAGGCTCTGCATCGTGAGCGGACCGTAGCCTTCGAATACCGCAGTGCGCGTCAGTTGCTCTGGTGTGAGGGCGGCAATCAGCGCCACGGTTTTCGCACGCGCCACGCGAAATGCGGTTAGCGCTTCTTCCGCGTTGTCCGCGCCGTAGTTCCGCTATCGCGCCAACAAGTCAGTGTCGATCGACGCCAGCGTTGGATTCGCTTCGTTCAAGGTCCGCGCAAATCGCACGTGATAGCCGTCGATCTCGATATCGCGTACATGGCACACTTGTTCGAGCGCGGTGAGCGGCTCGCTGGGCACGCCTTCCCATGAGGGTGGCGCCCAGTGCTTGAATGCGGCAGGAACCGCAGCGTAATGGGCCTCGAGTTGTTGCGGGAAGGATTCGAGGGCGGAGAGGGTGATGGGGTTCATGAAAATATTTTTGGAACAAGTACTGGCTCAGTTCAAATCTATCCGACAGATGAATCGCTGGGGCCACGAATGCCGATGCAGTTTCCCCACGGATCTTGTACTTGACACATCGATAAGCCGTCTTCGATCTGCATGGGGCCGCGATACAGGCGCGCGCCGATTGCGAGCATGTGGTCCAACGTCGCTGCGAAATTGTCGGTACGCCAGTAAACCACCGAGCCGCCCGGGCCGGCGGGAGATTTCTGGTCTACGGGAACACATTCGATTTGCACGCCGTTGAGGAGAAGAAATTCAAATTGGGTGCGCTCGTCACGCCGTCGCTCAGCTTTAGGAAAGGCCATCGAGTACCAGTCCAGCGCAGCAGACACGTCACTGGTGTGAATCATGACGGCGGCAATGGGTGAGTGGCTCACCACGAGTACCAATACTCCTTCAGCGTTCCATCGCGGCCGATAACCCAGGTTGTCGCCTCATTGCCGAAAGTCCACTTGACGTGGCCAAGAACGGTGATATCAAGCATGGTTTGATATTCAGAAAACTCTATTGATTCCACTTTCGTGTTTCCCATTCCCTCGGCGTGTATCGCCCATGCTACCGACTTGTCCGGCTTACGAAGCAGCACAACGGGCGCCTCCGTGCTGGTCTCTGGCGCATAAATTTCAAGGACAAAATCTCTGACGGGAAATATCTGAGTGGCCGCTGATGTTGGCATTTTGCTGACAGCGCGTCCATGAAACGGACCATCGTCCATGATTGAACTCCACTTCAGCTGCCACAGCAGTACGGCCAATAGCAAAATCGTTGCGCAGAGGACAATGACGAATCG
>JAEUNB010000151.1 GCA_016790625.1 Betaproteobacteria bacterium | reverse complement strand
TCCGGTCGCGACCATGGCCGCGCTGGATGCAGCGGACTTTGTTGTAGCGATGGCAGCTTTCAAAGGCGATGCGCCCGACTATGCCGACGTGATTTTACCGATCGCACCGTTCACCGAAACGGCGGGCACTTTCGTCAGCATGGACGGCACCGTTCAGTCGTTCAATGGTGTAGTCAAGCCTCTCGGTGATGCACGTCCAGCATGGAAGGTGTTGCGCGTTCTCGGTAATCTGCTCGGCTTAACAGGATTCGAGCAGGAGAGTGTGAATGCGGTACGTCAGGAGATTGCGCCCGATATGCAGGCATTTGTCAGTGCAAAACTCAACAACCTGATTGGCGGCGTAAAAGTCGAAATGCCATCTGCCGCGACCGGTGTCGAACGCATCGGCGAAGTGTCGATTTACGCCACCGATGCGTTGGTGCGTCGCGCCCCCAGTTTGCAAAAAACAGCGGATGCAAAGAGCGCGGCATATGCCCATTTGGCCCAAGACGTTGCAAATGGCCTGTCGGTTACTGACGGCATGGATGTTCGCGTCGTTTCAGATGGTCGCGGCGTGGTGATGCCCGCGAAAATAGACACAACGCTTCCTTCGGGTTGCGTGCGCGTGGCCGCAGGCATCAAGTCCACAGCAGCATTGGGCGCGATGTTTGGTTCGTTGAAGGTAGAAAAAGCAGCCATGGCTGCAGCAGCGGAATGACGGCATGGACGCACTGATTCAAACTCTCAATCAGGGCTTCATGGCGCAGCTGGGCCCGGTATGGGGTCCGCCCGCTTGGGCGCTGGCCAAGGCCGTCACCATGGTGGTGATGGTGGTGGTGCCGCTGCTGATTTTCGTTTTGTATTTCCAGCTGGTCGAACGCTGGGTGATCGGCTGGATCCAGGTTCGCAAAGGTCCTAACCGCGTTACCTTCTTCGGCATCAAGGCGCTGGGTGGCTTGGGTCAGCCGGTGGCGGACGCGATCAAATTGCTGCTGAAGGAGCAGATCGTTCCTGCGGGTGCCAACAAATGGTTGTTCCTGATCGCGCCGGCATTGTCGGTTGCGCCCGCGATGGCAGTGTGGGCGATTATTCCGTTCACGCCCAACTGGGTAATCGCGAATGTCGACGCTGGGCTGTTGGTGGTGTTGGCGATGACGTCGATGGGCGTCTATGGAGTGATCCTCGCCGGCTGGGCGTCGAATTCGAAATATGCATTTCTCGGTGCCATGCGTTCCGCCGCACAAGTCGTGTCGTACGAAATCGCGATGGGCTTTGCCTTGGTCGGTGCGCTGATGGCTGCGCAGACCATGAACCTTACGCAAGTCATCGCACGGCAGGACGGCGCGTACGGCGCGCTGGAGTGGTTCTGGATTCCGCTGTTCCCGCTGTTCATCATTCAGTTCATCGCCGGTGTCGCCGAAACCAATCGTCATCCGTTCGACGTGGCCGAAGGCGAGTCGGAAATCGTCGCCGGCCCGCTGGTGGAATATTCCGGCATGACCTGGTCGCTGTTCTTCCTGGCCGAGTACGCCAACATGCTGATGGTCGCGACCTTGTCGACCATCTTGTTCCTTGGTGGTTGGCTGACGCCGATACCTCACGCATGGGTTGAGTTGATTCCAGCGGGCTTGCTGCGCATGCCATTCGATTCCGGTATCCATTGGATGCTGGCGAAGATGGCGGTGCTGATGTTCTTCTTCCTGTGGATACGCGCTTCGTTCCCGCGCTATCGCTATGACCAGATCATGCGTCTGGGCTGGAAGATATTTATTCCGATCACCATCGTCTGGATCGTGGTGACGGGCGTGATGCTGATGGAGCCGGTGCGCGATTGGCCGCCGTTCTCGATCTGGTTTGGAAAATAGCGATGTGGGATAGAACCAAGGATTTCTTCGGTAGCCTGTTGCTGGGCGAACTGGTGCAAGGTCTGAAATTGACCGGGCGGCATTTGTTCGCGCGCAAGATCACCGTGCAGTTTCCGGAAGAGAAGACGCCGCAGAGCCCGCGTTTCCGCGGTCTGCATGCCTTGCGCAGATATCCGAATGGCGAAGAACGCTGCATCGCCTGCAAGCTGTGCGAAG
>JAEUNB010000147.1 GCA_016790625.1 Betaproteobacteria bacterium | reverse complement strand
TGGAACTGGAAGCCGTCGGGAGTATCGGGGGCGGCGGTGTTGCGCTGGCACCAGGAGCGGAGTTGTTCTAGTAGACCCATTGGATTTGCGGTGGCTTTAGCTGAGGAGGTTAACGTTGGAGGCAAGGGCGCGGAGCCGACTTGCCGGCGGTGCGTCTCTATCGACCGAGGGGTTATGGGCGGCGCGACTCACCACTGACCTCCTTGGAATAAAGTTTCTTGGCTAACGCATTAGCTCTGTTGAGCAGGTTTGCCAATTCAGCATTGGCTGCGTCGATTTCGTTTTCTTGAATTAGATGGCCGTTAATCGGGTGAAGCACCAAATCATTAATGCTTCCCATGCCACCGAAAGCGGAAAGGACGTGTTCGACGCCATATAAGTCCAAGTTTTGGATGCGCCGAGCGTCCTGTTCTAGCCACGAGGCCCAATGCTTCTCTCCATGTTTGGCGAGAAGTGCTTGCGCTCCCTCGATCAGTTCAGCCAGCGCTTGAATCTCCGAATTCACATTTGCCCCCAATGGTTGAAGTAACCGGCGCGCACTAGCGCGTCCGGGTTGGCTGCGATGTTGGACCGCATCGTCACACCATTGCATGACAACTACATCATCACACTATGCGCTGCAATCGCAAGCGAAGGATGCAAAAAAGCCCCGCTAAACGGGGCTTTTTTACCAATCAACCTGAGGCAATAAAACTACGCTGCCTCACGCGATGCACGCTTGCGCTCATGCTCGAGCAGGAAGCGCTTGCGGATGCGAATCGTCTTCGGCGTGATTTCGACCAACTCGTCGTCATCGATAAATTCGATGGCCGATTCCAGCGTGAGGCGGATCGGCGGCGTCAGCGTCACCGCTTCGTCGGTACCCGAAGCACGCACGTTGGTCAGTTTCTTGCCCTTGATCGGATTGACGACCAGATCGTTGTCGCGGCTGTGAATGCCGATGACCATGCCTTCGTACAAACGGTCGCCGGGCGAAACGAACATGCGGCCGCGATCTTCCAGATTCCACAGGGCGTACGCAACTGCATCGCCCTGCTCGCCGGAAATCAGCACGCCGTTGTGGCGTGACGGCAGGTCGCCCTTCAGCGGTGCGTATTCGTCGAACACGTGACTCTTGATACCGGTGCCACGCGTCATATTCATGAAATCCGACTGGAAGCCGATCAGGCCACGCGCAGGAATACGATAGTCCAGACGCACACGGCCACGGCCGTCCGGCACCATGTCGAGCATGTCGGCTTTTCGCGTACCCAGTGCTTCCATCACCGCGCCTTGATGCGTTTCTTCCACATCAACGGTCAGCATTTCGTACGGCTCACACTTCACACCGTCAACATCCTTCAGCACTACACGCGGCTTGCCGACGGCCAGTTCGTAGCCTTCGCGGCGCATATTTTCCAGCAGGATGGTCAGGTGCAATTCACCGCGACCCGACACCAGGAACACGTCGGTGTCCTGTGTTTCTTCAACTTTCAGCGCGACGTTAACCAGCAATTCCTTATCAAGGCGCTCGCGGATCTGACGGCTGGTAACAAACTTGCCTTCGGTACCGGCGAACGGCGACGTGTTGACCTGGAAATTCATGGTCAGCGTCGGTTCATCCACACCCAGCATTGGCAGCGCTTCCGGTGCATCGGTGCCGGCGATGGTGCAGCCGATGGAGAGTTCATCGATACCGTTGATCAACACAATCTCGCCGGCCTCAGCCAATTCCATGTTGACCTTGTTAAGGCCCTGGAACGACTGCACCTGATTAACCTTGGCGCGCTTCTGCGTGCCATTGGCCATGACCATCACTTCCTGCGCGGGCTTCAGCTTGCCACGACGGATGCGGCCAATGCCGATGCGACCGACGTAGCTCGAATAATCGAGCGCGGAAATCTGCAACTGCAGCGAGCCTTCGGTATCGGCCTGCGGCGCAGGCACATGCTTCAAAATGGTATCGAACAGCGCGCGCATATCCGTTGCCGGATTCTTCCAGTCGAGCGTCGCCCAACCATTCAACGCCGAGGCGTAGACGATCGGGAAATCGAGTTGCTCTTCGGTGGCACCAAGCTTGTCCATCAATTCGAACGTGTGATTGATCACCCAGTCCGGACGTGCGCCATCACGGTCGATCTTGTTGACGACGACGATGGGGCGCAGACCCAGCGCCAGCGCTTTCTTGGTCACGAAGCGTGTCTGCGGCATCGGGCCTTCAACGGCATCGACCAGCAACAATACGCTGTCGACCATCGACAACACGCGCTCGACTTCGCCGCCGAAGTCAGCGTGGCCGGGCGTATCGACGATGTTGATGTGCACGCCTTCGTAATCTATGGCGGTGTTCTTGGCAAGAATGGTAATGCCGCGCTCTTTTTCCAGATCGTTGGAATCCATGACGCGCTCGGCGACGTGCTGATGGGCGGCGAAAGTGCCCGCCTGTTGCAGGAGCTTGTCGACCAGCGTGGTCTTGCCGTGGTCAACGTGGGCGATGATGGCGATATTGCGTAAAGCGCGCGGCATGAAAAACTTTCGGGCAGTAGATGTTCGGGTGAATAGGCAGATTGAATGATGCCGCTCAAACCGGCACCGGATAACCCAAAATTCTACCATGTGCACCGCACAAAAGGCCAGAAAAATCCCCAATTTTCAGGGATTTAGGTGCAATCCGGCGCTTGAATCAGCCTTCGGTGTTGCGCATCCAGTCGGCCGTCTGGAAAAAAGACTGCGCGAGGCGCTTGCGCAGCGATTCCTCCAGCCCGACATCGGCCATCGCGCGAATCATGCAGGCCATCCATTGATCGCGTTCGGAAGACGCAATTGAATACGGCAAATGCCGCGCTCGCAGCCGCGGGTGGCCGTACTCCTGCTCGTAAAGCGGAGGACCGCCCAGCCAGCCCATGAGGAACTTGTACAACTTCTCGCGTGAACCCGCCAAGGTTTCCGGATGCAGCTTGCGGATACCGTAGAAATCCGGGTCTTCATCCATCAAATCGTAAAAGCGGTCCACCAGTTTTCGCACCTGCGGCTCACCGCCGACAAGGTCAAATGGGGTCAGCGGATGGCGCGGTTCATCGATGTCGATTGTCATGTATGCATTTTAGCAACACGGTCACAATTACCTTAAGTTGGTTGCGGTATATTCGGCGCATCGGACCAATGCAATGACAATAAAAAAGTATCTCGCACTCAAAATAGATGTAGACACACTGAAGGGAACGAAGCTGGGCGTACCGGCGCTATTGGCGGCGCTGAAAAAGCACCAGGCCGGCGCCACGTTCCTGTTCAGCCTCGGGCCGGATCACACCGGGCGCGCGATCAAGCGCGTGTTCCGCAAGGGCTTTCTCGGCAAGGTGAAACGCACCTCGGTGGTGGAGCACTACGGCTTCCCCACGCTGCTTTACGGCACGCTGCTGCCGGGCCCGGACATCGGCAAACGCTGCGCTGACATCATGCGGAAAACGCGCGATGAAGGTTTCGAGGTCGGTATCCATACCTGGGACCATGTGCGCTGGCAGGATGGCGTCGCTGAAGCGAACGCCGAATGGACGCGCCGGGAAATGGAGCGGGCGCAAAACCGTTTCGCCGACATTTTCAAGGCCCCGGCACTCACGCATGGTGCGGCCGGCTGGCAAATGCCAAAGCACGCATTGCGCATGACGCAGGAGATGGGCTTTCACTATTGCTCCGACGGCCGGGCAGCAGCCGGCGAAGGCACGCCGCACTTTCCGGTGGTCAACGCCGAGATCAT
>JAEUNB010000121.1 GCA_016790625.1 Betaproteobacteria bacterium | reverse complement strand
ATGCTCAACGACCTTTTTTTTCAGTTTGACCAGATCGACTTTGTCGAAGGAGCGCTTGGTGGCGGGGTCACTGGCGGTACGGTCAATGGTATCGCTGACCACTTGCACGATCACTTTTTCTCCGCCGAGCCGTTCGTAGAGCGTGTTTGCGGAAGCGGCTTGCGGCCCAGCCAGTGTGAACGCAAGCAGCAGGAAAAGAAATCCAGTCGAAAATTTCATCTCAAACGTCAATCTTGTCGATGTCGATGGTCGGCAAAGCACGAAAACAGCTTAACATGATAGCGAGAAGTGCCTTTCTTGCGAAAAGCAGGAGGTACGCGTAACAAGAAACAAGATTTGTCGACCCGCGTGAGCCCGCTTATGAACATCGCACAAGGATTGTTGGTTCGCATCGTTTCCACCGCCATTCTCTCTCTATGCAGCGGAGTAGTCTCGGCTCAGGCAGGTGATCGCTTGCTGGCCACGGGTGGAGTCAGCCAGATCGAGGGTACAGGCGGCGGGGGGCTGGTGCCATGGGCACTGATCACCGGATACGGTACGCGAGACCAGATTGGTGCCTCGGCTTATCACACGCATATTGATATCGATGACTTTCGCATGCGTAGTAGTGGCGTTGCCGTCGGTATTTATGACCGGGTTGAACTTTCTCTGTCGCGCCAACTGTTCAGCCTGGGTACAACAGTTCCGGGCCAATCGATACGCCAGGATGTTGTCGGTGCAAAGGTGAAGTTGGCCGGCGATGCGGTCATTGACCAGGATACGTGGGTACCGCAGGTATCGGCCGGCATTCAGTACAAGAAGAATCGCGACATGCTGGTGCCGGGGTTGTTGGGTGCCAAACACGACAGCGGCGTGGATTTTTATCTCGCAGCGACCAAATTGTATCTGGCCGGCGCATTCGGCCGGAACCTGCTGGCGAATGTGGCCGTGCGCGCCACGCGGGCAAATCAACTTGGCATTCTCGGCTTTGGTGGCGACAAGCGGGATCGCTATCAGCCGCAGTTGGAAGCGTCGCTGGCGATATTGCCGCGTGACGATCTGGCGGTGGGTGTGGAGTATCGCTACAAGCCGGATAACCTGAGCGTGTTCCGCGAAGATGACTTTTACGATCTATTCGTTGCATGGTTCCCGTCGAAACACGTTTCCGTGACACTGGCCTATGCCGGCATGGGACAGATTGCTGACAAACGCAAGCAGAATGGCGCCTACCTGTCAGTGCAGATTGCGAAGTAGTGCGGACAACGGGGGGCAGCCTGTGGATTCGCCGGTCTCGTGGCGCTGTAGAGGTTTGATGACGTGAGCGAGACGCAGGGGCGCGACATGAGTCCCGCCGCACTGGCGAATTTCTACTTCTGGTATTTCGCGTTTATCGGTGTGTTTGGCACCTATTTCGCGCTTTATCTGCAGTCGCTGGGATTTGCGGCTGCACAAATAGCCTTGCTGATGTCGCTACAACAATTCGTGCGGATCATCAGCCCGTTTTTGTGGGGTTGGATCGCCGATCATCTGCACCGGCGTGTACCCGTCATACGAATCACGCTGATTCTCGCGTCGTTGGCATTTTCGATGCTGCTGATCTTTCGCGACTGGGTGCCGATGCTGGCCATCTTTGCGCTGATGTTTGCTTTCTGGTCGGCCGGACTGCCGCTATTTGAAGCGATAGTGATCGGCTATGCGGAGGGAGATGCCGGCCGGTATGCGCGAATCCGAT
>JAEUNB010000044.1 GCA_016790625.1 Betaproteobacteria bacterium | reverse complement strand
TGCGCGCGTCGTGCTTCGGTGTCGCCAATGGAGTTGATGTGCAAGGTCACTTTTTTGAAGCCCAAGCGCTGCCAGAGGCGCGACAACATGAGGATTTGTTCCGCGTCCACGTCAGGCCCGGCAAATCCCATCGCCTCGACGTCGAACTGGTGAAACTGGCGATAGCGGCCTTTTTGCGGACGCTCGTGGCGGAACATCGGCCCCCAGGTCCAGACCCGCTTGGGACCTTCGTACAGCAAATTGTGTTCTATCGCTGCGCGCACCAAGCCCGCCGTGGCCTCGGGACGCAGCGTCAGCTTTTCGCCATTCATCGAATCTTCGAAGTAATACATCTCCTTCTCGACGATATCGGTCACCTCGCCGATCGAACGCACAAACAGCGATGTGGATTCCACCACCGGCGTACGCATAAGACGATAGCCATACTGCTCGAATACGTCACGCGTGGTGTCTTCAAGAAACTGCCAGAGCGGCGCATCCTGCGGCAGCAGGTCGTTCATGCCGCGGACGGCTTGCAAGGTTTTGCTCATGGGAAAGGAAGGCGGGAAGCAAGGCGTGTTGCCGAAAACACGCTATTTTACAGGGCTTTAGCTTCCCTTAGCCATTTCTTTCTGACTTTGTCCGGGCCTTCTGGCGCGGGCGTGCAAAAAATGCCATGCGCGGATGACAGTAAATGAAACTCAAGCACTGGTGCGGCTTTCAGGGCAAAAAAGGCTGTAAAGCCGCGCCAATGCTAGGGGTTACGGCTCAAACGACATGCCGCGAATCGGCTCGCCGCCGCCGATGGTGCCCATGAAGGTGGCCGCCCCGGTATCGAGGTTGACCAGGTAGAAGCGCGACGATTTGCCGTCCGTCTTGGTTAGCGCAACGAATGCGGCCCCCGTGGTATCAGCGATATCGAATGCTGCACGGACAAACGGTCCCGCACCCAGCTTGCCGACGGTAAACAATTGGCCTGTGTTGGGGGAAACGGCCGGTGCGACGCCTTCCTTGCTTCCCTGAGTCACCAGCGATTCGGTCGTGGCATCAAGTGCGTAGTTGGTGGTGATCTTGTCGTTCACCTTGTTGTAGGTGTAGCCGGCCGCCACGACTGCCGGCGATTTTCCGGCGTTGACGTCACCAGCGGCATAAGCGAGCTTGCCATCCGTCTGTACGCCCGGCTCATTGGGATTGGAGTCGACCACCGCACCGGTATCCGGATGCAATCGCATGTTTTGTCCGGTGTTGCTGATCACCCGGATGCGATCCACCGTCGGATTGAAGTCGAAGCCGAATTCATCACCCTGCGGTTTCACCGCCAGCACGCCGCTGCCGACCTGCGTGGCTTTGCCGCTACCCGTGTCAATGGTGTAGAGGCGTCCTTCGCCGCCGGCGCGTCCCAACGCGAACAACACGCCCTTGGCGACGCGATAGTCGATACCGAGAATTTCCTCGCCGCCTTGCAGGCCGGATACCGGCTTCTTGCTGAGGATTTTTTGCGGCTGGCCTGCATTGAACGCGATCAATTGGTTCGATGCCGTCACCGCGTAGAAAATTTCCTTGCGCGGCGGGTTTGTCGGCTCGACCATCTGATCCGAAACGCTGGCACAACCGCTCAGCACCAACGCCGCAACGGCCAGTCGACATTTCAACGCGAGCGCGCTATCCAGCTTCGATTTCATCGACAGTCTCCTTGAACGGGGAAATGAATAAGTGGCAACTGAAAAATACCAAAGCGCGACCCGACCATCAATCGGCAGTCGCCTACACCGCGAATTGCGTCAGGCGATGGCCTTGATCGGAATTTCCTCGCGGCGTGACTTGGTGCGCCGCTCGACGCCGGGCGCGTAAGTCCTCTGCACATAATCATCGACCAGCGCCTGAAACTCCTCGGCGATATGGTCTCCCTTCAGGGTCACCGCCTTTTCACCGTCGATATACACCGGTGCCACCGGACGTTCGCCTGAACCCGGCAGCGAGATGCCGATGTCGGCCAACTTCGATTCGCCCGGCCCATTGACCACGCAGCCCATCACCGCGACGTGCATCTCTTCAACGCCGGGAAAGCGTGTTTTCCACACCGGCATCTGATTGCGCAGATAGGACTGGATCTTCTCCGCCAGCTCCTGGAAATAGGTGCTGGTGGTGCGACCACAGCCGGGACAGGCCGCAACCATCGGCGTAAACGAACGCAAACCCATGGTCTGCAGGATTTCCTGCCCCACAATCACTTCGCGCGTGCGGTCGCCGTTCGGTTCTGGTGTCAGCGAGATACGAATCGTGTCGCCAATTCCTTCCTGCAACAGCACCGACAATGCTGCGGTCGAAGCAACAATTCCCTTTGACCCCATGCCCGCTTCAGTAAGACCAAGGTGCAGCGGGTAATCGCATCGCTTCGCCAGATTGCGATAGACCGCAATCAAATCCTGCACCGCGCTCACTTTGCACGACAGGATGATCTTGTCGCCGGCCAGCCCAAGCTCTTCCGCTTTGGCGGCACTTTCCAGCGCAGACACGATCAGCGCTTCGCGCATCACCTCATCAGCGTCCTTCGGCATGGCAAGTCCGGCGTTCTCGTCCATCATGCGCGCAATCAGCTCAGGATCCAGCGAGCCCCAGTTGACGCCGATGCGCACCGGCTTGTCGAATTTGATGGCCGCTTCGATCATGGCACCGAACTGGTCATCGCGTTTACTGCCATGCCCGACATTGCCCGGGTTAATGCGCAGCTTGGCCAGCGCCATGGCGCAATCGGGCACTTCGGTCAGCAGCTTGTGACCGTTGAAATGGAAATCGCCCACCAGCGGTACGCTCACGCCCATGGCATCGAGGCCGGAGCGGATTTTCGGCACCGCCCGCGCGGCTTCCATCGTATTAACGGTAATGCGAACGACTTCCGATCCGGCACGTGCCAATGCGGCGACCTGTGCGATCGTGCCGGGCACATCCTCCGTGTCGGTGTTGGTCATTGATTGCACCATGATCGGCGCATCGCCGCCCACTGCTACATGACCAATGCGAACCTGCCGCGAGCGGCGGCGTGGAGTGTTTTCAAACATGTTCTGAATCCCGAAAAAAACAGAGGCGGCAAATCTACTTGACGGTGACTCGTGCAACCGAAACGCGGGTGTGTGGCACCAGATCGAATTCGCGGCCATTGGCTGCCATACGGGTGGCTTGCGCGTTGCCAATCACCACAGAAAGGGGGCCGCGTCCGAAGATTTCCTCCGCGTCGCCGGCCTTGAATCGCTTGGAAACGAGGATTTTGCCATTGGCATCGGTCACTTCAACCCAGCTCTCACCGGTGAACGTGAAGCCCAAAGTGGAGCTGCCAGCTGGCGCAGACTGCACAGCCAGTTTAGCAGCAACCGGGGCAACGTTCTCCGACGGGGCTTTCGGAGCGGGGATGGCTGCAACGGACGCGGCGGCGACCGTGACAGCGGTCGCCGGAGCCGGCAAGACTGGTGCTGCCCTGGTTACATCACTACCCGTCGGCGTGCCAGGCGGACTTGCAATCGACGTAGCTTCTGTTGCAGTGACGCTAGGCTGGTCTACCGTTGCAGGAGGTGCGATGGCCGGCTGGCTGACGCGTGTTGTCTGCGCGACCGGCAGCGCCACCGCTTCGACCGACCGGCCCGGTCGCATGAACTCCCACCAGTACCAGGCAACCGCCGCAAGAATCAGAACGAAAGCCAGCGTGCCCAATGCGCGCGCCTTTGGCGTGGCCAGATCACCGCTGGGGCGTTGCACGCGAATATTCTGCTGGGCAGGCGCCACTTCAGAGGTAGCACTGACCAGCGAGGCCCCACTGTGCGCTTTTTCCAGCAGTGAAATCACTTCATCGCCATTCAGGCTAACCTGCCTGGCATAGTTGCGCACAAAGCCGCGCAGGAAGGTTCCTTTGGGCAGTGCGGCATAGTCGTTCGCCTCCAGCGCTTGAACCTGCTTCACGCCCATACGCAATTTGGCGGCAATATCGTTCGTCGACATCCCCAACTTCTCGCGCGCGGCGCGCAACAATGCACCAACGTCGCCGGCCGGGACTGCAGCAGGCACATCGGATGCAGTCGCGTCGTTGGAGGCAATCACATCGGCAACCGCCGAGGCAGCGGGTTCAGTTCCGGCGGCAGTGGGATCGGTGGGAACCGTCACGGCAACAGGCTCGTTCATGACCGCAGATCAGCGCGACTCGATGGCCGAGGCGGTTTGGGGTGCATCGGGAAAGCGACGCCGCATTTGCTGCACATAACTCACCTCTGAGGCACGATCGCCGTTGGCACGGGCAATGCGTACGCCGGTCAGCAGGGCATCGGCCGAAGGCTGCTGCACCACCGCCATATGGCGGGCAATCATGATTTCTGCATCCTTTGTTTTGCCTACGCTCAACAAAATGTCGGCCAGCTCAACCAGCGCAGGCCCATACAACGGCTGGCGCTGAATCGCCGCACGCAACTGAAGCTCAGCCACTTTGATGTCGCCGGCCTTGCGTGCGCAAACGCCGGCGTTGTACATCGCCCGCTCGGGGGTGGTATATAGCGGTGTCCGGATAGCAGTCGTGAAATATTGCAGCGATTGCGCCGCGTTCTGGCGCTGGCAGACGAACCAGCCGTAATTGTTAAGGATCTCGGGGTCGTTTGGCGCCAGCCGAATCGCCTGCTCGAACGATTGCGCTGCCTTGCCGTCCTCGCGCAACTGCATGTAAATAATCCCGAGCATGTTGTGTGCCTGCGCATGCGATGGCATGACGGCAACAGCTTGTTGCGCGGCCTCCAGCGCAGTGGCGTAATTGCCTAGCCGATAGTATTCCCCTGCCCGCTCGGTGTGGATCTGCGCGCGCTGATCCGGCCGCGACGCGCCTGCCTGCTCGGCCGGTTTTACTTCCACCGTGGTCTGAGACACGCACCCCGTCATCAACACCGCCAGAACAACAGCAGCGAATCGACATTTGATTTGGCTCTTGTTCACGGTGTGTTCCTTCTCTTTGAGGATGGGCAGATCACGCGGCAGCGCGGCTGATGTGAATCGTTTTGGTGCGGCTCGATTTATCGACTACCTGCCCAGCAAGTTGGCCGCAGGCCGCATCGATATCGTCGCCGCGGGTCTTTCTCACGGTCACCACAAAACCCGCGTTCTGCAGTACTTCGCGGAAACGATGAATCGCGTTATTGCTGGAACGTTTGTACGGTGCATCCGGGAATGGATTCCAGGGAATCAGGTTGAACTTGCACGGCAGATCGCCGACCAGAGCAATCAGTTCATGGGCGTGCTGCGCGGAGTCGTTGACGCCATCGAGCATCACATATTCGAAAGTCACAAAATCGCGCGGAGCCGCCTCGAGATAATCGCGGATCGTCGCCAGCAATTCGGCGAGCGGATATTTCTGGTTGATCGGCACCAGTACGTCACGCAATGGATCATTCGGTGCATGCAGCGACACGGCCAACGCCACAGGGCAACGCTCTTTTAAACGCTTGAGATTCGGCACTACGCCGCTGGTGGATAGGGTGACGCGGCGGCGCGAAAGGCCATAGCCGTGATCGTCGAGCATGATGTCCATGGCGGCAGTCACATTGTCGAAATTTGCCAGTGGCTCGCCCATGCCCATCATCACCACATTGCTGACGATGCGCTCGCCTTTGGGATCCCGTCCCATGGCTTTGTTAGCCCACCAGAGCTGGCCGACGATTTCGGCGGCGGTCAGGTTGCGGTTGAAGCCCTGCTTGCCGGTGGAACAGAAAGTGCAATCCAGCGCACAGCCCACCTGCGATGAGACACACAGCGTGCCGCGATCGTCCTCGGGGATAAACACCACCTCAATGCCGTTGCCGGTACCCACATCCAGCAGCCACTTGCGCGTGCCATCCTTCGACGCCTGCTCGGTCATCAAGGTTGGCGGCGCAATGGTCGCGACCTGCGGCAGTTTTTCGCGCAATGACTTGGCCAGATCCGTCATCGCCTCGAAATTGTCCGCGCCGAAATGGTGTATCCAGCGGAACACCTGCTTGGCGCGAAACGGCTTCTCCCCCATTTCCGCGAAAAACGCCGTCATCTCGGGCAAGGTCATGCCGAGAAGATTCGGTTTGTCGCCTTTCGCGTGCTGGGGGACAGCCATTCGTTCTCTCGTTCTTAGCGTGAGTAAACGTTCAGTGCCGGGAAGTAGTAGGCGATTTCAACAGCAGCCGTTTCCGGCGCATCGGAACCGTGTACCGCGTTGGCATCGATCGAGTCGGCGAAATCGGCGCGGATCGTGCCTTTTTCGGCCTTCTTCGGGTCGGTTGCACCCATCAGATCGCGGTTCTTCAGGATGGCGCCTTCGCCTTCCAGCACTTGCACGAACACGGGGCCGGAGACCATGAAGTCCACCAGATCCTTGAAGAAGGGGCGCTCCTTGTGCACCGCGTAGAACTGCCCGGCCTCCTGGGTCGACAGGTGGACCATGCGCGCGGCGATGACCTTGAGGCCGGCGTCTTCGAAGCGCTGGTAGATCTTGCCGATCACGTTCTTGGCGACGGCGTCGGGCTTGACGATGGAAAGCGTGCGTTCAATAGCCATGAAACTGTT
>JAEUNB010000026.1 GCA_016790625.1 Betaproteobacteria bacterium | reverse complement strand
TGGGAGGATCGCCAGTGCTGGGGTTTTATATCTCTATCGAGGGGAATGGCGTGAAACTGTTTGTCAATCAAACCTCGCCGTATGCACGCAAGGCACGCATTGTGGTGAAGGAAAAATCACTCGACACGAGCGTGCTGCTGGTCGATGTTGATCCTTGGCTTGACCCGGTGGCATTGTTGTCGGTATCGCCGCTGTCCAAAGTGCCCGTGCTGGTCACCGATGACGATCTGGTTGTCACCGAGAGCGATACGATCTGCCGCATTCTCGATGACCTTGCGCCGGCAACGCGCATGCTGCCGGAGGCCGCTGCCGCGCGTCACGAAGTCATGTCGCGCATGGCCTTGCTGCAGGGCATGATCGATGCGGCTTTCGATGCCGTGATCGAAAAGCGCCGGCCTGCCGCGCAGCAGTGGCCGGATTGGGTTTCGCGCCAGCGCCGCGCGGTCGAGCGTGGCTTGGCGGTGGTTGCGGCCATGCCCAGGCCGGCGGGGCGTTTCGATCTGGGCGACGTGAGCCTGGGTTCATTGCTGGGCTATCTGGATTTCCGTCATCAGGATATGGACTGGCGTGCCACTCATCCAGCGCTGGCCGATTGGTATGCAAGCGTTGCGGTGCGTCCGTCGATGCAAGCAACGCGGCCTGACGCGCCGGTGGTGTAATTTCGTACGAGCGGCCCCATGTGATGGCTCTACTAGGAGCGACCGATGCCAGACCAACCCGTCAACGATGCCGTACTCAGCGTAAAGCCACTGGGCTTCCCGTGGCAGACCATCGACCCCTTTCTGTTCTGTGTCTATCACGATGACGCGTACCCGCGCGGCAACGCAGCCATGGGACCGGATGCCTCGCTGGCCGGCCGGCAGATGGGACAGGACTTCGCCGGCAAGGACGGCTGGCGCATGTATCACGGGATGACCGTGCCGGGTTTCCCGGCGCATCCGCATCGCGGTTTTGAAACCGTTACGATTGTCCGGCGTGGACTGATCGATCATTCTGATTCATTGGGCGCCACCGCGCGATTCGGCGGTGGCGATGTGCAGTGGCTGACGGCAGGCGAGGGCATTGTCCACTCGGAGATGTTTCCTCTGGTTGATAGCACCAAACCGAATCCGCTGGAGCTGTTCCAGATCTGGTTGAACCTGCCGGCCAAGAACAAGATGGTCGCGCCGCATTTCACTATGCTGTGGTCGGAGCAGATTCCACGGCGGCAGGTGCGTGATGCGGCTGGTGCTGCCACCGACGTGGTGTGCATTGCCGGACGGGTGAGTGATCTTTCGCCATTGTCGCCACCCCCTGATTCGTGGGCCTCGCAGGCCGATGCTGATGTAGCCATCTGGACTTTGCGCATGGATGGCGGCGCCCGCTGGACATTGTTTGCGGCAAGCGGTGCTGGCACGCGCCGCATGCTGTACTTTTTCAAGGGTAGTCACATCACAATTGGCGGGCGGCGCATCGATGGTCCGGCAGCGATCGAGCTCAATGCGGCGCGCGACGTCGAGTTGGTCAACGGCGATGGAGAGGGCGAAATGTTGTTACTGCAAGGGCGGCCGATCAACGAGCCCGTGGTGCAATACGGACCATTCGTGATGAATACCCAGGCCGAAATCCAGCAGGCTTTCATCGACTATCGCCGTACCCAGTTCGGCGGCTGGCCGTGGAAGGATGATGCGCCGGTGCATGCGCGTGAGCAGGGGCGATTTGCCCGCCACGCCGATGGAACTGTCGAGAGCCGCTAGTACCTGCGCCAACCTCCGCTCATCAAGCCGGACTAGCGTGTCGACTTTCGTTTCGACCTTGCGATGTTCGGGACGTGCACCAGCTTTTCGATCAAGCCGGCGCCCTCGGCATGCAGGAATCGCGTGAAGGCTTCCGCCACTGGCGGCAGACGTTTCTGTCGGTGGTGTACCACGTGCCAGTGACGAACCACCGGGAAGCCGATGATGTCGATAATGGCGAGACGGTTCAATTCGTACTCGGGGGCGATGGTGTGCATCGACAGAAAGCCCAGCCCCATGCCGGCGATCACGCTTTGCTTGATTGTCTCGTTGCTGGCAATTTCCATGGTGACCGGTACCTTCGACTTCATTTCTGCATTAGTCTCATCGAATGTGGCGCGATTGTCCGAGCCACGCTCGCGCACGATCATGCGTTCGCCGATCAGCTTGCCCCATGCAACGCGCTTTTTGCCGACGAGCGGGTGATCGGGCGGCGCGATCACGGCATAAGGATGCGGCGCGAACGGCGCGCTGATCAGGTCTGCGTCTTTCGGCGGACGGCCCATGATCGCGATATCGATGATGTTGTCGGCCAGATTGCGCCATAGTTGATCGCGATTGTTGACCATCAGCGTGACGGCAACATTTGGCTGGTGTTTTTTGAACGCAGCCAGTAAGCCCGGGAAAAAGTAATTTCCGGCGCTGATCACCGCCACATTCAATGTGCCGCCGGCTGCGCCACCGAGACTGGCAAGCGCTTCTTCTGTCTCGCGCACCTGCTGAATGATGGCGCGCGCACTGGCCAGTGTCACCTTACCGGCTTCGGTGAGGAACACGCGATGGCCGAGATGTTCGAATAGCGCTAGCCCGGTGTGCGATTCCAGCTGGCTGACGGCAGTCGAAACCGCGGGCTGCGTCAGATGCAGCTCCTCGGCGGCACGTGAAAAATTCAGGTGCCGCGCCACGCATTCGAATACCCGTAGCTGTCGGAGAGTGGCATTTCTCATGTTTGCCTGGCGCTAGCGGTGAGTCAAGGCATCCAACACTAATTACTTATAAAAAGGATAAAAATGTTTGACTGTTATTTATGAATTTGCCGGTCTAGGATGGCCGTGTCAAGAAAAACACGCATCACAGTTGACCTGGAAGCTTGTTGAACAGGGCGCTGCGACATGAGGAGAAGCAATATGCAGGCAAGCGATCAAGCCGTACGCGAAATTTCGCCGTCGGACGAGCGGGAACGTCGCGCATTCAATCGGGCCTTCCGCGAGCTGGCTTTCACCTGGTACTGGGACACCAGCACCTTTCGCGGCCTGCTGCCGATTGCCGACACGCGTGAACGACTGCGCTATTTCCTCGAAACCGAGCGTCCCACCGTGTTGTCGGCATACCCGATCGATTTTTTGGTGAATCTGGTGTGCGAAACCCAGCGCCGTTTGCTGAACGAATCGATGGATTCGCAGCCAGCGGCATTTTCGCCCCAGCGCGGCTGGACTGCAGGGATGCACAGCACCGAGTCGATTGCCTGACTGATTTTTGTTGAAGAAACGCTCCGGCTCGGGCGCAGCTACGCGCTCCTGCGGCGGGCATGACAGCGTGGTCGCGCCATCGACCGCGCGTAACCGAAAAGCTGTCACCCGCAGGAGCCACCTTGGACAAAGGACTATCCGTACTCGCCCACACCGATCCGGTGTTATGGGAGTCGATTGAAGCCGAATTTCGCCGGCAGGAAGATCATATCGAGCTGATCGCGTCGGAAAATTACGTGAGTCGCGCGGTGCTTGAAGCGCAGGGTTCAGTGCTGACCAACAAGTATGCCGAGGGCTATCCCGGCAAACGCTATTACGGCGGCTGCGAACACGTCGATGTTGCCGAGCAGCTGGCCATCGATCGTGCCAAGGCGCTGTTTGGCGCCGAATACGCAAACGTCCAGCCGCATTCGGGCTCACAGGCCAATCAGGCGGTGTATCTCTCGGTGCTGAAACCGGGTGACACGATTTTGGGGATGTCGCTGGCGCATGGCGGACATTTGACGCATGGCGCGTCGGTAAATCTCAGCGGCAAGCTGTTTCAAGCGGTCGCCTACGGGTTGGATGCAAGCGAAGTTATCGACTATGACCAGGTTGAGCGGCTTGCCGCCGAGCACAAGCCGAAGATGATTGTCGCCGGCGCATCAGCTTACAGCCTCGCCATCGACTGGCAGAAGTTCCGCAAGATTGCTGATCGGCACGGCGCCTACCTGATGGTCGACATGGCGCATTACGCCGGCCTGGTCGCGGCCGGTCTCTATCCCAATCCGGTTGGCATTGCCGACTTTGTCACCAGCACCACGCACAAGACGCTGCGTGGCCCGCGCGGCGGATTGATTCTTTCCTCTGCGCAGCATGAGAAGACGCTGAACTCGACCATTTTCCCCAGTCTGCAAGGCGGGCCGCTGATGCATGTGATCGCGGCCAAGGCCGCAGCCTTCAAAGAGGCGGCAAGCTCTGATTTCAGGAGCTATCAGCAGCAGGTGATGCGAAATGCGCAGGTGATGGCCGACGAGCTGCATGCACATGGCCTGCGCATCGTTTCCGGACGCACCGAATCGCACCTGTTTCTGGTCGATCTGCAGCCGATGCAGGTCACCGGCAAGGAGGCCGAAGCCGCGTTGGGTCAGGCGCACATCACAGTCAATAAGAACGCGATTCCCAACGACCCGCAGAAACCCATGATCACCAGTGGCATTCGCATTGGTACGCCAGCGATGACCACGCGCGGTTTCGGCGAGGCACAGGCGCGGCAGGTGGCGGCATGGATTGCCGGTGCCCTGGAGGCGCGCGGCGACGAGCGGCGTCTTGCCAACATCGCCGGCCGCGTCAAAGCCTTGTGCGCCGAGTTTCCGGTTTATCTCCCCTCCAACGCCGCATAACCGAAGAAAGAACAATCATGGCAGGCAGAAATTTTCTCTTTGTTCCCGGACCGACCAACATTCCCGACCGCGTCCTGCGGGCGATGATTGTGCACAGCGAGGATCACCGTTCACCGAAATTTCCCGAATTGCCGCGAGAGTGTTTTCGAGGCCTGAAGAAACTGTTCAAGACCGAGGCTGGTGAAGTATTCATCTTTCCGTCGTCCGGTACCGGTGCCTGGGAGGCCTCCCTCAGTAATACGCTGTCACCCGGCGACAAGGTGCTGGCACCGCGCTTCGGCCAGTTCAGTCACCTGTGGATCGACATGATGCAGCGGCTGGGCCTGGATGTGCAGGTGCTGGACGTGGAGTGGGGCGAGGGCGCGCCACTCGATCAGATCGCTGAAGCACTGCGCGCCGATAAGTCACACGCGATCAAGGGTGTGATGATTGTGCATAACGAAACCGCAACCGGCGTAACCAGCGATGTAGCCGGCGTACGCCGCGCCTTGGACGCAGCGGGACATCCGGCGATGTTGTATGTCGATACTGTCAGCTCGCTCGGCAGCCTCGACTTCCGTTTCGATGAGTGGCGTGTGGACCTTGCCATCACCGGTTCGCAAAAGGGGTTGATGCTGCCCGCCGGTTTGGGCATTGTTTGCGCCAGCCCGCGCGCGATGCTGGCGACGCGTGAAGCCAAATTGCGACGCGTGTTCTTCGATTTTGGCGATATGCAGAAAGCCAACGCCAGCGGCTATTTTCCGTATACGCCGTCGCTGCCGTTGCTGTACGGCTTGCGTGAATCGCTGAGCACGCTGTTCGAGGAAGGCCTCGACAACGTATTCGCCCGGCATGAGCGGCTGGCCTCAGGCACGCGCGCAGCAGTCAGCGCATGGGGGCTGACGCTGTGCGCTAAGAAGCCGCAGTGGCATTCGAATACCGTCAGCGCCATCGTCGTGCCGCCCGCATTTGACGCTGCCAAGG
>JAEUNB010000016.1 GCA_016790625.1 Betaproteobacteria bacterium | reverse complement strand
GCAAACATGATCATATGTCCACACCAGAAAGCACGCTTTTTAAGCGGCAGTTTGAATTCCATGGGATTGATTGCCATCGCGCACCTCCATCTTTAGCAAGCTTCGGACGACTCTTCTTCTTCACAATTCTCTTCGAAGAGCCAATCCAGAAATTCGCTGATTGCATCAAAGAGCGCTTCAATCGCTGTTGCAAGCCCCTCAATTACGCCGACCACCACTCCTCCAAGGTACTCAAACAGAGACTCCACGACTGCAATAGCACTGAGTACTGCTTCGGCAACCAAGGAAACTAGCAGGTCTGCAACAGCCTCGGTCATGGAGGCGCAAGGAACGCCCGGCTTGTCCGTAACGCAGCCTTCAGGAACAGTCATGAGACATGCAGCTGCACCGTACATGCAATCGCAGAAATCATGCCCATAACATGCATCTCTAGTAATCTGCGCCGGTGGGCACCCGATACCGCAGACACCGAAACACTCAGTGACACTTCGACTTGCACATTCTTCATAGCTCGCAGTTGATCGGCTTTGTACCCCGCCATTTCCATAGCGAAGTACAACGCGAGCGTCTGTTGGTTGCGATCCCAACTGCTCGATAAGCGACTTACTGGGAGGTTGAAGTGTAATGTTTCGTTTCGCCGGTTTTTTTCCTCCGATAACGTCGAACATTCCAGACTCGTGAATTAGAAACGACCTTCCACGCATGCGACAACCCATGTCTTTACACGCGTCAGCAAATATGGCGCTTTTTTCTGTGGAAGCCAAAGCGCTCGCCGATGTACGGCTTGGCTGAGCTCCGGCACTAATCTGAATTGCCATCGCAAATGCTCCGAGAGGTTTGCGCAAGCGATCAAGCGTGTCACTTTGATCGGCCCCATCTAACGCCATGTACAAGGCCACAATGCCGTCTTGAGCAAGCTTCGCAACTTCAGAGTTGGCAAAGCCCGTAAGTCGCGTGCTCTCAGAGCTCGTGAGGGCATTCGCCGTCCCAACTTTTGGTAGCTTCCTTAACAAACTGGCTAGTTCATTGGTACTCGGCAGATTGCGGTGCATTCCTCGCGCTCGACTCGAATCCGCCAGTGGGAAAAGTCGCTCTACTGTCCCCGTCTCTTTGTCAACGTAAAGAATTTCGGAGTAAGGTAAGTTAGGCGCCAAGTATGCAGCTCGGAAGAGAAGGCGATCACCATTTGGTGCCTCATATCCGGCTAGCAACCCTCTGTCGGTATTGAAGTGCGCTACAACTACGCGATGTTGTCCGTCTAGCTTCTTGCCAGCGTTGCGCAGCCATTTCTTGGAAATCCGCTCTTTCTTCCCGCCTCGCTCAACATCTTGCGCTCCCGATCCGGCGTGTCTAATTGATCCGATATCTTGATTGTTTGTTTGGATTCGGCTTCCTGACGCAATTGGACTAAGCACGGTGCAAGCGATGACAAAAATATCGTCGCAATTTGCTTCAACAGCTTAGTCAATGACTTCACGTCAGCCCCCTATGTTGGTATTTGATCTTGTGTTCAAGAGGCGCAATTAATATTTTTATGCCCTCGCGCAAATAGAGGTTACGTTTTTTGTAACAAATGTCAATAACTATTGCTGTTTCATGAGAGATATTCGTTTTTTTTATTGAGCATACGAAGATGTTTGAGTAATCAATGTAGCAACCCGAGCATCGAAGCCCCATAACTGAAGAAAACTCCAGCACCAGTGCGTCTTCCAGGCCAAAAATGCTCTGAAACCCTCACCAATGCTGGAGTTTTACTTATACGATTTTGGTGATCATGCCTTCAGCCAATCCAGCGCCGCGAACTTCCCACCCAGCACTTTTGCTGAATCGCCCTGCCACCACTTGTCGATCACCGTGGCGTACATGCTGCGGAAATCGACCGCAAACGGCAGGTTGCCGTTGCCATCGAGGCGCGCGAGTTGCGGGCCTTCGCCGTAGAGGCCGCCTTTCACTTTGCCACCGGTGACAAAGTGCACGCTGGCGGTGCCGTGGTCGGTACCGCTGCTCTGGTTTTCCTTCGGCCGGCGGCCGAATTCGGCGTAGGTCATCACCAGAGTCGAATCCCAGCGGTTCAATTCCTGCATTGCCGATTTCAGCGCGGCGATGCCTTCGGCCAGATCCTTCAGCAGATTGGCATGCGTGCCGAGCTGGTTGGCGTGCGTATCGAAGCCGGTGTGTGTGAGGCGAATGGTGGCGATGCCGGCTTTGCTCGCCACCAGCTGCGCCGCGGTGCGGACTTGGTTGCCGAAGCCGTTGCGCGGGAATTCGGTCTTGAACGCAAAGTTGGTGTTGAGCTTGCCGGCGGCGTGCAGGATTTCCTGCTCGACCGACAGGATGTGTTTTAGCGCGGCGTTGCGCTGATCGCCGCCTGCCTGTGCCAGACGCGCATTGCGCAGGAATTGCGCGGTATCGGCCAGCGCAATGGTGCGCACGCCCTGCCCCGACAACGGCCCCATATCGCTGGAACCGACCACGACGCCATCGGCGGCAAACTGGCGCGGCGCGGGCGCAGCGGCAAACGCCCGCGCCAGCCATCCGGCATCCAGGTATTCCTCGCTCTTCGACGCCGTATCCCAGATTTCGATCGAGCGGAAGTGCGACAGGTTGGGATTCGGATAACCCAGCCCCTGCACAACCGCCAGTTCCTTGTTTTCCCACAGCGCCATCAGCGGTTTCAGTGAGGGATGCAGACCTTCCTGCTCGGACAATTGCAGCACCTGATCGCGCGCAATGGCGATGCGCGGGCGCAGCGTGGCGTAGGCGGGGTTGGCGAACGGGACGACAGTATTCAAGCCGTCATTGGCACCCTTCAGCTCGATCAGGATCAGCAGGTTGTTGTAGGGCGTATTGCCGATCGTTGCAGAAGGCGCAGGCGCGGCCCAGCTCACGCCATTGAAAGTACCCGCCAACGGCACGCTGGCGGCAGCGCCCAATGTTTGCAGAAAATGTCGTCGGTTCATTTGAAGAACTCCTTATTTGAGTTGGTAGACCGGATCGGTCACCAGTTGCCGCGCCCAGTCGGCTGGTTTTTCCGATGCGCGCGACGAATTCTGCGGCGCCATCGCCAACACCACACGGGTCATGCTTTCGCGTGCTTCGTCCGTACGGCCGGGCTGCACGAAGCCCTCCGCCCATTTGTCGAGGTTCCAGCGAATGCCGCCCATCTGCCGTTCCATCTGCCGTTGCTGGCGCGCTTCGCGGCCGGGTGGCGGCGGATTGCCGGTCATCATCGCCATCTCGTCCATATTGCGCAGCGCGACTTCCATCCGATCTTCATTGCGGAACAGCCGATCGATCAATTGCTTGCGGCCCAGCAACGTGGCGGAATTGATCCATGCCTCGCCGCCCGGCCAGCCTTTCACATTCGGCGGCGAAAATACGTTCTGGCCCAGCAAAGCTGCGGCAAGTACGAACGGACGCATGTTCGGTGTTTCGATTTCGAACTGCTTCATCGTACCGACCACCAACTCCACCGGCGACTTGATCAACGCGGCGCGGTTGTCCATAGAATGGAACGCGTCAGACGTCAACATGATGCGCATCAGCTTGGCGATGTTGTAACCGCTCTCGCGGAATTCCTCCGCCATCCTTTTCACCTGCACCTCATCCGGCAAGGGTGAAATAAATTCCTTCCACAACTTGCGTGTGAGGAACTGCGCGGTTTCCGGTTTGCGCAACAGGATGTCGATCACCTGGTCGCCGTCGAAATTGCCGCTCTTGCCCAATACCGTCTTCACGCCGTAATCGTGGATGCCACGGCGGAACATGTACTGCCCGGTCTCGCGGTCAACACTCCAGCCGGTGAAGGCGCGCGCCGCTTCCTTGATGTCCTTCTCGGTGTAATGTCCTTCGCCCAGCGTGAACAGTTCCATCACCTCGCGCGCGAAATTTTCGTTCGGCTGTTCTTTGCGGCTGTTGGCCCCATCGAGGTAAATCAGCATTGCCGGATCGCGCGCTACCTGCCGCAGCATCGAATTGAAATTTCCCAGTGCGTTGCGACGCAGCATCACGTTCTGGTTGTAGAGCAGCGGCGTGAAGCGCACTTTCTGCTGGCTCGTGGCGAAGTGGTTGTGCCAGAACAGCGTCATCTTTTCCGTCAGCGGCGACGGTGTGGTCAGCATCTCGCGGAACCACCATTCGCGCAGCTCGAACGCGTGCTCGACATTCTTGCGCTGCTCGGCCATGCGTTCTTCCTGAGACATCGCCTGCAGCTTGGCCGGCGACGGCGGTGCATCGTTGACCCAGGCAGGTGGCTTCTGGAGCGCGTCAGTTACTGCGGCGCGCAGAAGCTTGTCCGCAGCCTCCTCGCGTGACAACGACGCGAAAGATTTGATGTCTGCGTCGGTCGCGGCAAAGCCGGTGCGGTTCAACAGGTGCCGTGCGGCCTCGGCGCCAATTGGCTTCGATTCGGCCGCGTTGGCGGCAGGAACGTGCAACCCCACAGCCAGTAGTGCCGACGCAAACAAGGAGAGTAGATGTTTTTTCATGGTCTTTTCCATCGGCCTATTTTGCGGCAAAGGTATCTTTGGCGGCGAGCACGGTCTTGAAGCTGCTTTCCTTGGTCGTGCCCAGCCATTTTCCGGCATCGGCGTCGTTCTTCAGCGTCAGGTTCCAGAACGCCAGCGTACCGGCTTTGACGTCGGCCTGGATTTCACGGTCGCGTTCGGTTTCCTTGCGTCTTCCGCCGAGCTCGTGGCCGCCGAACACCATGTGATCGCCACCGTCAAACACCACCAAGTATTTTCCACCCGCCGGCATATTTTCGTACGGCAGCATGCGGTGCTCGTATTTGGTGTCGTCCTCCAGCACGCTGCCGTCTTCGGTGCCGGTGATGGACATGAACGGCAGGCGAATGTCGCCGAACTGACGCGCCAAGTTCGCCTTGTTACGCGCGTTCGGGCTGAACGCGATGGCCGACGTAACACGAGTATCGAGTCCCGACTGGCCAGCCAGCGTCCCCGCCTTCTGGCCCGCAACGGCTAGCGTTGTCTGCGCACCGAAAGAGTGCCCGGACATGCCGATGCGCCTGGCGTCTGCACTGGCAAAATACTTTTCTTTGGCTTCAGTTCGGCGCACGACTTCGTCGATGACAAACCGAACATCGCCCACACGCAATCCCAGATTGGTGAGCGTCATTCCGCCCTTCATGCTGGAAATGATTTCGCGTGGCGGCTTGCCTTTCCACAGTGATTCGTCGCTGCCGCCGTGCTGCATCGCCAGCACCACATAACCGTGACTGGCCCAGTGCTCGGCCCATAAACGGCCGCCTTCACGGCTGCCACCCAGGCCGTGCGAGAAGAGTATGACGGGAAAACGTATAGCCGCTTTGTCGTCCGACTGCGGCAAATATATTTTGACCGGCAGATCACGCTTGCGCGAGTCATCGCGCCAGACCTGCTCGCTTACGCTGACGGCAAAGCCACCCTTGGCCGAGTAATCGATTGCCGGCGCCTTTGTTTCCTTGACCGGCTGGGCATCAGCGTCATTCTGCGAAATGACAAAAGCCAGCATGCATGACGTCGCCACCACCATCAGATATTTCCAGATCATCGGCCACGCACGCTTCATGTTTCTTCCCTGTCATTGTTATGGATGCTTGCTGTCACGCATCAAACGTGCCGGGCGGCTTGCACCGCCCGGCGGTATTGCGATTACGACTGCTTGCCTTTGCGGCCACCATTCTTTTCGTGGAAGGCGCGCATTTCTTCCTTGGTGACGAAGCCATCTTTGTTAGCGTCAATGGCGTCGAAGTTCTTCGCCAGGCGCGGCATGGATGCATTGGCTTCCTCGCGGCTAATCTTGCCATCGCCATTCTTGTCGGCGGCTTTCAGACGCTCGTGCGCTTTCTGCGCGCGATCGCCCTTGGCAGCGTCGTCACCGGCAAATGCGGCCGGTGCAGCGAAGGCGGTGGCCAGAAGGGTTACCAACAAACCTGTTTTCAGTGCTTTCATGATGTTCTCCAATAAACGGTAATAAAACGGTTAAGAGGCGCTGATGTCGTGGCGAAACTGTTTTTCATGCAACGCCATCAGGTTAAGCAATAGAACGTCGAAAGTCATTGCAGGTTGCTATCGACTGGTAACCGCTTGTAACCCTGCCTGTTGCTGCAGGCGGTTTGCTAACATTTACTTACAACTGGCGGCCACAACGTCCGCCTCACAGCGCCCGCCCACCTCTAACATGCCCGCATGAGCCAATCCACACCGCCCCGCCACCGCATTCTGGTCGTCGATGATGACCTGCGCCTGCGCGATCTGCTGAAACGTTACCTCACCGAGCAGGGCTTTGCCGCTGATACGGTGCCCGACGGCGGGGCGCTGGATCGCGCGCTGACCCGCAACCGCTATGACCTGGTGGTGCTGGATGTGATGCTGCCCGGCGAGGACGGCTTTGCCATCTGCCGGCGGTTGCGCGGCAGCCACGCCGCCGAAGCCAACATCCCGATCATCATGCTGACGGCCAAGGGCGACGATGTAGACCGTATCGTCGGCCTGGAGATGGGCGCGGACGACTATCTGCCCAAACCGTTCAACCCGCGCGAACTGGTGGCACGCATCAATGCCGTCATGCGCCGGCAGGCACCACTGCCCACGCCGGGCGCACCTTCGACCGACGATGAGGTAATCGCCTTTGGCCCATTCACGCTCAACCTCGGTACCCGCTCGTTGGTGCGCGACGGCGCGCCGCTGCCGATGACCACCGGCGAATTCGGTTTGCTCAAGGTGCTGGTGCAGCATCCGCGTACGCCGCTCTCCCGCGACAAGCTGACCGAGCTGGCTCGCGGCCGCGAGCACGACAGCTTCGACCGCGCCATCGATGTGCAGGTGTCGCGCCTGCGCAAGCTGCTCGGCGAAGACCCCTCCAACCCGCGCTACATCCAGACGGTCTGGGGCATGGGCTACGTGTTCGTGCCGGACGGCAGTAAACACGTCTGATTCCGCTTCGTGATTGTGAAACGCCTGCTGTCCTATCTGATCCCGAATTCGCTGCTGGCGCGCACCGCGCTGGTGATTGTGTTCGCGCTGATTGCAAGCCAGCTGGCATCGGTGCTGCTGTTTCGCTACTACTCGCAACTGCCGCGCTTTCAACTGGTGGCGATCGGCTATATCAGCCACCTGAAAACGATTCGCGCGGCGCTGGATACCATCCCGCCCGCGCAGCATCGTGAATTCATCATCAAGCTGCGCGAAGAGCGCGGCATCCGCGTCATCCCGCCCCAGCGCATTGCCGAAGAGCCGCTGGAACCGGCGCCCAGCACGCCGGCGATACGCGCCGCGCGCGAGCGATTGCGCGAGCAGTTCGGACCTGAAGCTGACATCTTCGTATTCCAGCGCCCGCTACGCGCCGGCAAGGCAATTGCCGCGCAAGCACAGCCCGGTGAGGACGGCAAGATGCCCGCTGCGCCACCGCCCGCCTTCATCACCAAGATCCCGGTCGGCTCGACCTACTACTGGGTGCTGTTCCCGCAAAGCCGCATCATCGAGCAGGATTTTTCGATGGCGTGGATCGGCTGGGGCGTGTTCGGCGGCATCCTCGCGCTGGCCGGTGCGCTGTTCCTCGTCAGCCGGGTCAACCGCCCGCTGCACGCGCTGGCCGATGCGGCCAAGGAAATCGGCATGGGCAAACATCCACCGCCGGTTACCGAAATGGGACCGGAAGAAGTGAAATCGGTGGCGGTCGCGTTCAACCAGATGCGCGACAACCTGACGAGGCAGGAGCGCGAACGCGCCACCTTCCTCGCCGGCGTATCGCATGATGTGCGCACCCCGCTGGCGCGTTTGCGACTTGGCCTGGAGATGCTGCCGGCCGATCCCGCGACCCGCGCCGATTTGGAACGCGACATCGAGGACATCAACGGCGTGATTGACCAGTTCATGGACTTTGCCCGCGACGAGAGCCGCGAACCACAGGGGCCGGTCGACTTGAATCTTCTGGTGCAGTCGGCCGCAGAGCGTGTGCAGCGCGCCGAACCTGAACTGCACGTCACGCTGGATCTCGCCACGCAGGCAACGTTCCGTATGCGCCCGCTGGCGATGAAGCGATTGATCAGCAACCTGCTGGACAATGCGCGCAAGCATGCCGGCTGCGAGGTCGCCGTCTCGACCGCTCGGGAAGGCGATGCCATCGTATTGTCGGTACGCGA
Source organism: Betaproteobacteria bacterium (assembly GCA_016790625.1). Classification (GTDB taxonomy): domain Bacteria; phylum Pseudomonadota; class Gammaproteobacteria; order Burkholderiales; family Usitatibacteraceae; genus UKL13-2. The sequence goes on along the minus strand of JAEUNB010000016.1, from coordinate 4,984 downwards.
TCGCGGACCGGGCATTCCACCGGAGGATGTGGAACGGCTCAAGCAACCTTTCACGCGCATGGACGCCGCACGCAGCGGTCAATCCGGCGCCGGGCTGGGACTGGCGATCGTCGATCGCATCGCCAAATCGCATGGCGCTGCGTTTGACCTGCTGCCACGCGAAGGGGGCGGCACTGAGGCACGCGTACGGTTCCCGCTGGCAGGCAACACGCCAGCCTGAGCGTGACTAAACGAAGTTGACCGGCGTCTGGTGATTGGTGCCCATCACCAGCGAAATGGCGTCAATACAATCTTTCTCGTTGTGGTAGCCCTCGCCGGAATCGGCGATGCGCCTGCCGTTGGCCGCCTGCAGAAACCAGCGCCATTCGTTGTTGTGATCGCGATAGATATGGAAATTCATGGGACCGCTTTGAAGTCGAATTTGAAATCGTGCTCATTCTTGCCTATCGCACGGCAACGCGCAATGCACAACAGCCTCAAGCCTCGCCGTCCCAGTAGTCCAGATCGTGCTCGGCGCGGTGCATGCGGCCGCTTTCCAGCAATGGCCCCTGCTTGCGCGAATACGCCAGGTATTTTTTCGAGTCCGGGTATTCGCAGATTTCCGTTTCCGCCATGGTGGACAGCGACAGGTATTTGAGCGGCGCCGACGAGGTATTGAGGATCTGGTGCGGATACTCTGGTCCCGCCGGAATGAAGATCATGTCGCCAGTGCGGATCGGCAGCATTTCGCCTGCAACCCGCAACGTGCCCTCGCCTTCCAGCACGACGAACATTTCCTCTTCAACATAGTGAAAGTGATACGGACAGGAGCGCTTGCCGGGCGGCACGATATCGATGGAAGCACCCATCTGCTTCGCTGCCGTACCGCGCGCGAGGCGTGCGCTTTGTGAGCCGTCGTAGTGCGGCGTGCGGTCCGACGTTTCCAGTTTGGCGTCGTTGAAGTTGCGGATTAGTTTGGCGCGGAGCTCTTCGGGGGTCATGATTAGTCGCTAAGTTTGAAGGTGAAGGGCATGCAGACTCTGAAGGCGAGGCCTTTTTCTTCCGGGCGTGGTTCGAAACGAGCCATTTTCAACGCGTCCCGAACAGCCAATTCGAAAGAACTCCTTACCCAACCTCTGCTCGAGATTGCGTGAGAAAACTTGATCTCAAACGGACGTCCCGTTTCGGCATCAACGTGTATGACTGAAAATACTGACCCTTGCTCACCTTCTTTACGTGCTCGCGGCGGATACTGCACCGCTCGCGCGACCGTAGCCTGGTTGAGCAACGGTCGCCATTTACTCTTTCCGGGCGACACGACACTACCCATTGTTCCTGGCGTGGATGAAACGCTGATCGCCTCCTTGCCGTCGCGAATTTCAAACCATACGCGCACATTTCCCGTTGCTACTTCGGGCACACATTCAGGCGAGATCTTCGCGTAGAAAGTCCAGTATCTAACGCTCTCTCGTGCCGATTCCTCAAATGCCGCATTCTGCGGCTTCGACGTAACGGCGCCTATTTTCTTGACTTTTCCCAGCTCATCGATCGTTACCTCGATATCGACGTGCCCGGTAATTCCTTTCGCTAACAACTCTTTAGGATATTGCGGCGCGGACACACGGGCAATCGTCAACCAGTCTTTGGGATCGTCGGCAAACAACATTTCTTCCGTCACGTTGACCGGCACAGATTCGACAGCGAGAACTGCCGGGCTACTGAAAAAGACGAGCGCCGGCACGAGCGAGAAGAGGATTTTATTCATACCTGTTTTTCACAATAAACTAAGACAAAACTCAAGAACTGGTGCGGCTCTCAGGCCAAAAATGGCTGCGAAGCCGCTCTGGTGCTGGAGTTTTCGTTTGTCGTTACATTCGGCGGCGAGTAGCGATGATCAAGGCCACAATAACCAGCACGACCAGCCAGTGCCATACGGTGAAATGCCCCATTTCGTTTCCCATCGATTAAAGTGAAGGCCGCACATGCGGAAACCGCCTGTGCATTCTAATTCGGCCGGCGCAATGCCACAGCGCAAAATCACTTTGACACCCATTCGCGATAAGCTGCGATTTTGCCGCCCACTTCTGGAGACGATATGACCTTCCGCATACTGGCCCGCCTGATTTCGCTCGCCGCTTGTGCCTTGAGCCTCAATGCGCTTGCGGCACCGGACGAAACCGTGCAAAAACTCGCCGCGCAAAACAAGCAGCCGCTGCTCGACACGCTGCGCGACCTGGTCAACATCGAATCCGGCAGCGGCGATCGCGAGGGACTCGACAAGATTTCGCAAGTGATCTACGACCGCCTCGCCGCGCTGGGCGGCAAGGTCGAGTTCATCGAGCCGGGCGCCGATGCTTATCGCATGCACGACACGCCGCCAAAAATTGGCCGCATGGTAAAGGCGACCTTCACCGGCACCGGCACGAAGAAAATCCTGCTGATAGCGCACATGGACACGGTGTACCTGAAGGGCATGCTGGCGAAGCAGCCGTTTCGCATTGACGGTAACCGCGCCTACGGTCTTGGCATCGGCGATGACAAGGCAGGCGTGGCGGTCATCCTGCACACGGTCGCGATGCTGAAGTCGATGAACTTCAGCGATTACGGCACCCTCACGGTACTGATCAACGGCGACGAGGAAATCAGCTCGCCCGGTTCGCGCACGGCATTGAGCAAATTGGGCGCGGAACACGACCTCACCATGTCGCACGAAGGCACGCCAATCACGTCCGACAATCTCTCATTGGCTACGGCAGGCATCGCTGCCGTCACACTCAAAGTCACCGGCAAGGCTTCTCACGCCGGTTCCGCGCCGGAACGCGGCCGCAATGCCATTTACGAGCTTGCCCATCAGATGCTACAGACCAAGGACTTCTCCGATCCCGCCACCGGCGTGAAGATGAACTGGACGATGATCAACGGCGGCACCAACCGCAATGTGATTCCCGCCGAGGCCTCAGGTGCCGCCGACGTGCGAGTGATCCGCATCAGCGATTACGAAGGACTGGAAAAACGGATTCGCGAAACCATCACCAAGCAGTTAATCCCCGACACCAAGGTCGAGATGACCTTCGAGCGCCGCCGCCCGCCGCTGGAACTCAATCCTGCCGCCGTTCAGGTCGGCGGTCATGCGAAAAGGATTTACGCAGAACTCGGCAAGACGCTGAATGTGGTCGATACCGTTGCGGGTGGCGGCACCGATGCGGCGTTTGCCTCACTCGGCCACAAGAATCCGGTGCTGGAGCGGTTTGGGTTGCAGTCTTTTGGCGCGCATTCGAATGATGATGAGTATGTGTTGATCGATTCGATTGAGCCGAGGTTGTATTTGGCGACGAGGTTAATTGTGGATTTTTCGAGGGGGTTGGTGAAATAAGGGACGCGCCTCGTCATCATCTTTGTCGTACCCGCGAAGGCGGGTACCTCTAACTATGATTTTGTCTTTTGCAAAAGGCTACCAATGCCAATTTGCTACGGTCGGAAGTCGGGGATAGCCCGACAGCTAGTCACTTTCTTTTGCTTCTGCAAAAAGAAAGTAACCAAAGAAAAGCAGCCCCAGGTTCGTCGCCCGACGATGAAGCCGTCGGGTTCCCTGCGTTACTCGAAACGACAGGCCGCTGCGGAACTCGTGGCTCGAATAGGTTTTGGTACAAGAGGTTTCGTTTGTGCTCGCCACTCAAACAGTCCTCGCGGACGACTCCTGTCGTTCCTGTGTTACTCGGCGACTCTCATGGGAGTTATGTCGCACTGCGACGACCGCAACCAAACCCCCGTCATTCCCGCGCATGGCCGCAAGGGCCACTAGGGCGGCTAATCCAAGCTAACAGCAACGACAAGCCACGAAATTCAACTTAGGTTCCCGCCTTCGCGGGAACGACGGTGATTTAATTGAGCACATCATAATAAAGACCGCAGTAGCTGATGAACGACCGGGGTCCCCATAGGAGTCGCCGAGTAACGCAGAAGGCGCGGGGGAAGTCGGCGAGGACTGTTTGAGGCCGAGCACTGCACAACGCCGTTTGTGTCGACGTACCTACGAGGCCGAGTTCCGCAGCCGCCCGTGCCTTCGAGTAACGCAGGGAAGCCCGACAGCTTTATCGTCGGGCCGACGACTCTGGGGTCGCCTTCTTTTGCTTACTTTTCTTGGCGAAGCAAGAAAAGTGAGTAGCTGCCGGGCTACCCCCGGCATCGCTATTCACAGAACACATCCCACATTGAGTTGGGCGCAATTCGAGCGCCAGCTTTATTTTTGTTGAACGCCAATTTTCCGTGGCTCTCTGCGTCGCTTTAGCCAAGCGAAGAACATTGTCCAGATAGCGATGGACGCGATGAAATTGAGAATCATCAGAATCGCAAATAGCAGAGGTGACTCATGCACATCAGCGACAACTGGACCTAGTCCTCCAGACTTTGTCGGAAACATAAACAGCGTTGCACCAAAGGCACAACCGGCCACGAAGCAAAGAGCAGATAGCACACCCACAACTAATAGCGCCCAGCCATAAAAGGTCAATTCCCTCCACCAAGGTGGAAGAACTAAGTCGCGATCAAATTCCATTTCTGAGCCGAATCGCTTCCGAAACATGACTACTGACCCGCCATCGGCAACTTCAACCCCTGCTCAACCGCACACTTCTCCGCAATCTCATACCCCGCATCCGCATGCCGCATCACCCCGGTGCCCGGATCATTCCAAAGCACCCGCTCAATCCGCTTCGCCGCCGCATCGGTCCCATCGCAAACAATCACCACCCCCGAATGCTTAGAGAATCCCATCCACACACAGCCCCCGTGATGCAGCGACAACCAGGTCTCTCCACCGGCGGTATTCAAAAGTGCAATCAGTAGCGCCCAATCCGAAACGGCATCTGATCCGTCCTTCATCGCTTCAGTCTCTCGATTTTGTGACGCCACCGATCCTGAATCGAGATGATAAAGCCCAATCACCACCGGCGCTATCAATTACCCACGCTTCACCAACACGTTGAAAACCAGCACCATGCCAAGC
>JAEUNB010000007.1 GCA_016790625.1 Betaproteobacteria bacterium | reverse complement strand
CCAGCACTGGCGCGGCGTGCAGGACAAAATGCCCCTGAAAGCCGCGCCAGTGCTGGAGTTTCACGCGACCATCCTGCGATGGCCAAGTTGCTCGCCGCGACGGCGCTCAATGCCGGCGAGACCGACAAGCCGGTCAACAATATTGCGCTCTCGCTGACCGGCACCGGTATCACCTACCAGCCCGGCGACTCGCTGGGTGTGTGGCCGACCAACAATCCCGACGAGGTAGAGTTGGTGCTCTCGATCCTGAAAACCAGCGGATCGAAATCGGTTTCCCTGCGCGGACAATTGGCCAACGCGCGCGATGCGCTGACGCGCCGCGTCAATCTTCGCGAGCCCACGTCCGAGTTATTTGCGTTGATGGCCGATCACGCGCGGCTGGAGTTCGAATCGGTGCGTCTTTCAAGGCTGGCGGAGAACGACGAGCTGGTGGCCGAGTACGGTATCCACGACGTCTTCGATGTGCTGGTGAAATTCCGCTCCGCGCGGCCGCCGATCGGGCCGTTCCTCAATGCGCTGGCGCCATTGCAGCCGCGCCTGTACTCGATCGCTTCCAGCTTAAGCGCACATCCCGATGAAGTGCACCTTACCGTTGGCGTGGTGCGTTACGACCTCAATGGTCGCGGCTATCACGGCGTGGCATCGAACTTCTTCGCCGAGCACCTGGCCGAAGGCCGACGCGTGCCGGTGTACATCCAGCCCTCGCATGGCTTCAGCCTGCCCGCTGACAGCAGCAAGCCGGTGATTATGGTCGGTCCCGGCACCGGCATCGCGCCATTCCGTTCATTTCTGGAAGAACGCAAAGCTACAGCTGCTACGGGAAAAAACTGGTTGTTTTTCGGTGCACAACATGAGGCCGGCGATTTTCTCTACCGCGATGAACTGGAGCAGTTTGCCGCCGAAGGCCACCTGACAAAACTCTCCACCGCGTTCTCACGCGATCAGGCGCAGAAAATTTATGTGCAGCATCGCATGATTGAGCATGCTGCTGAAATCTGGGCTTGGCTGAACGAAGGTGCATATTTCTACGTTTGCGGCGATGCCAAACGCATGGCCGCGGATGTGGACGCCGCGCTGAAGGAGATCGTTGCCGAACAGGGCGGCATGGACACCGATGCCGCCGCCGCGTTCGTCAAGCAACTGGCAAAGGACGGGCGTTACTGCCGCGACGTTTACTGACCGCCTCACGTAAAAGGTGCTGATACGCCGTGCGAAGCCCGGCGCGTTTGCAGCGGCTGTGAAATTCCGCGAAACTGGACTTTTCACTGCGGAACGTCGCGATGGCTCACAAGATTGCATTTATTGGCCTTGGCAATATGGGCGGCAATATGGTCCGCCATCTGATGCGCGCAGGCCACTCGCTGACGGTATATGCGCGGCGCGCTGAAGTGATGCAGCCGTTCGTCAATGAAGGCGCTCGCGCGGCGAGTTCACCTGCCGATGCGGCACGGGACGCGAACTTCATCTTCACCAATGTCACTGCCACGGCTGATGTTGCGCAGGTGTTGCTCGGCGAACAAGGCGTCATCCATAGCGCAAAAGCGGGCGCGGTGGTGTGCGATTTCTCCACCATCGATGTGCGCGAAACCCGCCGTTTCGCACGCGAACTCGAAAGCAAGGGCATCGAATTTCTCGACTGCCCCGTTTCCGGCGGCACCAAGGCGGCCGAAGCCGCGACGCTGACGATTCTGGTCGGCGGTCGCGAGGATGTATTGGCGCGGGTGCGGCCGTTACTGGAAAAACTCGGCAGCAATATTTTCCACATGGGCGGGGTTGGTTGCGGCCAGGTGACCAAGGCCTGCAACCAGACCGCGCAGGTCATCGCCGTCCAGGGCATCGCGGAAGCGATGCTGTTTGCGCAAGCCAATGGTGTCGATGGCAACAAGGTGGTGGAAGCGCTGATGTCCGGTTTCGCCGGCTCGAAGATGCTGGGCCTGATGGGACCCAAGATGGCGAATCGCGATTTCGCCGCCGGCATCGAGGCGCGACTGCATCACAAGGATTTCGGCCTGGTGCGCAGCATGGCGGATCAGCAGAATCTCGCCATGCCGGCGCAGGCGCTGGTGTACGCGCAACTGGAAAAGCTGATGCAGCAGGGCTGGGGCACCATGGATACCTGCAACCTCTTGCGCGTACTGGAAAATGAGGTGGAGGAAGAAAAATGAATCTCTACAAACTCCTGCAACAACGCGTCGCCGCCGGCAATCCGTTGCGCATCGGCCTGATCGGCGCGGGCAAGTTCGGCTCCATGTACCTGTCGCAGATTCCGCGCACGCCGGGAATTCATTTGCTGGGCATTGCCGACCTGAATCCTTCGCGCGCGCAGGAATCGTTGCGTCGCGTCGGCTGGAAGGACGAGCAGTTTGCGGCGGAAAATTTCAAGCAGGCCTTCACCAGCGGCACCACGCATATCACCGACGATGCGATGTCGCTGATCCGCAACCGGCATATCGAAGTCATCATCGATGCGACCGGGCATCCGGCCGCCGGTATTTCGCATGTGCTGGCCTGCTGCGAGCATAAAAAGCATATCGTCATGGTCAATGTCGAAGCCGATGCGCTTGCTGGGCCGTTGCTGGCGCAGCGCGCGGCCGAAGCGGGCATCGTCTATTCGCTGGCCTATGGCGACCAGCCGGCGCTGATCTGCGAGATGGTGGACTGGGCGCGTTCGGCGGGTTTTGAAGTTGTCGCCGCAGGCAAGGGCACCAAATATCTTCCCGCTTATCACGCCTCGACGCCGGATACAGTGTGGGGCTACTACGGATTTTCCGAAGAGACGGTCAAGGGTGGTGACTTCAACGCGCAGATGTTCAATTCGTTTCTCGACGGCACCAAGAGCGCAATCGAGATGGCGGCGGTGGCAAACGCAACCGGTCTGACTCCCGCGCCGCAGGGCCTGCACTTCCCGCCCTGTGGCGTGGATGACCTGGCGCGAGTGCTGAAACCCAAGTCCGATGGCGGTCAGTTGCATCATCGCGGTCAGGTCGAAGTCATCTCCTCGGTCGAGCGCGATGGTCGCCCGGTTTTCCGCGATCTGCGCTGGGGTGTGTATGTGACCTTTGCCGCCGATACCGATTACGTGAAGCGCTGCTTCAAGGAATACGGCCTCATCACCGACGACACCGGCAACTATTCGTCGATGTACAAGCCGTTCCATTTGATTGGTCTTGAGCTTGGCATCAGCGTGGCGAGTGCGGCACTGCGTGGTGAATCCACCGGTGCGCCGACCGCGTGGCGCGGCGATTGTGTGGCCACGGCCAAGCGCAATCTCAAGGCTGGCGAAATGCTCGATGGCGAAGGCGGTTACACGGTGTATGGAAAACTGATGCCAGCGGCGGTATCGAAGCGCGTTGGTGGTTTGCCGATCGGGCTTGCGCATAAATTGAAACTCACTCGCGACATTGCGGCGGGCAAGCCGGTGACATGGGAAGACGTGGCGTTTGATGCGAAGAACGAAGCGGTGCGGTTTCGGCGTGAGATGGAAAAGGTCTTCGCTTAGCTAGGTAAACTTACTCGACAGGTCACGATTGCCCTCTCCCCAACCCTCTGCTTCGCTTCAAGTGTGCCCTTGTCCCGTAAACGGGAGAGGGAGCCAGACTGTAGTGACGGCCGTAGAGCAAGTCCCTCGCCCGTTTACGGGAGAGGGTGGCCGAAGGCCGGGAGAGGGCGGTTTTCCCGTTCAGCATCACCCACCACAAAAATGAAAAAAGACACCCAACTCTCCCAACTCGGCCGCGAAGCGGCCAACAGCGTCCGGACCGTCAACCTTCCCATCCACCGCGCCTCCACGGTGCTGTTCGAATCCGTTGCCGAGCAGCGCGATATCCAGCGCCGCTGGGATGCCGACGAGCAGGTGCCGACCTACGGCATCATCAACATGCCCGGTGTGCTGGCGCTGGAAAACGCGGTGGCGGAAATGGAAGGCGGCTATCGCGCGCTGACCTTTCCGAGCGGCCTCGCTGCTGTGGCCGGTGCGTTGCTTTCATGCGTGAAGGCCGGCGATCATGTGCTGATGCCGGACAGTTGCTATTTTCCCGGCCGACGTTTTGCCGAGCAGTTCCTGCCGCGCTATGGCGTGACCACCACTTTCTATGAACCCACCATCGGCGCGGGCATCGCCGCGCTGATGCAACCGAACACGACGGTGGTCTATACCGAAAGCCCCGGCTCACACACGTTCGAGATGCAGGACATTCCTGCCATCGCCAAAGTCGCGCATGCGCACGGCGCCAAAGTGATCATCGACAATGCCTGGGCCACAGGCTATTTCTTCAATGCGTTCGAGCATGGCGTCGACCTGGTGATCCAGCCCGCGACCAAGTACTACTCCGGCCATTCCGATGTGCTGATCGGCTTGGTCATTGCCAACGAAGCGACCTGGCCGCAACTGAAGAGCACCACCTACGATCTCGGCCAGCGTGCCTCGCCCGACGATTGCTATCTCACGCTGCGCGGCATGCGCACGATGGGTGTGCGCTTGAGGCGCCATCAGGAAAGCGCGCTGGTTATCGCCAAGTGGATGGAGAAGCGGCCGGAAGTAAAGCGCGTGCTGTATCCCGCGTTGGAAAGTCATCCCGGCCACGCGCTGTGGAAACGCGACTACACCGGTGCGGCGGGGTTGTTCACGGTGGAGCTGCATCCGGTAAGCGACAAGCAGCTCGCAGCGATGATGGATCACTACCAGCATTTTGCGCTGGGTTACTCCTGGGGTGGGTTCGAAAGCCTCGTCGTCACGGCGCACATCGCGCGTACGGTGAACGCACTGCCCAGCGGTCCGCTGGTGCGCTACAACATCGGCCTGGAAGATCCGGACGATTTGATTCGCGACCTGGAAGCGGGCTTCGCGCGTCTGGCGGCCTGAGCCGGCGATTTTTGTAGGGGTTTTCCTGTGTTGCAAATCGGCGTCATCTGCCACACTGGCGGCTGCCGATTTCACCCTGCGTTAACGCGATCCCGCACTGCCCGTGATGGACAAGCCCTCCACGACTTTTGACCTGGCCGCGCATCTGGCGTCATCCACGCCGGCCGCGCCGGGCAGCCGCCGCCTGCGACTGATGGTGTGGATGTTCGCCGCCATTGTGGTATGCCTGCTGGCCTTCAGCTGGTACAGCATCAGCGTGCTATCTGCGGCACGAGCCTATGTCGCCGGCGAAGGCCTGTGGTCCAAGGCGCAGAAGGAAGCGGTCTATTCGCTCTGGCGCTATACCCGGTTCCGTCAGGAGTCGGATTACGAAGCTTATCTGGCTGCGGTTGCGGTCACACTGGGAGACCGGCAGGCACGCATCGAACTCGATAAAGCGGAACCCGATCTCCGGCTTGCCCACGAAGGCCTGTTGCGTGGCCGTAATCATCCCGAGGATATCGAGGGCATGATCCGGCTGTTCCGCAATTTCCGCACCATGGAGCCGATTGATCGCGCCATTGATGTGTGGGCGCAGGCGGACGCCCTGATGGCGCAGTTGATCGAGGTCGGAGAGCGTATCCGTGCCGATGTCAAAAGCGACATGCTGGAGGAAGGGGGTGCGCGCCAGTACATCGACGAACTGCACCGCATCAATCTGCGGCTTACCCCATTGGAGGACGAGTTTTCGCATCTGCTGGGGGTTGCCTCGCGCAAGACCGAGACGCTGCTGCTGGCCGCGATGTTCGCTGCGGCCGCGATCATGCTGGCAGTGGCTTTTATCTTTTCGCGCCGCATGGTGAAGCGCAACGAGGAAGTGCAGGCGGTGTTGCTGCATGGCGAGAACCAGTTACGCGGCCTGCTGCAGTTCGCGCCGCTGCCCATCATCATGTCGCGCGTGGCCGACCAGACGCTGGTCTATGCCAATGACCGGGCGCTGGCGCAGCTGAAGATAGCGCCGGCTTCGCTGGGCCAGCAAAAACCGCAGGATTTCTACGTCGATCGCGACGACCGCGAGCAGCTGATCGAAACTCTGCGCAGGGATGGCAGCGTGCGCGATTGGGAAATACAGCTGAAGGACGCGCAGGGCCGCCCCTTCTGGGTGCTGATGTCGTCGCAGCGCATCGTCTACATGGGCGAGCAGTGCCTGCTGACCGCGCTGAACAATATCGACGAACGCAAGCGCGCTCAGGATGACCTGCGTCACCGCGCCTTCCACGACGAACTCACCGGCCTGCCCAATCGCGCCATGTTCATGGACAGCCTCGGCCGTGCACTGGGCCGCATGCAGCGGCGCAGTGGCATGTTCTCGGTGCTGTTCATCGACCTCGACCGATTCAAGATCGTCAACGACACGCTGGGACACGATGCCGGTGATCGTTTGTTGCAGATGGTCGCGACACGCATCAAGACCAGCGTGCGCGATGCCGACCTGCTGGCGCGGCTGGGTGGCGACGAATTCGTCATTCTGATCGAGGATCATGGTTCGCCGGCGGAAGTGGCGCTGGTGGCGCAGAAGGTGCTTGACTCCATGGAGCAGGCGTACCTGCTTCATGATCGCGAAGTGAATCTCACCGCCAGCATCGGCATCAGCGTTTTTCCGCAGGACGGCGCCGACGTAACCACGCTGGTCAAAAACGCGGACATTGCCATGTATCAGGCCAAGGAACTGGGCCGCAACAACTACCAGTTCTACGCCGCCTCGCAGAACCAGATGACGCTGAAGCGGCTGGACCTGGAGTCGCGCCTCGGCCGCGCCATCGAGCGTGACGAGTTCGTGCTGCACTATCAACCGCTGATCGATCTCTCCACCGAAACCGTGGTCGGCGCCGAGGCGCTGCTGCGCTGGCACGATCCCGAGCACGGCCTGATCGCGCCGGGCGAATTCATTCCGCTGGCAGAGGAGACCGGCGCCATCCTGCCGATCGGCCAATGGGTGCTGGACCACGCCTGCGCGCAGGCGGCGATCTGGGGCCGCAGCGGCATGCCGTTGGCAGTGGCGGTGAATATCTCGCAGCGCCAGTTCGCACATCGCGATTTTGTCGCTGATCTGCGTGGCACTTTGCAACGCACCACCTTGCGGCCCGATGCGCTGCATCTGGAGATCACCGAAACCATGGTGATGCGTGACGATGCCAGCAGCGAAGTGGTGCTGACCGCGCTAGGCGAACTGGGTGTGGGCGTGGCGATCGACGATTTCGGTACTGGCTATTCCTCGCTCAGCCAGATGAAACGCATTCCCGCCAACTTCATCAAGATCGATCGCTCCTTCGTCGAGGATTGTCCGGACGATGCAGGCAGTGTGGCAATTGTGCGCGCCATTATCGCCA
>JAEUNB010000006.1 GCA_016790625.1 Betaproteobacteria bacterium | reverse complement strand
GTATTGATGCATGGCGATTGCAAGGTCAGCACCAAGGAATTAGCGCGGCAGATTGGTGTGAAACGTGTGGCACCTTGCACGCCGGAAGACGCGCACCGCCACTCCGGCTATCAAGTCGGCGGCTGCTCACCGTTTGGCTTGCGCAAGCCGATGCCGGTGTTCATGGAAAAAACCATTCTCGACATCGAAAAGATTTACATCAACGGTGGCAAGCGCGGTTTCCTCGTCGGCATTCCACCGCAGGAAGTGGTGCGGTTGGTGAAGCCGACGATGGTGAACGCCGCGCTGACTGATTAATCAATCAGATCAATCGGGCAATCAGCGTCAGTAGCGCAGAAAGCAGGATAGTGCTGGTGATCGGCAGATAGTATTCGCGCCCGTTCTTGCGAAAGCGCAAATCGCCTGGCAATCGACCGAGTCCGTAGCGCGCCAGCCTTGGCCCTAGCACGCCAATCACGATCACGGCGATCGCCACCACCAGCAGCCACCTCAGCACGCCGCCCTCACCCCAACCCTCTCCCCGGGGGAGAGGGTGAGAAATGCGGCCCGACTGAGCAAACATCGTCGTGCCGAGCAATCACGAACGCTCAACGCCTTCGCGTGACCGCGTGATGGTCACGCCGACGAACTTGACGCCACGCATGTGTGCGATCTTGGCGACGCTGATCTTGACCCATTGCGCCTTGAAGTCGTGCAGCAGCACTTGCGAGACATGCTCAGCCAAGGCTTCCAGTAATTTGAAATGCTGGTCCTTCAAATCGGCGCGGATGCGCTCCACCACCTTGCCATAGTCGACCGTATCGCGAATGTTGTCGGTCTCGCCGGCCTTTTGCGTATCGAGGCCGATTTCCAGGTTGAAATCCAGCGTCTGCGGGCGCAGCACTTCCCATTCGTAAACGCCGATCCAGGCGTCGGCCCTGAGTTCGCGGATGAAGATGGTGTCCAATGGGGGTCGGCGCGCTTTGTGTGGAAAGGTGCGTTGAAAGTCGGGCTATTGTAAAGTACCGACTCCATGAATTCCCTGATCGCCATCATCATCGCGTACCTGATCGGTTCGCTGTCATTCGCCGTCATCGTCAGCAAGGCGATGGGCCTGCCCGATCCGCACAGCTATGGTTCCGGCAACCCCGGTGCCACCAATGTGCTGCGCACCGGCAAGAAACTCGCGGCACTACTGACGCTGATCGGCGACGCCGGCAAAGGCTGGTTCGCGGTCTGGCTGGCGCAGAAATTCGCTGCCGAGTATGGTCTTACGCCAGCCACTATTGCTGGTGTGGCAATCGCCGCATTCCTCGGCCATCTGTTCCCGATTTTTTTCCGCTTCCTCGGCGGCAAGGGTGTCGCCACGGCGGCCGGCATCCTGCTTGCGATTAATCTGTGGCTGGGCTTGGCAACGTTGGCGACGTGGCTGATCATCGCCGTTTTCTTTCGCTATTCCTCGCTGGCGGCAATCGTCGCCTCGGTATTTGCGCCGGTTTACTGTTTTTTCCTGTTCGGCATTTCCGCCGCGTTGCCGGCGGTGATTCTCATGTCGGCGCTATTGGTGTGGCGCCACAAGGAAAATATCCGCAAGCTGATGAACGGCACCGAGTCCAAGCTGGGGGAAAAGAAGAAGCCTGCCGAAGGCGCCGCCACTTAGGAAGCTGGAAGCAAAGTCTAGATTTGGCGCGGATTTTCAGCCACTTTCGCCCGTGAAGCCTCGCCAGTGCTTGAGTTTCACCTCTTTGTGCGAGTGGGTGGCCATTTCCACCACGATGCGCAAACCGCAGTCAGATAGGCAGAGTACGCGGCGATAAAAAACCATGGCGGCGCATCCCAGTACAGCACTGCCGCCATAAGTCGCCCGACGAATGATTGCGACGCCTGCTCGCCGCGCAGCAGGTCCTCCAGTGCGGTCAGCGGACAGGTCAGTCCGATCCACGCCTCCAACGCAATAAACAGCGCCAGTGCAAGATGAATGCCGCGCCACGAGCGAGCGCGAATCCACCGCCAGCCGGCCAGCCCGCCAGTCACGATCAGCAGCAAGCCGCCCATATTGAACAGGACGACGGCCAGGTGAAGCGCGAGTATCAGGTCAGCAAGCAACACGGATACGTTTTCTCAAAGTCAGGCACATGGACGCCATTTTCGACCATTCGTCGCAGAAAAATAGCGCTGGTCGCATGGCGCTTTTGTAGGTGTCCGCCGACCGTGAAGATGTCGCCACATGAGTACCCGGCCACCCGGCAGTTTTTTGTCATTCTTGCTGGGGAATGCGGGTATCATGCAGTGTTTTTCGGCGGGCCGGGACACGATTCCGGTCACGTCAATTCGGTCAATTGTTTTTGGGAAGGTACGAGCATGATTAATTGGAAATCCGGACTGCTGTTCGCCTGCGCGGGTGCGTTGCCGCTGCTGGCTGGTGCACAGGCACCACAGAAAATTGAAACCATCAATGTGGAAGCGGTCGCGCTGAAGGCGCGGCAGATCCCGGTCGAGACATTTTTCCGTCGGGCCGAATTTAACCAGATGGCACTTTCCCCCAGCGGCGAAAAGCTCGCTGCCGTTTCGCCATTCAAAGGCCGCGGCAATCTGGTGGTGATCGACCTTGGCAAGCGCACGCGCCAGATCATCACCTCCTTCGAGACCATGGACGTTGCGGAGTTTCACTGGGTCAACAACAAACGCCTGTGCCTGCGCGTAGCCGATGGTCAGGAAGTTACCGGCCGCATTAACTATCGCGGGACCTACTGCATCAACGACGACGGCAGCAATCTGCGCGACTTCACCCGCCTGGGTGCCGCCGCCAGCGGCGCCGACAATTCCGGCCGTGTGGTTCAGATTACGCCGATACGCGCCGTTGGCCCGGACTCGCCGGAATACATCGTGTCGATGCGCCTGCGTTCGCGCGACTCGGCCGACTTGTATAACTTCAATACCGAAACCGGTGCAACCAAGCTGCTGACTTTCGATAGCCCGGGCAATGTCGCCGGCTGGATTCTGGATCGCAACAAGGTGCCGCGGGTGGCCGTACGCGATGAAGAACGCGTAGGCAGGGAAGTATTCACCAAGCGCAACGTGTGGCTGCGTTCCGGCGAAAACGGCAAGTGGGAAAAGATCCACGAGTACAAAACCAGCTGGGGACACCCCTACGAAAGCGACATCCTGACGCCGCTTGCGTTTGACTACGACAACACCACGTTGTATGTGTCGACCACCATCGGTGGCCGCGACAAACGCGCCGTGTACAAATACGATACTGTCGCCAAGAAATTGGGCGAACTGGTGTTTGAACACCCCTTGATTGATGCCGGCGCTGAATTGCTGTTCAGCAGCGAGAAGAAAAAGCTGGTCGGTATCCGCTACAGTGCCGAAATGCCGACCACCAAGTGGCTGGATCCCGAACTGGATACGTTGCAAAAACAGCTCGACGCCACGCTGCCGGGCAACGTCAATCAGATTGGCGTGGTCGAAGAGAAAACCAAACGCCTGCTGCTGACCTCCGTGTCGCCCATCAATGCCGGCGAGTACTTCCTGTTCGACAATGAGAAGAAGGCGATCGAGCCGCTGGTGAAGCGCCGTGACTGGCTGCCCGCGAACCTGATGTCGGATCGCAAGTTCATCAAGTACAAGGCGCGCGATGGCCTCGAAATCCCGGCCTGGGTCACCATTCCCAAGGGTTCCACCGGCAAGAATCTGCCGCTGATCGTCAACATCCACGGCGGCCCTCACGTTCGTGGTTACAGCGGATTGTCTTCATGGGGCCGCTGGCCGGAAGCGCAGTTCTTCGCTTCCCGCGGTTACGTCGTGCTGGAACCGGAGCCGCGTGGTTCGACCGGCTATGGCCGCAAACACTATGAGTCCTCCTTCAAGCAATGGGGCCTGACCATGCAGGACGACATCACCGATGGCGCACTGCATCTGGTGAAGGAAGGCATTGTCGACAAGGACCGCATGTGTCTCCACGGCGGCAGCTATGGCGGCTACGCCACCCTGCAAGGCTTGGTCAAGGACCCCGACCTGTGGAAGTGCGGCAGCCCGTTCGTGGCCGTTTCCGATCTGTTCCTGCTGCAGCAAGTTCAACACTCCGACATCGCGCAAGGTTCGGACTCGCTGGAAACCGAGTACACCGTGGTCGTCGGCGACAGCAAGAAAGACTACGATCAGTTCATGCGTACTTCACCGGCGAAGAACACCGAGAAGATCAAGGCGCCGATCCTGATTGCGATGGGCTCCGACGACGTCCGCGTGCCGCTGATTCACGCCGAAGAGTTTGTCAAAAACATGAAGGACAAGGGCGGTAACGTTGAATTCATCGTCTACAAGGGCGAAGGGCACGGTTTCAACAAGGACGAGAACGTCATCGACCACTACAGCCGTCTGGAAAAATTCTTCGACAAGTACATCGGCAGGAAATAGCCGTTGTAGCACAACAAAAAAAGGGCGCCTCGTGGCGCCCTTTTTCTTTGTCGAGGACGGATTACTTCAACAACGTATGTTCCATGAACTTGATCTGCGCATAAAACAGAAAGTCCGCATTGTTCTTCTTGGCAAAGCCGTGGCCTTCATCATTGGCCATCAGGAACCACACCGGGGTGTTCTGTTTCTTCAACTGTGCGACGATCTGCTCCGCCTCGGTATAGGGCACGCGCGGATCGTTTTTGCCCTGCACCACAAACAAAGGCTTCTTGATCTTTGCCGCGTTGTTCAACGGTGAAATCTTCTCCAGAAATGCCTTCATGTCCGGATCGCGTTCGTCGCCATATTCCACGCGGCGCAGATCGCGGCGGTAGCTTTCGGTATTGGTGAGGAATGTGACGAAACTGGAGATGCCGACCACATCGATGGCGCCTGCGATGCGGTCCGCATAGTGCGTGGACACCGCCAGCGACATGTAACCGCCATAGCTGCCACCCTGCACCAGCACGCGGTCGGCATCCAGATCCGGCTGCTGCTTGATCCAGTCGAATAGCGCGCCGATATCCTTGACCGAGTCCTCGCGCTTCTTGCCGTTGTCCATGGCGAGGAAGGTCTTGCCGAAGCCGGCCGAGCCGCGCACATTCGGGAAAATGATCGCAACGCCCAATTCGTTAACCATGTAGTTGCTGCGGTTGATGAAGCCCGGTCTTGCCTGCGCTTCCGGTCCGCCATGGATGTTGACGATTACCGGACGTTTGCCGGGAAATTTCTTCGCGTCTGGTTGATAGACGAAGCCGGAAATCATCACGCCGTCAAAACTCTTCCAGCGCACCAGCTTCGGCTCGACAAAATCCATCGGATTCAGCGTTGGACTGCCGCTGTTGGTCCAGCGCGTGAGCTTGGTCGTCTTCAGGTTGTACGAATAAACATCGCCCGGCGAGCGCGCGGAGGTGACGTTGAATGACAGCTCCCTGCCGGTATCCTCGCCATCGCCGTCGTCCTCGCCGCCACCACTCCATCGCAGTCCGGAAATTTCGCCCGGCAACAATGCAGGACGCGGCAATTCCTTGAAGCTGGCCAGATCGAGGAAACGCAGCACGCTCGAACCTTCTTCGTTCGTGGTCAGCGCGATGCGCTTGGCGGCATAGGAAACGGAGAAGCTGTCGACATCAAATTTGATCCCGTCGGTCAGCACCTTCTCCTTGCCGCTGGCCAGATCGATCTGCACCAAACGGCGGAATTCATTGTCACGGTCCGAAGTGGCATAAATCGCCTTGCCATCGCGGGTAAATCGTGGGCTGCCGTAGAACACCGGCTCACCCGCCTTGGGCACCGGTGTCACACGCTTTTTCTCGCCGCTGGCGATATCCATCAGCCAGATGTGCGATTCATTGGCCGAAACGTATTCCTGATAAATCAGCTTCTTGTCGTCGGGCGAGAAACGGAAACCGCCGACACCGCCGCCATCGAAAGTGGCGATGTGTTTGGTGTCTTCAGGTTTGAGCGGGTCGGCGATATAGAGCTTGGTGATCGCCTTGCGCGACGCGTTGTTGCGATCGACTGCAGCGGTGGCGTAAACAATTCGGTCACCTTTGCGATTCCAGGACGGCGCAGCGGCGCGCTCCTTTTCGTCAGATATCGGCGTTACCGCCTTGGTTGCCAGATCCATGCGGTAAATGCGAAACACCTCGTTGCCACCACTGGCCTTCTCAAACAGGATGAATTCGCCTTTTTTCGGCTGGAAAGTGGCGCCGCTAACCGCGTCGGGAAAATCGGTCCATTGCTCCGGCACACCCCCGGGTGTCGCAACGTAATGCAGCTGATTGGAATTGGTCGCACGCTTGCGAATCAGCACACCGGGTTTGGACGGATGCCAGGCGACAATCGCTGACGGCTTGAACTCGGTATACGCCTGCACCTTGGTGACCAGCTCATTGGATATCGGCGGCACGCCTTCGATCACCAGATTGGCGCCCGGCGTCAGGAATTGCGCACCGACCAGAGGTGCGACAGCTATCGCCAGCGCTCCGGCAATGCCACTCAACAATCTTACTTTTTGCATCTGCTTACTCCCCCTTCTTAACCACCGGCCGCGCCGGGTCCGAGACCCATTCGCTCCATGAACCGGCAAACAATTTCGAGCCCGAAAGACCCGCATATTCCATGGCAAAAATATTCATGCAGGCGGTGACGCCGGAACCGCATTGGTGCAGCACATTCACCGGCTGCTTGTTCGATACCAGCGACTGAAATTCGCTGCGCAACTCTTCCGCTGGTCGCAGCGTCAGGTCGGCATTGAGATTCTGTTTGTAGAAGCGATTGACCGCACCGGGGATGTGGCCTGCCACCGGATCGATGGGCTCGACTTCGCCACGATAGCGCTCGGCGGCGCGTGCATCGATCAATGCGAAAGACGGATCGTTGAGGTGTCCGAGCACTTCGGCCGCACTCCACACCATCGTTGCATCGGGCTCGGCACGCAGCGCCGCCGGCTGCGGCACTGGCACGTCGCGCGAAAGTGGGTGGTCGTCGGCGATCCATTTTGGCAAACCGCCGTCGAGCAGGTAGACATGTTTCAGCCCGATCCAGCGCGCCATCCACCACAATCGCGATGCAAACTGCCCGCCGACATCGTCATACGCCACTACTGCCGATGTCGCGCTGACACCATGCCGCGCAAGGAATGCAGCGAACGCCGCCGGCGCAGGCAAGGGATGCCGGCCATTGGTGCCATTTTTCTCGCCGGACAGATCGGTGTCGATATTGGCAAAGTGCGCGCCAGGAATGTGACCTTCTCGATACAGCCGCTCGCCCTTACCGGCATCCATCAAATCGTGGCGGCAATCGAAAATGACCCATTGCGGATCGTGGAGATGCAGCGAGAGCTCGCGGGTATTTGTCAGCATGAGATCGATGA
>JAEUNB010000001.1 GCA_016790625.1 Betaproteobacteria bacterium | reverse complement strand
GGGCGATACCACCTATCGTCCCTCGCGTTTCCTGTTCGTTGACAGCAAGCCGAAATCCGGTGAGACCTTCACGCTGGATTTCAACAAGACCTACAACCCCCCTTGCGCGTTTTCCGAATTCACCACCTGCCCGCTGCCGCCGGAGCAGAACATCATGAAGACACGGATTGAGGCCGGCGAGAAGTACCGCAAGCCCGCGTGATGGTTTCGAGAAAAGTGAAAATCTACTTTTCTCGAGTTCAGGTCAGATAAAAACCGCCGGCGTGCCGGCGGTTTTTATTAGGTAACCCAGACCGAAAACCCCAGGATCTGCGAGCCTCGCAGGCCGAAAATGCCCGGGAAGCCGCGCCAAATCTAGCGCTTCGGCTGCGGACGTTCTGACCGCACATACTTTCCATCGAACGCGGTCTGCCACGTCTTTCCGCCATCGGCCGACGTCCGCCAGAGCTGCCGCACCGATCCATCCGCATTCGGCGTCCAGGCGATTTCGCTGATCGCATTGGCATCCGGCTTGCCCGGCATGTCCTTGTCGCTCAGCGTCATGACCCCGCCCTCCCACCGGCCATCCATCATCAACATGCTGCCGGTGCCATCAACCCAGGTCTGGTGCCAGACCTTGCGGCGCGCATCGTAGACATTGAAGCTCTCGCCGGTGAAGCCGCCACGGCCTTTCCAGTTTTCGTGCAGCACGCAACCGTTGAGGATGGGTTTGATCAGATTGGTACCGGCCAGCTTGCCGTCGGGCGTGGTCACGTCCCAATCGCCGATCCAGAAATCGAACTGGCGGTTTTCGCTACGGGTGCACGGCGGCGGAGCGGGCGGGGTCGCAGCGGCCGATGCCGGTTGCGGCGGCGGTGGTGTCTGCGCCCCGGCACCACCACTCATCGCCATCAAGACGGGAAGCCACAACACGCGCAAAGCTGACGGCATCATTTTCATTTTCCCTGCTCCCAGTGATCGATACCGGCAGCATAGCCCGTGCCGCGAAACAAGGCGCGGCACTTTGTCACGGTAGATGACGGCGGGAATACGTCGGCAGATCTTCGGGGTTGTCCACGTCCGCGACTACGCCATCGTCTTCAACCGGCAGCAAGGTCACCGTCTCCGGGTGGCTGGCCACCAGTCCGCGCGCGCCGGTGTCACCGTGCAAGGCTTCAAGCGCGCTGCCAAATACTGACGAAAATGCCACCGGGTGACCCCGCTGCCCGTGATGGGTTGGCACGACGATGCCGCCATCCCGCTCGAGCGTCGCAGCGATATCGGCAATGGTCGCCGGCAGCAGGAACGGCATGTCGCCCAACGCAATCAACCAACCCGCCGCATCCCGCGATGCCGCCACGCCGGCGGCAATGCTGTTGCCCATGCCGTCGTCCGCCTGCGGGTTGACGACGATCTCGCAGCCGCAATTTTCGAGTACCTGTATCAGTTCGCGATCATCACGCGTGACGGCAATCACGCGATCAGCCGCTGCGCGCAAATTTTCCGCCGACACTTCGACCACGCGACGGCCGTCGGGCAGCCGCGCCAGCAGCTTCTGCGAACCGAAGCGCCGCGCCGCACCTGCCGCCAGCAGGATGCCAGCGATCACGCCGCGCAAACGCCGTCCTGCGTGGTTGCGCGCGCCAGCATCAAGCCGTTGCGCGCCGCCACCAGCTCGGCCAGTATGGCAATGGCGATTTCCGGCGGCGTGCGGCTGCCAATGGCAAGTCCCACTGGACCGTGAAGCCGCGCCACCTGCGCATCGCTGAGACCAAAGTCGGTGGTGTCGCGCAGCCGGCGGCGGCGCTCGTCAGAGGTTTTCTTCGAGCCCACCGCACCGATGTAGAACGCATCGGTTTTCAACGCCTCCATCAACGCCATGTCGTCCAGCTTGGGATCGTGCGAGACGGTAACGATGACGGTGTGGGCATCGGTTTTGAATGCCAGCACTGCGTCATCGGGCATGCCATCGACCAGGGTCGTGCCCGGCACGCGCCATGCGCTGCGATATTCGTCCCGCGGATCGCAGACGAATACCTGGAAGTCGAGCGTGGCGGCAACTTCCGCCAGATAGCGTGCAATTTCGGACGCGCCGATGATGAGCAGCCGCCATCGCGGACCATGCACACATGAAAATTGCCGCTCGTCACGGAAGGTTTCATCGGCAGGCTGCGCCGGGCGATAGGACCATGCGCCCGACTCCAGGTCGACCACACGGGCAAAGACCTGCCCGGCAGAAATCTTCTGCGATAACGCATCAAGACGCGCAACATCCAATGCCGGCTCAATCACCACCTCAAGCTCACCTCCGCACGGCAGGCCGAAGCGTCGCGCTTCCTCGGCGCTTACGCCATAGGCCTGCAACACGGGCTTTGCGCCGGAAAACTCCGCACGCCGCGCCACCAGATCATCCTCAATGCAACCGCCGGATACTGAGCCGACCACAATCCCGTCATTGCGCATCGCCATCAGCGATCCCGGAGGACGTGGACTGGCGCCGAAGGTTTGCGTCACCGTTACCAGCCATGCCGCGCGGCCGTCGGCGAGCCAGTCACGCATATGTGCGAGAACTTCGAGATCGAGTGATTGCATAAGCGCTGTCGAGAAAACGTTAGCGGCTGGCGGTGCCGATCGACGGCGTACCTGACATAGCCGGGGCCGACAATGCCGCCGTCGCTCCCAGGCTGGCCAAACCAAAATGCTCAACGATCGCCTGGCGGTATTCGTCGAAAAAACTTGCCGTCAGATTGTGATGCGAACCGCCCTCGGCGCGGAAAAAACGCTTCGGCGCTTTGGCGGCAGCAAACAGTTTTTCGCCCATTGAAAACGGCACGATATCGTCACGCGTGCCATGCGCGATCAGCAGCGGCACTTTGACGTCGTCGATGCGATCGATATTGTCAAAGCGCTGCGACACCAGGAATTTCACCGGCAGGAAGCCCCAGCGCATTTCCGAAATCATGTCCGGAACGGAGGTGAACGCCCCCTCGAGAATCAGCCCGCTGACATCGGGCGCCTTGAGCGCGAGGCTGATCGCCATCGAACCCCCCAGCGAGTGCCCAAAGATGTAACGCTTGGAGTTGGGCGCCAGCGTGGCCAGCTGTTTCCATGCCGCCTCCACATCCTCGTTGGCGCTGGCCTCGGTCGGCGCGCCACTGCCCTTGGCAGCGCTCTGGCCGAAGCCGCGATAGTCGATCGCCAGCACCGAGAAGCCCATCTTGTTCCAGCGCGGAATACGCGTCACGCTGCCAGTCAGGTTCCAGCGCGCACCATGCAAATACAGCAGCACCGGCGCATCGGCTCGCCCGGCCGGTGCCCACCAAGCGTGGATTTTTTCGTCGTGCTTGCCAACCGGAATCCACTGCTCGGTGGCGCCCTCCGGCAAGCCTCGATAGCCACGCCATTCGCCCTGCACCGGATTGAAAATCCATTCGCCCTGCTTGGCGTCGAGCCAAGCGCAGCCGCCCAGCACAACGAGAAAAAAAATAACGGCGGCGGCACGCCAGCGAGTGAAGACGGGACGGGAAATTTTCATAGGCAATTAGTGTAGCCGAGCGGCGCGGAGTTCCTCAAATAGCCGGGCTGCAAATATGGGAGGGAGCGCGGGCAAACTCCAGCAATGGAGCGGGTTTCCAGCCACTTTCGCCTTGGGAGCCGCACCAGTACTGGGGTTTTGCTGCAGAACGCTAGTATTCCGCGCCCTGGAAACTCTGGTATCCGCCACCGCCGTAGTTGCCGTAACTCTTGGCCGGCTGGGGTGGAATCGCCGCCGCAGCGTCGTACTGCACGATCACATTCGGCTCGGTCAGCCAGTCGTGCAGCGATTGAATCAGGGGTTCGCTGATGCGTACGCGCCATTGCTCCGGCAGTGGCACATCGACCACCGCATCGCCGTTGTTGTAGTGGATCAGCACCGAGCAGGCGCCCGGCTGGTTGGGCGCCAGATGCGGCGACAGCGTACGTCGCAGGCGCTCGCTGTCCGCCTGACCGTTCATGAACAGCTCCAGCTTGCGTGCGTATTGGCGGCGCGCCGTGTCGATATCAAAAATATCTTCTGCCGTAACGCGATTGCCGCCGGAAAAGTCGTCATAGGAAACCTTACCGCGCACGATCAGCAACTGATCTTCCTGCAGCATATTGCGGCGCTTGTCGAGCACCTCGCTATACACAAGCACTTCGACCCGCGCACTACCATCATCTAGCGACATCACGCACATCTTGCCGCGCCTGCCGTTGCGCACGCGCTGCTCGTGCAGGATGCCGGCCAGCAGCGTCACTGTGTTCGGCTGGATATCAGCGAGCTCGGTGCGAACGAACTGCCGCACTTCGGAGGCATAGCTGTTGAACGGATGGCCGGACAGATAGAAGCCCAGCGCCTGCTTTTCATTGATCAAACGGTCGCGCTCATTCCACGGCGCCACGTTCACCAGCGTCAGCACCTGCCCGCTTTCGTGTGTTGCCTCGCCGAACAGGCTGACCTGCTGCTTGTCTCGCTCAGCCTTGTCGGCCATCTCGATCGCCTGCGGCAGCGAGGTCAGCAACGCGGCGCGATTGGCTTCCATGGCATCGAATGCGCCGGCCTTGATCAGCGCTTCCATCGCGCGACGATTGACCGTGTGGCGATCGACACGCTTCACAAAATCAAGCAGGTCCTTGAATGGCCCACCGGAGACGCGCGCGCCGATGATGTTTTCGATTGCGCCGCGGCCGGTGCCCTTCACCGCGCCCAGACCATAGCGCACGGTCTTGTCGTCGATCGGCTGGAAGCGATAGGTACCGCTATTGATATCCGGTGGCAGGACAACGAGTTTGTTGGCCTTGGCATCGTCGAACAGCAGCGTCACCTTGTCGGTGAAATCCATCACGCCCGACAAGTTGGCCGCCATGAATTCGGCCGGGAAATGCGCTTTCAGAAATGCTGTGTGGTAGGCCACCAGCGAGTACGCGGCCGAGTGTGATTTGTTGAAACCGTAGCCGGCAAACTTCTCCATGAAGTCGAACAGCTCGTTGGCCACCTTGGCCGGCACGCCGTTTTTCTGCGCACCTTCGCCGAAGATGGCGCGATGTTTGGCCATTTCCTCGGGCTTCTTCTTGCCCATCGCGCGCCGCAGCAGATCGGCGCCGCCAAGCGAATAGCTGCCGATCACCTGCGCAATCTGCATCACCTGTTCCTGATAGACCATGATGCCGCAGGTCGGCGAGAGAATCGGCTCGATACGCGGGTCAGCGTAGACGATTTTCTCCGCGCCAGTCTTGCGCTTGATGTAATCCGGAATCAGATCCATCGGACCGGGGCGATACAGCGCATTCAATGCGGTCAGATCTTCCACCGAGCCGGGACGCGCGCGCATGATGAGGTCGCGCATGCCGCGACTTTCAAACTGGAATATGGCGCCAGTATTGCCGGTGGAAAATATCTGATACGCCTTCTTGTCGTCGAGCGGTACTTTCTGGATATCGAATTCGCTATACGGCGTGCCATCCGGCTGATTGCCGGGACGCGCGCGAATCAGTTCCACGGCTTCTTCGACAATCGTCAGCGTAGTGAGTCCGAGGAAGTCGAACTTGACCAGGCCAACAGCCTCGACGTCGTCCTTGTCGTACTGGCTGACGAAGGAATCGGAACCATCGGCCACATAAAGCGGCGTGAAATCGGTCAGCGGTCCCGGTGCGATCAACACGCCGCCCGCGTGCATGCCGACATTGCGCGTGATGCCTTCGAGTTTCAGCGCCAGCTCCATCAGCTCGGCAACTTCCTCCTCGGCCTTCATCTTCTCGGTGAATTGCGGCTCGGCCTTGATCGCATCCTTCAGCGTGATGCCGAGCTGGTTCGGAATCAGCTTGGCGATCGAATCGACGTAGTTGTAGCCCATGCCCAGCACACGGCCGACGTCGCGGATCACCGCCTTGGCCGCCATGGTGCCGAAGGTCGCTATCTGCGACACCGACTCGTGGCCGTACTTGTTCTTCACATAATCGATCACACGGTCGCGGCCATCCTGGCAGAAGTCGATATCGAAGTCGGGCATCGATACACGTTCCGGATTGAGGAAGCGCTCGAACAGCAGGTCGTACTGCAGTGGATCGAGATCGGTGATGCCGAGCGAATAAGCCACCAGCGAGCCGGCACCCGAGCCGCGGCCCGGCCCCACCGGCACACCGTTGTCCTTGGCCCAGTTGATAAAGTCCGCCACGATCAGGAAGTAGCCGGGGAAGCCCATGTGAATGATGGTCTTGACCTCGAACACCAATCGTTCCAGATAGCGCGGCCGCTCGCCGTCACGCTGCGTTATGTCCGGATACCGCACCTCAAGGCGTTTTTCCAGCCCCGCCTTGGCGGAATCGAGCAGGAAATCGTCAATCGTTTCGCCGTTCGGCGTGGGGAAGTTTGGCAGCTTCGATTTGCCCAGCGAGAACTCGAAGTGGCAGCGGCGTGCAATCTCGCCAGCGTTTTCCAGTGCCTCGGGAATATCGGCGAACAGCTTCGCCATTTCCTCTGCAGACTTGAAATATTGTTCCGCAGAAAAGTCGCGCGAGCGGCGCTTGTCGCCCAGCACTTCTCCACGTGCGATGCAGACGCGTGCTTCGTGCGCCTTGAAGTCGTCGCGATTCATGAACTGGATCGGATGCGTTGCCACCACCGGCAAATCCAGCTTCGCGGCAAGGCGAAGGGAGGCATTGACCAACGGATCATCACGCTCGCGCACCACGCGCTGGAGTTCGAGATAGAAACGATCCGGGAAATCCCGCGCCCAGGCTTCGGCTGATGCTTTGGCGCGTTTCAGGTCATCCTGGAGAATGGCCTGACCGATATCACCCAACGCTGCGCCCGACAGCACAATCAGGCCGCCGGCCGACTCAATGGTCAACCATTCGCGTTTGATTTCAGCGCGGCCGCGCCAGGTGTTCTCGCGGAACGCGCGTGTCAGCAGCTGGCAAAGCTGCAGGTAGCCGTCCTGATTGCGGCACAGCAACAGAATGCGCGATGGCTGGTCGCGATTCTTGCCGTTTTCGATCCACACCTCGCAACCGATGATGGGCTGCACCCCACGGCCACGCGCCATCTGGAAAAACTTGACCGCGCCGAACAGATTGCCGAGATCGGTGATCGCCAGCGCCGGCAACCCGTCCGATTGGGCTCGGCTCACCGCCTCATCGATGCGAACGATCGAATCGGTAACCGAATATTCGGTGTGGAGGCGTAGGTGTGCGAATGGGGTCATGGCGTCGGAAATTTCAACGCAATTTTACCACCCGCCACCCGTCCTCAAGCTGTTGCAGTCACCATGTTTGCGCGGCAATGTGCCGCAATTTCGTCGGCGATCTGTGGTAGCAATGGCACCGGAAAATCATGGCCCATGCCGCGGATCATGGAAACGTTCGCCCTGCCGCCCCCCTCGCGTATGACGTGTGCCGTTTCCAGACCGGCCGCAGGCAACACCAGCGGGTCTTCATCGCCGTGGATCACCAACGTTGGCGCCTTGATACGGCGGACGATCGCGGTGCGATCGTCGCTGGCGGCAATCGCCATGATCTGCCTCGCGCCACCGGGTGGATAGTTGGCGCGCAGCACATGCCGCTCGCAGATTTCACGCAGATGCACGCCGTCGGCCGGGTGGGTAACACTGCCGATGGTGCGGAACACGCCCATCATGCGGCGGATGGCACCCTCGGTATCGCCGCGTTTTGCAGGCGGCTGCAGAATGGCGCGCCTGGTTTTCCAGGTGGGTTGCGGCAGGCTGCGCCGGCCAGTGGTGGACATAATCGATGTCAGGCTGGCGATCTTGTCAGGAAATTGCGCCGCCAGATTCTGCGCGATCATTCCGCCCATTGACGCACCCACCACATGCGGCCGCTTCAGGTCTAGCGCATCGATCAGCGCCGCAGTGTCCTGCGCCATGTCGTCGATACGGTACGGTGCGCGCAGCGGAAGGCGCATCATGAACTTGACGTACTCGAGCGCAATGTTCGGCATACCGAGATGATCGAGATGCGTGGACAAGCCGACGTCGCGATTGTCGAATCGCACGACGCGGAAACCTTTTTGCACCAGCATGTCGATCAAAGGATCGGGCCACAGGATCATCTGCACGCCCAGGCCCATGATCATCAGAATGGTGGGATCGTTATCGTTACCGCGCGATTCGTAATGCAGTGAAAGGCCATTGGCCTCGATATTGGGCATCGCCTGTCGGTAGGGCGCTAGAGAATCTGGTCGGCGTCGCGCGTCGGGTCGCGGAAGAACCATTGCCGCCAGCCGGAGCGATCGAACTTGGCCCACCTGCCGTCGGCCTGCGCCAGGCGATCAGCCACTGCGTAAAGCGCCGCGGGATTGACACCCAGGCCAACGTGACTCGCCACCACTTCGATATTTTCGGCGCGATGCGATTCCTGCTGGATCGACAGCGGCCACGCCACTACGCCATCGGTGCGGCTGAAAATCGACGTCGTTGGCACCGGCGGCGCCTCCTTCAAATGTGCCAGCAATTCGGGGTCATCCAGCTTATGACCGCTGGCGAATTGGTAAAACCGCCAGGCGTTGGTTGCCTTGGGGTCGCCGGCAAAAGGCGTACCGAGCGTGATCACGCTGCGCACACTTTTTGGCAGCGATTTGGCGAACTCGCGGGCGTACACACCGCCCAGGCTCCAACCGATCAGACTCACTTTGCGTCCGGTATCCTGGTGAATCTGCTGCACCCGGTCGAGACTTTTCTGCAACACACCTTCGCGCGGGCCAAAGTTCAAGCCGAGATCCCAGCCGTAGGTATCGTAGCCTTGCGCATTGAGAAAATTCCGCAGCGGCACCGTCGTCAGGTCGCCAGCGCCCAGACCAGGGAAAACGATCACCGCATGACCATCACCTTGCGGCGCGGTCTTCAGCAACGGCCAAGTGGCAAGTGTGGCGCCGAGCTCCAGCGGTGCGCGTCCTTCCAGGGCCAACAAGAAAGCACCGGGTGCGCGCAGCACGTTCGTTTGATCCATTGCGTCTCCGAGTCCATTGAGGGCGGCTGTTTTCGAGCGATCTTTGCCGCCCGTTTTGCTGCGACGATTATGCACGCTTTTTTCCCGCGGTCTTTTTCACAACGCGTGTCTTTGCAGCAGGTTTCTTTGCAACTGGCATCTTCGCAGCGGGCTTCTTGGCTGTGACTTTCTTGACCACCGGCTTTTTCTTCGGGGCTACTTTTGCGGTCGTTTTCTTCGCCACTTTCTTCGCCACTTTTTTCCGGGCCGGTGCGGATTTTTCGCCCGCGCCCGCGGCGGCAGTCATGTCGGCCTGCATCAGCCCGATCAACTCACGATGCGCATCTGCCATGTAGCCCGAGAACTTGGGCAAGTCCGGTACCGCTTGCTTGCACGCGATAAAACCATAATCCAGCGACCCGGCATAGCTTTGGATGGTGATATTGAGCGCCAAGCCGTGCGTGACAATCGACACCGGATAGTAGGATTTCATCACACCACCGGCCACGTACAGTGGCACCTGCGGGCCGGGTACATTCGACACCACCACATTGGCCACCACCGGAATGCGATTGGTGGAAACGGCGGTCTTGTAAAGCGGCGTGATGACGCTCATCAGCCAAGGGATACCCAGCGAAGGCATATCGGTGGGAATAATGCTCTTCATGCTGCCGGTCAGCATCTTCGCCCGCGTGCTGGCGGCGACGATGGCCGCAAGGCGTTTGCGCGGATCGGCGATGTGAGTACCGATATTGATCAGCATCATCGTCACCTGGTTGCTCTGCGAGGTGTCCCCCGGCACGCGCAGGCTGGCCGGCACGGCGCCGACCATGGACTTCGCCAACGCTGACTTGTTGCCGGCGAAATAGCGGCGCAATGCGCCCGCGCAAACAGCCAGCACGATATCGTTCAGCTTGGCATCGAAGTGCTTCGCCATCGCTTTCGTCTCGGCCAGCGACAGCTGCAAGCCGACGAACGCGCGCTTGCCGCTGATCGCCACCGATAGCGGCGTGCGCGGCCCCAGTGTGATGCCACCGGGGATTTTCTTCAGCAGCGACTTGGCGGCTTTTTCCGGTGAATCGCCCGGCTTGAAGTCGGCCAGCTCGGGAATACCGGTGCCCTGCTCGGAGGGTGCGCCGGCTTTTTTTGCCTGCGATGAAGACAATACCGAAGCTCCAGCCATGCCGGCCATCTTTGCCACTTCCGGAACCGCCTTGATGATCTTGCCGTATTGCGCAACGGTATTGCGGAACGCGGCACCCAGCATTTTTGCCGTCGTCGGCGCCAATCGCGCCTTGGCCTTTTCACCCGGTGCTTCGACCTGACGAGGCGTCGGATCGGTATCGAGGATCGCCTGCGCCAGCGCCACGCCACCTTGGCCGTCCAGCGCGGCATGATGGATGCGCGAATAAAACGCCACCTGTCCGCTCTTCAGCCCTTCGATGATGTAGAACTTCCACAGCGGCTTGTCGCGGTCGAACACGCCTTCGTGCAACTTCGCCACCATCGCCTCCAGCTGCGCCTGCGTACCCGGCTTGGGCAGGGTCAGGGAGACGATGTGCTCGTCAAGATCCACCTCCGTATTGTCCAGCCAGATCGGATTGGCCAGATCGAACGGCATGAACGCCAGCCGGCGCGAGAACAGCGGCGCCAGATGCATGCGGCTTGCGATGTGCTGGCGAATACGGGGATAAAAGCTGCCGCGACAGTCCTTGGGCTTCTCCAGCAAGCTCAGGCTGCCGACATGCATCGGCATGTCTTCGGTTTCCAGATGCAGGAACAGGGCATCGAGCGCGCTCAGGTGATGCATAGTCTCTCTCCTCGCCGCGTGGTGGTCAGGCCCTCAAGCGAGCCCTCGTTTTTTGGTGTAGTGCGACGGAACCATTCTGGCATGGAATATCCACGCGCCACCGTGGCTATTTGCGCCGCTCGGCGAAAAATTCCTTCAGCATGGCACCGCATTCGCCAGCCAAAACGCCGCCCTCGAAGGTGGTCTGGTGATTGAGCCGTTCATGCGTGTGCAAGTCGATAACGCTACCGCAGGCGCCAGTCTTGGGCTCGGCCGCCCCCCACACCACGCGCTTCAGCCGCGCATGCAGCATCGCGCCCACGCACATGGCGCAAGGCTCAAGC
>JAEUNB010000418.1 GCA_016790625.1 Betaproteobacteria bacterium | reverse complement strand
GCATCGATCTGGGCGAGCTGGGCGGATTCAATTATGAGAGCGGCATCACCTTTTCTGCTTATGCGCGGGGTGCCGCCGATGCGGTGGCGCGTGGTGGCCGCTATGACGAAGTGGGCAGGGCATTCGGCCGTGCGCGGCCCGCCACCGGTTTCAGCATGGACTTGAAGGCGCTGCTGCCGCTGATTGCCGGGCAAAGTCTGCGCGCTGCGATCCTGGGCCCGGCAATGGCGGATAACGCCGCACTGACCGAAGTGGCCCGCCTGCGCTCGATCGGTGAGATTGTGATTGCACGTCTCCCGGGCGCGGAGCAGCATGTGGCTGAGCTGGGCTGCGATCGCGAACTCAAACAAGTCGACGGCCGCTGGTCGGTCGTTCCCCTCAGGTAATTTTCAAGCAGTCCAGTAATCTCGAAGGAATGAATATGGCAAAAAACGTCGTCGTCATCGGTACCCAGTGGGGCGATGAAGGCAAGGGCAAGATCGTCGATTGGCTGACCGATGAAGTGGCGGCCGTGGTGCGCTTCCAGGGCGGCCACAACGCCGGCCACACGCTGGTGGTCAATGGCAAGAAAACCATCCTGCGGCTGATCCCTTCCGGCATCCTGCACCCGCATGTCACCTGCTATATCGGCAATGGTGTGGTGCTGTCGCCGCAGGCGTTGTTGCAGGAAATCGATGAGCTGACGGCGGCTGGCGTGAATGTGGCTGAGCGCATGCGAATTTCCGAGGCTTGCCCGCTGATCCTGCCCTATCACGTCGCGTTGGATCAGGCGCGTGAAGCGGCGAAGGGTGAGGCCAAGCTCGGTACCACCGGTCGCGGCATCGGTCCCTGCTATGAGGACAAGGTGGCGCGGCGCGCGATCCGCTTGCATGACCTGTATTCGCCGGAACGCTTCCGCGAGAAGCTCGCTGAGGTGCTGGATTATCACAACTTCGTGTTGATGAATTACCTGAAAGCCAACCCGGTCTCGATCGATGAGGTGTTCGACAGCACGTTGAAGATGGGCGAGAGACTGAAGCCGATGATTGCCGATGTATCGGGCGATCTGACACGCCTGATGAACGAGGGCCGGCAGCTCCTGTTCGAGGGGGCGCAGGCTGCGCTGCTGGACGTCGATCACGGAACCTACCCGTACGTCACATCGAGCAATTGCCTTGCCGGTCAGGCTTCGGCTGGCGCAGGCGTAGGCCCACAAGCACTCCACTACGTATTGGGCATCACCAAGGCGTATGCGACTCGCGTCGGTTCGGGACCTTTCCCCACCGAGCTTGAAGACGAAGTTGGCGAACGTTTGCGCAAGCGCGGCAACGAATTTGGCTCGGTCACCGGGCGTCCACGTCGTTGCGGCTGGTTCGATGCCGCTGCGTTGAAGCGCGCCGCGCAGATCAACGGCTTGTCCGGCTTGTGCATCACCAAGCTCGACGTGCTCGACGGACTGGAGACACTGCGCATCTGTACCGGCTATCGCGTCGACGGCAAGGTGGTCGACATGCTGCCTTATGGCGCCGACTCGATCGAGCACTGCGAACCGATTCTGGAGGACCATCCGGGTTGGAGCGACAGTACGTTCGGCGTGAAAACCTGGGACGGTTTGCCGAAGGCGGCGCAGACATATTTAAAACGCATCGAACAATTGGTAGGTGCGCCGATCGCGATTGTTTCCACCGGCCCGGATCGCGAAGAGACGATTGTGGTGAAGCATCCGTTTCGCGGCTGAGTCTCAACCCATCCCCGTATCGGAAAGTAAAACTCCAGCATTGGTGCGGTTTTCCGGGCATAAATGGCCTGAATGCCGCGCCAGCGCTGGAGTTTTGATGTTGATCTATGGCGCACTTGCCTGCGCATGACGTGCGCGGTTCCGCAATAATGGCGATGAATTTCCTCCTGCAAATTTCGTCGCCGACATGCCATCAAATCGCCGCGAGCAATTCAGCACCCACGATGTACTCAACCAGCCCACTCCGCTGGAGAACTACAACGCCTACACCAGCGATGCCGCGCTCCGCCAGGCGCTGAAGCAGGAAGGGGGTGGTTGGGCGGACGACCCGCTGTCCACTTATGGGGCGCTGGCGGGGGGCGAGATGATCGCGCTGGGATTCGCCGCCAATGAAAACAGGCCTCGGCTCAAGCCCGTCGACCGTTTTGGCCATCGCATCGATCAGGTGGAATTCCACCCTGCGTACCACCACCTGATGAAACTAGGCGTAAAACACGGCGTGCCGAATTTTGCATGGCGCCACGAAGATCGCGCCGGCGCACACGTGGCGCGTGCGGCGATGATGTACCTGCACGCCCAGCCAGACCAGGGAACATGCTGCCCGCTGACCATGACCTATGCCAGCGTGCCGGTGCTGCGGCAGCATCCCGCCATCGCCGCGCAGTGGTTGCCGAAGATTTTCTCGGCCGAGTACGATCCGCGATTCATCCCGGCTGCAGAAAAGACCGGCGTTACGCTGGGCATGGGCATGACCGAGAAGCAGGGCGGTTCCGACGTGCGGGCGAATACCACGCGTGCCCATGCGGTTGCAGCCGAAGGACCGGGCGAGTGGTACGAACTGGTTGGCCACAAGTGGTTTTTCTCGGCTCCCATGTGCGATGCATTCCTTGTGCTGGCGCAATCGGCGAGGGGTCTCTCATGTTTTCTGCTGCCGCGGTTTTCGCCCGACGGCGGACTGAATGCAATCCGCATCCAGCGGCTCAAGGACAAGCTGGGCGATTGGAGCAATGCCAGCTCCGAGGTGGAGTTCCATGGCGCGCTGGCTCAGATGATCGGCGAGGAGGGGCGGGGTGTGGCCACGATCCTCGATATGGTCGCGCTGACGCGGCAGGACTGCATGATTGGTTCCAGCGGTGTCATGCGTCAGGCGTTGGTGCAGGCCATACACCACACGCGGCAGCGCAAGGCGTTCGGCAAGCTGCTTGTCGAGCAGCCACTGATGCAGAACGTGCTGGCGGACCTTGTCATCGAGTCCGAAGCCGCCATGGCGTTGACATTGCGTGTAGCCCACGCTATCGACCGGTCGCCGCATGATGCGAGCGAGGCCGCCTTTGCGCGCATTGCCACCGCCATCGGCAAGTACTGGGTATGCAAACGCTGCCCGCCATTCGTCAATGAGGCGCAGGAGTGCCTGGGCGGAGCGGGTTATGTTGAAGAATCGATCCTGCCTCGCCTCTACCGCCAGGCGCCGCTGAATTCCATCTGGGAGGGGAGTGGCAATATCCAGTGTTTGGATGTGTTGCGCGCGTTGTCGCGCGAGCCTGAGACACACGAGGCGTTGTTTGGGGAGTTTGCGGGCGTCAAAGGCGAATCGGTGCTGCTGGATTGTGCGATTGCGGAAATCGCGAAGGATTTGAGTGACCTTGAGCAGATTGAAGCGAGGTCGCGCGGGATTGTGGAGCGGATGGCGATTTGTTTGCAGGCGGCCGTACTGTTGAAGGCTGACGATGCAGTTGTGGCAGGAGAGTTTTGTAGGACGAGATTGGGCGATGAGGTGGGGAGAATGTTTGGGTCGGGGAGGGTGGAAGGAGCGAAAGAAATTGTGGAGGGGGCGTTTTTGCAATGAAGCCTATTGTCCTCGCTTCGCTCGTAGTATGTTCGACGGACTCGGTCACACTTCGCTGCGCTCGCGCGACCCCGACCGGCCCTGCATGGCCGGTCTTTCTCGTCCTCACGCCATGCCGCAGGGCATGGCTTTCTGGGCACCAAACAAAAACGGCCCGCTTTCGCTGACCGTCGTGTGTTTGGTGCCCAGAAGAGGACTCGAACCTCCACAGGGTTGCCCCCGCTAGGACCTGAACCTAGTGCGTCTACCAATTCCGCCATCTGGGCGATGGGTGCGAAAGAACCCTTGAAATCCAGTCCTTCGCGTAAAATGAGGCCGCATCTTAGCGAAAGTTGGGCCTTCTGTCCACTCTGGATGCAAATTATTCACCTACGTATTGAAAGTTATTTTGACCAAGAAAAACAATAAATCCCCGAAATCCTCCGTACCGGCCAAACCTTCCCCGCGCCGCACGGACCCGCATCTGGCCCGGGAGCAGGCCAAGTATGAAAATCCGGTTGCCAGCCGCGAACTGATACTAGAAGTGCTGGAACAGGCCGGGGTACCCATGAATGCCAGTCAATTGGCTACCCAGCTGCATATCGGCGAAGCTGAAATGGAAGGGTTCTCCCGCCGCTTGGCGGCCATGGAGCGCGAAGCGCAAATCATGACCAACCGCCACGGCGATATCTGCCTGGTGGAAAAGCTGGACCTGATTCCCGGCCGCATCCAGGGTCATCCCGATGGCTTTGGTTTTCTGATTCCAGATGATGGTTCCGACGATCTGTTCCTCGGGCCGAAGCAGATGCAGAAAGTACTCGATGGCGACCGTGCCATGGTGCGTGCCATCGGCATCGATCGCAAAGGGCGTCGTGAAGCGTCCATCATTGAGGTCATCGAACGCAAGAACAGCAAGGTTGTAGGACGCCTGTTCGTCGAACACAACGTGTTGTTCGTGGTGGCCGAGAATCGCCGCATCAGCCAGGACATCCTGGTCGAGCCCGGCTTCGACGGTGGCGCCAAGCCTGGGCAGGTGGTGATGGTGGAACTAGTGGCCCAGCCGGCCAAGAATTCCGAGCCGGTTGCTCGCGTGATCGAAGTGCTGGGCAATTACGCCGACCCCGGCATGGAAATCGAGATCGCGCTACGCAAGCACGATCTGCCCTACATCTGGCCCTCCGCCGTCGAGGCAATGGAAAAGAAGGTGCCGAAGAAGGTAACGGCAGCCGATATGAAGGGCCGCGCGGATTTACGCGACTATCCCTTCGTCACCATCGATGGTGAGACCGCCAAGGATTTCGACGATGCGGTGTTCTGCGAGAAGCAGGGCAAGGGTTACCGGTTGCTGGTGGCGATTGCCGATGTGTCGCACTACGTGAAGACCGGCGACGCGCTGGACAAGGAGGCGCGCCTGCGCGGCAACTCGGTGTATTTTCCGCGACGCGTGATCCCGATGCTGCCGGAAGCACTATCCAACGAGATGTGTTCGTTGAAGCCGGATGTCGATCGGCTGGCACTGGTATGCGAGATGTCGATCTCGCCTGCCGGTGAAATCAAGCGCTACGAATTCATGGAAGCGGTGTTTCATTCCGCCGCGCGGCTGACGTACACCAAAGTCGCCAAGGTTCTCTATTCGCATGAACCCGACCACGGCATAGAAGAAAACCTGATTCCGCACCTGCATCAGCTGGACAACGTGTTCCAGGTGCTGCTGGCGGCGCGTAACAAACGCGGCGCCATCGATTTCGATACGGCCGAAACGGTGATGATGTTCGACGATGTCGGCAAGATCGAGAAGATTGTGCCCACGCAGCGCAACGATGCGCATCGGCTGATCGAGGAATGCATGCTGGCCGCAAACGTGTGCGCGGCCAATTTCCTGCTGGAGAATGAGCATGCGGCGCTGTATCGAATCCATGCCGGCCCGAGTGAGGAAAAGCTGGAAGGCTTGCGCGCGATGTTGAAGGACTTTGCGCTGCAATTGCCGGGTGGCAAGGATCCCAAGCCTGCGGACTATTCGGCACTGCTGAAGAAGATCAAGGATCGCCCGGATGCGCCGCTGTTGCAGACGGTGCTGTTGCGCTCGATGAAGCAGGCGGTGTACAGCCCGGACAATATCGGCCACTTTGGCTTGGCTTACGACGCCTACACGCATTTCACCTCGCCAATCCGCCGTTACCCGGATTTGCTGACGCATCGTGCGATCAAGGCAGCGCTCAAAGGGACGACCTACGATCCCAAGGAGCCGTGGGATCAGCTCGGCATGCAGTGCTCGGCGACCGAGCGCCGCGCGGACGAAGCCACGCGCGATGTCACGGCCTGGCTCAAGTGCTACTACATGAAGGACCGCCTTGGTGAGGAATTCGCCGGCACCATCAGCGGCGTTACCAACTTCGGCATCTTCGTCACACTCGACGAGGTGTATGTCGAAGGCTTGGTGCACATCTCCGAACTGGGCCAGGACTACTTCAAGTTCGACCTGCACAAACATCAGATCGTCGGCGAGCGCACCAACAAGAAATTCCAGTTGGCGGATCGCGTCAATATCAAGGTCGCACGGGTTGACATCGAAACCAGCAAGATCGATTTTGTATTGACCAGTGACCGGCTGAAGAAAGCCGTTGTGGTTGATGAAGCGTCGGACGCAGCGCGGTCGCCGTGGACGAAACCGGCGGCGAAAGGTTTGCTGGAGAAGAAGGGCGGCGGCATCAAGCCTTCGCCGGCGCCATTGGCTGTCGCCATACCAGCAAGAGATGCCAAGGTTAGCAAGGCACCGGTCGAGAAGAAGATCATCTCGTTCGACAGTTCCAATCCACCGACCACGCCGATGGCAGGCCTCGATCTTGCGACGCTGGCGGGGAAGAAGCCCGCCTTGGTACGAGCAAAGCCACCAGTCGTGGAAGTGCCCGCACCGAAGGGAAAGTCCAAGGGAAAATCCGCCGCCAAGCCAGCGGTTAAGCCTGCCGGCAAACCCAAAGGCAAAAATCCCGGCGCCTTATTGAGCAAGAAGAAAAAATGAAACCCCAGATTATTTTTGGTTTTCACGCCGTGGGTGCCCGTCTTCGCACCCGTGCTGACAGCGTTCGCGAAATTTATGTCGATGCCAAGCGCGAAGACAAGCGCATGTCTGGATTGCTGGACACCGCGAAGAGCAAGGAAGTGCGTGTCATGACCGTGGACGGCAAGCGCCTCGATGGCATGACCGGCAATGCGCGCCATCAGGGTGTGGTGGCGATGGTCGAGCCGTCGGCATTGCCGCAGTTTGTCGACGACGTGCTGGATGAGCTGAAGGTGCCGCCGTTTCTGCTGGTGCTGGATGGCATTACCGATCCGCACAACTTGGGTGCCTGCCTGCGCGTGGCTGATGCAGCCGGCGTGCATGCGGTGATTGCGCCCAAGGATCGCAGTGTCGGTCTCACCGCGTCGGCGATGAAGGTCGCCTCCGGTGCGGCGGAGTCGGTACCGTACATCACCGTCACCAATCTCGCGCGCACACTGCGCGAACTGAAAGAGCGCGATATCTGGCTGGTGGGTGCGGACGAGGGCGGTGACGTATCGCTGTTCGGTGCCAAGCTTGCCGGCCCGCTGGCTTGGGTGATGGGCGCGGAAGGTGAGGGACTGCGTCGCCTCACGCGCGAGAACTGCGACCAGATCGTCAGCATTCCCATGTTCGGTGCGGTGGAAAGCCTGAACGTTTCCGTCGCTTCCGGTGTCTGTCTGTTCGAAGCGCGCCGTCAGCGCGAGGCCGCCGCGCCAAAGTAAAACCCTAGCATTGGTGCAGGTTTCAGGCAAAAAATGCCTGAAAAACCGCGCCAAATGGCGATCTTCGTTTCGTTATGCTGGGAAAAATACAGTAACAATCTGCTACATGACCGTGTCGCCACGGTCGCTAGAATGCCTTCTTCATTGCTTCAACTCCGGATAGAGAACCCATGAAAAAGCTCGTACAGGCCGGCTCACTGCTGGTCGCCTTGCTATTTGCCTCATTGGTTACAACCGCGGCCAATGCACAGGACAAATCGCCGGCACTGCCGAAAGGTGTAACCAAGGTCACCTCGGTCGAAGGCATTTCGCAATACCGCCTCGCCAACGGCCTTGAAGTGTTGATCGCCTCCGATGCCTCAAAGCCGCAAGTGGTGGTGAACATCACCTATCTGGTCGGCTCGCGCCATGAGAATTACGGCGAAACCGGCATGGCGCATCTGCTCGAGCACATGTTGTTTAAGGGCACGAAGAAGCATCCCAAGATTACCGACGAGTTCACCAAGCGCGGCGCGCAGTGGAACGCCTCGACCTGGAACGATCGCACCAACTATTACGAAGTGTTCACCGCATCCGACGACAACCTCGACTGGGCGCTGTCGCTGGAAGCCGATCGCATGATCAATTCCTTCATTCGCAAGGAAGATCTGGTCACGGAAATGCCGGTGGTGCGCAATGAATTCGAGATCGGCGAGAACGATCCCACCAGCATCCTGGGCGAGCGCATCGTCTCGACCATGTACCTGTGGCACAACTACGGCAAATCGACCATCGGCGCGCGTTCCGATATCGAA
This sequence comes from Betaproteobacteria bacterium, assembly GCA_016790625.1. Taxonomy (GTDB): domain Bacteria; phylum Pseudomonadota; class Gammaproteobacteria; order Burkholderiales; family Usitatibacteraceae; genus UKL13-2. The sequence goes on along the minus strand of JAEUNB010000418.1, from coordinate 10,792 downwards.
AATGTGCCGATTCCGCGCCTGCAGGCGTTCTACCGCAATCACTATCAGCCGGACAATGCGGTGCTGGTCGTGGCCGGCCGCGTGGACGAAGCAAAAACATTGGCGATGATCGCCAAACATTTCGGCCCCATCGCCAAGCCGAAGCGCGTGCTGCAATCGCTGTACACCCGCGAGCCGGTGCAGGATGGCGAACGTTCGCTGCGCCTCGAACGTGTGGGTGACGTACAGGCCGTGATGGCCGGTTTCCATGTGCCGCCGATGGCGCATCCGGACTACGCGCTGACGGTGTTGCTGACCGATGTGCTGGCCAACACGCCTTCTGGCCGCCTGCACAAGACGCTGGTGGAAACCAAGAAAGCGTCGAGCGTTGCCAACTACAACTTCGAGAACCGCGACCCCTCCGTGCTGTTGTTGTGGGCGGAGTTGCGCAAGGAGCAGGCGCTGGACGAGGTGCGTCCCTTGTTCATCAAGACGCTGGAAGGCTTTGCCGCCAGCCCGGTGACCAACGAGGAAGCCGAGCGTGCCAAATCCAAGCATCTGAAAAATTTCGAGCTTATCAACAACAACTCGGTGAATCTGGCGATGCAGCTATCGGAGGCGATTGGTGCCGGCGATTGGCGCTTGTTCTTCCTCAATCGCGACCGTATCCGCAGCGCCACCGCAGCCGATGTGCAGCGCGCCGCGTTGAGCTACCTGAAGCCTGCCAATCGCACCGTCGGTATTTTTGTGCCGACGCAGAAGCCGGACCGCGCCGAAATTCCGGTGGTTGCCGATGTCAGCAGCGTGCTGAAGGATTACAAAGGCGATCCCGCCATTGCCAAAGGTGAAGCGTTCGACCCGACGCCGGAAGTGATCGAGAAGCGCGTTAAGCGCGGCGAACTGCCCGGCGGGATGAAGACCGCGCTATTGTCGAAGAAAACACGTGGCGAGACCGTCAGCGTGCAACTGGTGCTGCGCTTCGGTGACGAAAACAGTCTCAAGGGCCAGCGCACCAATGCGCAGCTGGTCGGTGGCCTGCTGATGCGTGGCACCAAGACCAAGACCCGTGAACAGCTGCGCGAAGAAATCGACAAGCTGAAAGCCAGCATCAGTGTAGGCGGAACGCCAACGCGCGCTTTTGCCAATATCACTGCCAAGCGCGATACGCTGCCGGCTGCGCTGAAACTGGTTGCCGAAATGCTGCGCGAATCGACGCTCACCGATAAGGAATTCGACCTGCGCAAACAGGAAATTCTTGCGGGATTGGAAGCGGCACTGTCCGATCCGCCCTCGTTGGCCAACGAGATCGTCGGCGAACATTTCAATGTCTACCCGAAGGATGATGTGCGTTCTTCCATCACGCTGAAGGAAGCCATCGAACGCACGAATGCGGTGAAACTGGACGACGTCAAAGCGTTCTATCGCGACTTCTACGGCAGCAACAACGGCCAAATCGCCATCGTCGGCGATTTCGATGAGAAGGCGATCAACGAATTGCTGCCGCAGCTATTTGGTAACTGGAAATCGGGCAAGGCATTCAAGCGCCTGACCGAGGAATACCGCGCCATCCCGGCGACCAGCAAGTCGGTGGAAACGCCGGACAAGGAAAGTGCCACCTTCATCGCCCGCGTCAACGTCAACTTGACCGAAGACGATCCCGACTACGCCGCAATGAAGATTGCTGACTGGATGCTGGGCGGCGGTGCGGACTTCGCCGCACGCCTGGTGGCACGCATTCGCGTCAAGGAAGGCCTGAGCTATTCGGTTTATTCCAACCTGGATGTGAATTCGCTCGACCGCGCCGGCAGCTGGAGCGCCTATGCGCAATACGCGCCGCAGAACAAAGCCAAAGTCGAAGCCGCATTCAAGGACGAGATGGGCAAGCTGATTGCCGAGGGATTCCCAGCAGCGGAAGTTGCTTCGGCGAAATCCGGCTACGCACAATCGCAGCAATTGACGCGTTCCAGCGACGCGCAGCTCGCCGCAGCGCTGGCGACGCACCTGTACCTTGGGCGCACCTTCGCTTGGAATGCTGCATTGGATAAGAAGGTTCAAGACCTGAAACCCGCTGATGTGCAGGCGGTGATGAAAAAGTATCTGGATATTGGCGGCTTCACACTGGTCAACGCCGGCGATTTCGCCAAGCCTGCAGCGAAATAGATTGTCTTCGCCGCAAAAAGCCCGCTCAGTCCAAACGACTGAACGGGCTTTTTTCTTTGGCCATTCGTGAACGCTGAAACCGCCAGTAGAATGTGCGCCCATGCTGTTTAATTCCTGGCACTTCATTGTCTTCCTGCTGATCGTCCTTACCGTCGCGTGCTGGTTGCCGCGTTACGGTCGGGCGTGGAAACTGTTCCTGATCGCGGCGAGCTGCTATTTCTACGGCCAGTGGAGCTGGAAGTACCTGAGCCTGATTGCGCTCACAGCCACCGTCGACTACGTGATTGCGCAGCGCCTGGCTGGGTCGGCGTCGCCGCGCAAATTGATCACCATCAGCCTCGTCGCCAATCTCGGCGTGCTGGCGTTTTTCAAATACGCCAACTTCCTCATTGCAACGGCCAACGGCCTCAGCGACGCCGCAGGTGCCGCATTGCAGATCACGCCGCTGGACATCATCCTGCCGGTGGGTATCTCGTTCTATACCTTCCAGAACATGAGCTACACCATCGACGTCTATCGCGGCCATTTGGCGCCGCGCAAGTCGCCGCTGGACTACGCCGTCTTCACTACCTTTTTCCCGCAGTTGCTGGCGGGGCCTATCGTCCGTGCGTCAGAGTTCTTCACCCAGCTCGACCGGCCAAACCCGATCACACTGAAGTCCTTGCAATACGGGCTGGTGCTGATTGCTGCGGGCTATGTGAAGAAAGTGGTGCTGGCCGACAACCTCGCCGCGAGCGTGGAGGAGGTGTTCAGCAATCCCGCTGCCGCCGATCCGTGGATGGCGCTGTTGTCGGTGTACGCCTTCGCGTTCCAGATCTATTTCGATTTCTCCGGTTACACCGATATCGCCATCGGCTTGGCGCTGTTGTTCGGTTTCGAGTTCCCGAAAAACTTTGACTACCCCTATCTGGCGTTGTCGTTCCAGGAGTTCTGGCGCCGCTGGCATATGACGCTTTCACGCTGGCTGCGTGACTATCTGTACATTTCGCTGGGCGGCAACCGCGATGGCCTCGCACGCACGATGGCCAACCTCATGACGACGATGCTGCTGGGCGGGCTGTGGCACGGCGCCAGTTGGAACTTCGTCGTCTGGGGCGGGCTGCACGGTGCCTATCTGGCGCTCGAACGACTCGCACTATCGCGTCTGGCTTGGTGGAATTCATCTCACATGCTGGCAAAAGCGCTGCGCTGGTTACTGGTATTTCATCTAGTCTGTTTTGCGTGGATTTTTTTCCGCGCGCCAGATTTCGCTTCCAGCATGATTGTCATCGGCAAGATTGGCGCTATTTTCGGTAGCCCGTTCGCTTCGGCTACTGTCGGCAAACTGCCGCACTTTTTGTTGGGGCTGATATTGCTGCATTGGGCGATGGCGCATTGGAAGGTAAAGGACCGTTTGGCCAAGGCTGGCGCGATTGCGTTTGGCACCTACGCCAGCGCCATGATCCTGCTGCTTATCTGGTTCACGCCGTCGAAGACTGTGCCGTTCATTTACTTCCAGTTTTGACATGCGCGCCGATATTCTCAAATTTGTCGCCGTCCGTATCGTTATCATCGTCGCAATCGTGGCAGGGCTTGAATTCGCGTTTCGTCACGGCGCTTGGGAGTGGATGGCCAAGCGGGAAAGCAATGCCGGCCAAACCATAGCCATGAAACGCGCGCTTGAAGCGCTGGGGCCTGGAAAGCTGGACTTTGTGACCTTCGGCGATTCGCGCACCGTTTACGGGCTCGATCACGAGCGCATTGCGGCTGCAGCAAAGGCGAAGGGCCTAACTCACGCCAGTGTGGCTATCCCGGGTATGCATTGGATGAGTATGGAAATGTTGGTGCGCTGGCTGCGCGAGCGGGCGCCGCAATTGAAGGGGGCTGTGATTGCAACCACCATTTCGGACTTCAAGTTTCTGGGTAACGGAACCTATGAATTAAATATGGTCGCGCCATTTTCGCGCGCGTGGGACGCGGATTGGATGTCGCGACATGTGCCGTTGGATCATACCAATCTCTCGACCTACGGCAGTTGGTCGGCACTGTTTTTGTATCGCGAAGATATCCAGGATCTGGTGCGATATCCGGCAAGGCGAATACGCGACGCGGGTGCGCTGTTGGCGAAGGCACCGGCCGGCAGCACACTGTTTTCACGCCAGAAGGTGGCAACAGATATTTGCCAGGTACCGCTGACCAGCGTCGCCGCATGCGCGGCAACACCACCTGTGCAACCTTTTGCCGGTACGGTAATGCAATGCCGTCAGTGGCAAAGGGAGACTCGCATGGATTTTCGCGAGACTGCAAAATTTCCGCATTTAACCGAGGTCGCCCGCGTTCGTGAAACGCAGTTTCGCGAACTGCCCTACGCAAAGCCGTTGGTGGTCCTTTTGATGCCGATGCCAGAAATCTGGCGGCGCGATGCCATGCCGCTAGGGGCGGAAGCGTGGGCGAGGACGCTGCTGCAGTCGTTACAAGATAAGGGACTGATCGAGCTGCATGATTTCACCGATTTCTTTGGTGGGGGCAACGGCCCCGAATGTGCTGCCTTCTGGGACCTCTATCACCAGAACACCATCGGGCAAGACAAGCTCACCGACGTTGTGCTGCCTATCCTTGAGCAGCGTCTTTACGTCCGCAAATCTGGTTCACCATCAGTACCAACGCCCAAATAGGGGCAACTACCAGAACTGTTTGATTTATTGAGGAAATTGCAGCATAATATAGGGCTTGGTCGGCAAAATATCGCCGTTCCGAGGACAATTCAACCCCCTTGCCACACGGCGGTGCGCATCGCTGGTGGCTTTAATTGGACCGCGAGTACGCTGTAGCGTCACTTAAGTCCCTAATCCACAAGGAGATTTCATGCGCCATTACGAAATTGTATTCATCGTCCATCCCGATCAGAGCGAGCAAGTGCCCGCCATGATCGAGCGATACAAGGCGACCATTGCCCAGGGCGGCGGCAAGATCCACCGCATCGAAGACTGGGGCCGTCGCCAGATGACCTATCCGATCCAGAAGGTATTCAAGGCGCACTACGTGCTGATGAATATCGAAGTCGCTCAGCCGACGCTCGACGAACTCGAACACGCGTTCAAGTTCAACGACGCCGTCCTGCGCCACCTGACCGTCAAGAAAACCGCTGCCGAAACCGGCCCGTCGCCGATGATGAAGGAAGAAAAATCCAAGTCGGTGGACGTGAAGGAAGACGTCAAGGTCGCCCAGCCCGCCTGAGGTGCCGATAAAAGTTCTGATTGAAGCAGTGCGGTGAACCGTGGTGAATAAATGAAAAACACCACTGTTCTTGAAGGAAAGATCGTTTCACGCGACACCCTGAGGCTAACTCCCGGTGGTATCGCAACGCTGAGCTTGATGTTGAATCACCAATCGACGCAGACCGAAATGGACCAGGAGGTCCAGGTGGAAGTCGAAATGAATGCAGTAGCGTTCGGTGACACGGCAAAAGAGCTCGATAGCGTCAAAGTGGGCGATACCGTTTCCCTCAAAGGCTTTCTGTCCCGCAAGAACCGCTACAGTCCGCAACCGATATTGCACATAACCCAATTCAAATTCAGTTAGAGGTCATCATGCCCCGTCCATCACCCCGTGGTAAGAAGTTCGACAAGAACAAAAAAGATACGCGTAACCCGAATCGCGGCCTGTTCCGTCGCAAGAAATTCTGCCGCTTCACCGCCGAGAAAGTCGTCGAGATCGATTACAAAGACATCGGCATCCTGAAGGATTTCGTCAACGAAAACGGCAAGATCATTCCGGCCCGCATCACCGGTACCAAAGCCAAGTACCAGCGCCAGCTGGACGTCGCCATCAAGCGCGCCCGCTTCCTGGCCCTGATCCATTACACCGACTTGCACTAAGCAGTCAGCCTACTTAGGAGAAAAACATGCAAGTTATCTTGATGGAAAAAGTAATCAACCTCGGCGCCCTGGGCGACGTGGTCAAGGTCAAAGACGGCTACGCCCGCAACTTCCTGATCCCACAAGGCAAAGCCAAGCGCGCGACCGACGCCGCCAAGGCCGAGTTCGAAGCCAAGCGTGCCGAACTGGAAAAGAAAGCCAACGAACTGCTGGCCGCTGCTCAAGCACGTGGCGAGAAGCTCGAAGGCTATCTGGTGCAAGTCACGCAGAAGGCCGGTGTTGACGGTCGTTTGTTTGGCTCGGTCACCAATTCGGATATCGCCGAAGCGCTGACCAAGCAAGGCTTCGATGTGAAGAAGGGCGAAGTGGTTATGCCTAATGGTCCGCTGAAGACCATTGGCGATTTCCCGATCCGCCTGCACCTGCACACCGACGTCAACGCCAACATTACCGTTTCGGTACTGGGCGAAGCTGCTTAAGTTTGCAGTCTCGTTGTAACGCCGCCCGCGACTTTGCGGGCAGCCGTAAAATTGAAACCGCTACCCTCAATCGGGGTAGCGGTTTTTATTTGTACCCACGTTGCGCACTACTTATCCACAAGCAACCCACAGCCTTGTGCATTGATTGTGGATAAACTGAAGCGCAAACTTGCGGACTCCGTTTTTTGACGCCCGTCTCACGTTCCCACGCCTCCAAAGACCCATACTGAATGGCCGCCAATCCTAACTTTGTTCCGATGTTTTCCCAGGATGGCGCGGAAGGCATGGAAGGCATTTCCAATCTCAAGCTGCCGCAGCATTCGATCCAGGCCGAGCAATCGGTCCTCGGGGGCCTGCTGCTGAACAACGAAGCCTGGGAGCGCATCGGCGACATGGTCGCCGATGAAGATTTCTACCGCGACGATCATCGCCGCATCTACCGCCACATCTCCAAGCTGATCGAAGGCAACAAACCTGCCGATGTGCTGACGGTGGCCGAATCGCTGCAACTCGGCGGCGAGTTGCAGGGCATCGGCGGCATCGCCTATCTGCAAAGCCTCTCGGAAGGCACGCCCAGCGCCGCCAATATCCGCCTCTATGCCGAGATCGTGCGTGAGCGCGCCATCATGCGCCGCCTCGCCCGTGTGGGTGAGGAAATCGCCGACGCGTCGTACACACCCAACGGCCGCGAAGCGCGCCAGTTGCTCGACGAAGCCGAGAAGAAAGTATTCGACATCGCCGAAATGGGCCGCAAGCAGGGGCAGGGCTTCCTGTCCATGTCCAGCCTGCTGTCGGAGGTGATGGAACGGCTCGATGAACTCTCCAAGAATCCCGATGCAGTCACAGGCGTCCCTACCGGCTTCACCGACCTCGATGAAAAAACCTCCGGCATGCACGAAGGCGATCTCATCATCGTCGCCGGGCGTCCCTCAATGGGCAAGACCGCTTTCGCGCTAAACATTGCCGAACACGTCGCGCTCTCCGCCGGCTTGCCGGTATTCGTGTTCTCGATGGAAATGGGCGGCGCGCAGCTTGCCATGCGTCTGTTGAGCTCGGTTGCCAAGGTCGATCAGCAGAAAGTTCGCACCGGCCGCCTTGAAGCGCGCGATTGGGATTCGCTCAATCAAGCACTCGCGCGATTGAATGAAGCGCCAATCCAGATCGATGAAACCCCTGGCCTCAATGCACTGGAGCTCCGTGCCCGTGCGCGCCGCATGCATCGCCAGTACGGTGGCGCCGGCTTGATCGTGGTCGATTACCTGCAGCTGATGAGCGCCACCAGCGCCGGCGAAAACCGCGCCACTGAAATTTCCGAAATCTCGCGTTCACTGAAAGCGCTGGCCAAGGAACTGAAGTGCCCGGTGATCGCGCTTTCCCAGCTGAATCGCTCAGTGGAGCAGCGCGATATCAAGAAACCGGTGATGTCCGACTTGCGCGAATCCGGCGCTATCGAGCAGGATGCCGACGTCATCCTGTTCCTGTATCGCGACGAGGTTTACGCCAAGACGCCGGAAGAAAAAATCCAGTTGGCCGGCATCGCCGAAGTCATCATCGCCAAGCAGCGTAACGGCCCCATCGGCACAGTGCCGCTGACGTGGGTTGGTAAATTCACCCGCTACGAAAACGCGGCGCCAAACCAGGGGGGCTATCAAGGCTACTAGCGGCGACAACGGGAACTCAGGTGCGCATGACGCGGTATGCCCTCTCCCGGCCTGTCGGCCACCCTCTCCCGTAAACGGGCGAGGGGAGAAGTGGGTAGCGAGTTGCTGGATTTTCTAATGCGGCCGACGATTTTCCTCTCTCTCCCGTTCACGGGAGAGAGACAGAGAGAGAGGGGAAACGGTTGGCCATAAAGGAAACATCAATAGCGCAGCCACGCGTCGTGTCATGATGCAATCTTCCTGATCCGCCAAACTCTCTAGCCCAAGCCATGTCACGCCCGATCAAAGCCGAACTCTCCGCCGCCGCGCTGCGCCACAACTACGAGTTGGCGAAAAGCAAGGCGCCGAATGCGCAAGTGTTCGCGGTGGTCAAAGCCAATGCCTACGGTCACGGCATCGATTTCGCCAAACGTGCGCTGAAATCGCCCGACGCCTGGGCCACACTGGAACTCGACAGCGCTGTGCGCCTGCGCAATCTCGGCGCGACTGAGCCGATCCTGATGCTGGAGGGCTTTTTCGGTGAAGAGGAGCTCACCACTTTCGCCACGCAGAAGCTGATGACGGTGGTGCATAACGCCGCGCAAATCGGCCAGATCTCCAAAGCCGAGCTGTCACGTCCTCTGGATACCTTCGTCAAGATCAACACCGGCATGAATCGCCTCGGATTCACTGACGGGGGCGCGCGATATGCGCTCGGCATGGCCGCAACAGGAAAGAACTTCGGCGACATTACATTGATGACGCACTTCGCCGGCTCCGACGGTAAGGACGGCGTGGCCGCGCAGATGCGCGAATTCAAATCCTGGGAAAAGATCGCCAGGGAAACGCTGCAGAAAAAACCCTTCACCGTCAGCGTCGCCAATTCCGCCGCCGTGCTGCGCTTTCCCGATACGCATCGCGATTGGGTGCGCCCGGGCATCATGCTCTACGGTTCCTCGCCGTTCGATGAACTCTCCGCTGACGCCATCGGCTTGAAGCCGGTGATGAGCCTGCGCAGCGAAATCATCGGGGTGCAGATGCTGGAGAAGGGCCAGTCGGTCGGCTACGGCAGCACCTACACGGCAAAGAAGAAAACCCGCATCGGCATCGTCGCATGCGGTTATGCGGACGGCTATCCGCGCCACGCGCCGGGCACGCACGAACACAGCACGCCGATACTGGTCGCCGGCAAACGCACCCGCACGGTGGGCCGCGTATCGATGGACATGCTGTGCGCGGACATCACCGACATTCCCGCAGCGAAGGAAGGCACGCCGGTGGTGCTGTGGGGCGAGGGCTTGTCGATCGATGAAGTGGCGCATGCGGCCGGAACTGTCGGCTATGAGTTGATGTGCGCTGTCGCCAACCGCGTGCCGAAGGTGGAAGTGGCCTGATGGCGGTGCCAACGGCACGCGCAAGGGAAAAGAAGAAGACCGCACGAAAAGCGGAATGGGATGGGGCACGAGCCAATACCCCACGCGGCCTGATGGCCCTGCTGAAGGAGCGCTACTACACGCGCTTCCACATGTTCCTGATCATCGCGTCCTGCATCTCGGTGGCGGTGCTGACCACGCACACGATGCTGAAAATCGGCGTGACCACGATGTGGATTCGTTACGCACTGGCGCTGCTGCTGGCCTATGGCACTTTTTTCATGGGCGTATGGCTGTGGTTGCATCTTTCGCGCTATGGCCGCCACCTGCGCGCGGACTGGGGACGGCGCGAGAACTGGAGCGGCGATGTTCCGCTGGATATTCCCATCAATGTCGGTGGCTCCGGACCATCGGCTCCCGTGGAAGTGCCGTTCAGCGGTGGCGGCGGCAGCTTCGACGGCGGCGGCGCAGCGGGCGGCTGGGATGCGGATGTCGTGTCCGACGCGGTGGCGAACAATCTCGCCGATACGTCAATGTCGGTCGACCTCCCGGACGCGGGTCCACTCAGCAATATCGCGGACATTGGCGATGTGGGTGACGAAGGTGGCTGCGCACTGGTCATCGCCGGCATCCTGCTCGCCATCGTGCTCGCGTTTGTATTCGGCGCGGCGTTCTATGTCATCTACCAGGCGCCGGCCATCCTCGCCGAAGTCGTGTTCGAAGTGCTGCTCGGCTCGCCACTGGCACGCGGCGCCAAAGCGCTGGATTCCGCCAACTGGGCTGCCGTGCTGTTGAAGAAAACCTGGAAGCCGTTCGCGCTGATGGGCGGCGCGGCCATGGTATTCGCCGTCTATTGCAGTGTGACCTTCCCGCAGCTGACGACAGCGGGGCAGGTGCTCGAAGCGATCCTGAAGTAGCCGGTTTTCAGACCAAACGCCGGCTTGCTGGGTGTCTCAGGAGAGCGGTACAATGGCTGTATAAATATCCAGCTTTGCTAGTCCTTCCCCCGCGTAGGCGGGGGCCCAAGTTCATAAGCCGCGTGTCATAAGAAAACTTGGACCCCCGCCTACGCGGGGGAAGGTCAAAATCGAAAATCACTCTGTAATGGCCAAACCTAAAACCCAATACACCTGCACCGAATGCGGTGGCCTTTCGCCAAAGTGGCAGGGCCAATGCCCGCATTGCAACGCCTGGAACACGCTGGTCGAAACCGTGGCGGAAACGGCCTCGCAAAACCGCTTCAGCCAACACCAGACGCTCGCCGGCGTATCCGCCGAACGCGGCAAGGTGCAGTCGCTCGCCAA
>JAEUNB010000365.1 GCA_016790625.1 Betaproteobacteria bacterium | reverse complement strand
GGAAATGGGCGTGGACCGCATGACCGCCGCCAGCGTCGGCACGCAGGAAATCGGCCTTGCCGTAACCGCGACCACGTTCTCCATCATCGCGGTGTTCATCCCGGTGGCCTTCATGGGCGGCGGCGCGGGCGAGTGGTTCCGGCCATTCGCGCTGACTGTGGCGACATCGGTGCTGGTGAGTCTGTTTATTTCCTTCACGCTTGACCCGATGCTGTCGGCCTACTGGGGTGACCCGGTCGGCTATCACAACGCGCCGAAGAAGGGCATTTCGCTCTGGTTGCAGAAATTCAATCACTGGTTCGATCATCAGGCCGACCGTTATGGCAACGTCATTGCGTGGGCCTTGCATCATCGCCGCTGGATGGCAGTGATCGCCGGGCTGTCGTTTGTCGGGGCGATCGTGTTCCAGATTTTCCTCGGTGGTTCCAGCTTCCTGCCCGCCTCCGATGTCGGCATGCTTGCCATCGAAGTGCGCACCCCGTCCAGCGCCAGCCTCGACTACACCAAGCTGAAAGTCGAGAAGTCGGCGGAGCTGGCGCGCACGCTGCCTGAAACCAAGGCCACGAATAGCAACGTCAACGCCGGTGGCGGCCGCGTTTATGTCGATATCGGCAAGAGCACGGAGCGCAAGCGCTCGGCCGCCGAAATCGCGGTCGACCTGCGGAAAGAGATGAAGCGGCTGGTCGGTGCCGAATACACGGTACTGGACGATCTTAATAACGGCGCGAGAAAGCCGGTGCAGATCCAGTTCTCCGGCCCGGATTCGCGCCGCCTGCTGGCGATCACCAGCGACTTTATGGAGAAGCTCGCCAAGGTTCCCGGCGCGGTGGACGTTGGCCTGTCCGAGCAGGACCCGAAGGACGAGCTGAAAATTGAATTGAATCGTGGCCTGGCCAATTCGCTCGGCATTTCTGTCGGCGATGCAGCACAGGCGCTGCGTGTGGCGTTTGCCGGCGTGGAAGTCGGCGACTGGGTTGACCCCACCGGCGAATCGCGCGACGTGGCGGTACGCCTGCACCCGGACGATCGTGTCAGCGCCGCCAATATCGAGCATCTGCCGATCGCCGTTACCGGCAGCAATATGATGGTGCCGCTGGACCAGATCGCCACCATCAGCATGGGCAAGGGGCCGGCGAAAATTCAGCACTCCGACGGCAAGCGCATGATCGCGGTGTCGGCCAATGTGCAGGGCCGCTCCCCCGGCGAAGTGACGTCGGATGCGCTGAAGATCGCCAAGTCGATCGATTTCCCGGCCGGCTACGGACTGGAATTGGGCGGCGCGGCACGCGACCAGCAAGAAGTATTCACCGAGATGGGCATCGCGCTCGTCATGGGCATCGGTCTCATGTACCTCACGCTGGTGATCCAGTTCGGCTCGTTCACCGCACCGATTCCGATCATGCTTTCTCTGCCGCTGTCGCTGATTGGAGTGGTGCTGGCATTGAAAGCAACCGGCGGCACGCTGAACCTGATGAGTTTTATCGGCGTCATCATGCTGATGGGCCTGGTAGCGAAGAACGCGATTCTGCTGCTTGACTGCGCGCGCAAGGAAGAGGCGCAGGGCGTGGATCGCGAGGAGGCGCTGATGCACGCCGGCCGCGTGCGCTTGCGGCCAATCCTGATGACCACGTTCGCGCTGATCGCCGGCATGATGCCAGTGGCCATCGGCATGGGCGAAGGCGGCGAGTTCTACCGGCCGATGGCGGTTGCGATTATCGGCGGCACCATTACCTCGACACTCCTTACCTTGCTGATGGTGCCAACGTTCTACGATTCGATCGAAATCGCGCGCGACCGTGCCATCGCCAAGTTCCACCTGCGGGAAGCAAAGTGGGCGGGATGGAAATTTGGCGCGTTGCTGGCCTTCGTCGCGACCTTGTTTGAAGCCCTGTTCGTGTTACTGGGTTTGCGAGCGCTCTTTCGCCTGGCGTTGTGGCCCGCAGATCTGATGCGCAAACGCCGCGCCAGCGTCATTCCGGCGCCGGCACCACGGCCACAATCTTTCGGCGATTGACAGCGCCGTGCCTCGCCAATCAAGGGCTGTCCGCAAGGGCAGCCCTTTTTTGTCCCTGCTCCGACTTGTCGCAAACGGCAATCTGCGCCACACTTGCGCGTCAACTTACTCGGCGCCCGTCCGCAATACAACCGCCATGGAAAAATCAATCGAAGCCGCAATCATGTTTGCCGATGTCAGCAGCAGCACCAAGCTCTACGACACGGTAGGCGACAAGGTGGCGTTTGCGGCAGTACAGCGATGCGTCGATGCCTTTATCGAAACCACGCAGAAAAACGGCGGCCGGGTGATCAAAACCATCGGCGATGAAGTCATGGCGGTATTCGCCGATGCGGGCGCGGCCACCATTGCGGCGGTCGATATGCAGAAAGCCCTGGGCGCGTTTGAACCTACCGGCGGCATACGGCTGGGCGCGCGTATCGGCTATCACTTCGGCCCTGCCATCGAGCGCGATGGCGATCTGTTCGGCGACAGCGTGAACCTCGCGGCGCGACTATCCGGTGTGGCGGTTCGCGATCAGATCATCACCACGCGCTCCACTGTCGACCGCTTGAATGCGGTGCTGCGCGCCTCATGCCGGCAACTGCATGCGATCGAAGTCAAGGGCAAGGGCGAGATCGATATCTGCGAAGTGCTGTGGGAAGAAGGCGACCAGACCGTGACAGTACTGGCATCGCGCAACACCGCAGCGGCCAAGTTCACCTCGCTCAAGGTGCGCTACGGCGGACAGGACATTGAGCTGAGCAGCTCGCGCCCCTCCCTGATTTTTGGTCGCGACAAGAGTGCACAATTGGTGGTCGATGACACCAATGCATCGCGCAATCACGGGCAGATTGAATTTCGCGCCGGCAAGTTCGTCGTGGTCGACCACAGCGTCAATGGCACCTGGATCACGTTCGAGGGCAATGCCGAGTTTGTGCTGCGGCGCGAGGAATGCGCGCTGCTGGGCAAGGGCTGGATTGCCTTCGGCCAGTCTCGCGCCAACGCGACCTCGGTACTCGAATTCGAGTGCCGCTGAACAACCGAATGTGACTACACTGCCGGCGGCTTGGCAGAGCGCCGCGCTTCGCGTTTTTTGGCGGCTCCCGTTTCGCGTTCACGCTGCCGCAACACATCGATCATGACGTTGAACACCCGCGCCAACTGGCCGATCTCGTCAGCCGACGTTACCTTCACATTTGCCTGGTCGTAGTCGCCGCTCTTCAGCGCATGCGCCGCCGTGGTCAGCCGCTCGATTGGTTTGACGATGGTGCGGGCAAACCACACCGCCAGCACCACAAAAACGAAGCCCACCAGCACCACGCTATAGAGCACATTGCGGAACATTTCGCGCAACGGTGCTTCGAAATATTCACGCGACTCCGACATCGCCACCACCCATGTATGTCCCGCCACCGGTGCGAAGCCGGCAATTTCGGGCGCCTTCAATAGCAGGGACAAATAGCTCGCGTTGCCCTCGCCCTTTGCGCCGACCATCTTCTGTGCCAACTCGGGTAGATCGAGCGACTCGATCTTGTCCAGCTTGAAGCGCTGGTCGGCGACGATTGCCTTCAGCGTTTCCGGCGGCAGCGGCGCCAGCGATTTGAAAATCAGCCACGGGTCCGAGTGGTGGATGATGACACCGTCGCCGTCCACCAGCATCGCGTTGCGCGCCGAGTTGCCGCGCGACTCCTCAAGGATCGCGGCAATGGCGCTGCCGCGGATGCGCAGCGTGACCACCCCGATAACCTGGCCCCGGTCGTCCTTCACCGGATTGGCGAAGAACACGCCGGGCTCGCCTGCTGTCGCCCCGATGATGATGCCGGTGATATGCTGGCGCCCCGCCAGTGCTTCCTGAAAATACTGGCGGAACTTGAAATTGCGGCCGGCCACGCCGTCGAAGCTGGATGCCAGCGCATCGCCGTTGGCATTGAGCACGGTGGCGACCTGGATATCCGGATTGGCCTTGGCCAACCCCAGCAACTTGGCGGTAATGTCTTTCGCTCGCGCGTCCGATGGCGCCTTGAGGAAGGCGACGAAATCGTCGTCGGTACTGACGTACACCGCGAGATTCTTGCTGTCGGAAATCAGTTGCGACACGCGGCCCGCAACGCTGCCCGCCAACTGCTCCAGGTCGCGCAGTTCGCCGGTACTCACGCGCTCAACGCTGCCAGAGTAGTTGTAATACGCCGTCAGCAGCATGGGTGTCAGCGCCGTCAATACCATCGCCAGCGTCATCTTCACCGCCAGTGGCCATGAGCCGGGACGCACCAGTGAGCGAGCCACGTTGACCAGCTTGGCCTTCAGCAGCCGCGGCGACCTCAATGCCGCCATCCAGCCCACGTTCTTCTCGCCATCGACTCTCTCGCCGGCGCTCAACGCATCCTGCAGATCCAGGCTGGAGGGATGCGCAGCAAATAGTGCCTTGCGGAACGCAGCTACATCGCGCGGCCGGTCCTGCGTCTCGGGTTTCAGTGCCCAGTCGATGGCAGTCAAAAATTCATGGCTGTAACGTCCCTTGCCGACCTCCACCGCCGGTTTCAGCGGATCGGGATCGACCATGCGATCCGGTGCCTCGATCGGCTTCTTGCCCGACACCATCCAATACAGCGTGGCGCCAAAGGCGTAGATATCGGTCCACGGCCCCTGCTCGCCCATCACGTACTGTTCGATCGGACCATAACCGGGGGTGACGAAATTGTTTTCCTCGGTACGTTGCTCCGAGGTCGCGCGTGCGGCACCGAAATCGAGCAGCACCAGCGTGCCGTCGGTATCGCGCACATAAATATTGTCGGGTTTGATATCGCGGTGCAGGAAGCCGCTTTCGTGAACCACGGCGAGCCCATCGAGCAATGGACGCAGCAGTAGCAGCAGGTCGGCCTCTGGAAGGTCGGCATGATTGCGCCACCAGGATTTGAGCGATTCGCCGCGCTCGTACTCCAGCACCATGTACGCCGTGTTGTTGGCCTCAAAAAAACGGGCGACACGAACGATGTGCGGGTGACGGAAAGTGGCGAGCGTGCGCGCCTCGACCAGATAGTTTTCCAGGCCTTTTTCGTAAAACTCTTCGTCGTTGGCCGAACGCGGCGCCACGGTGATGTCAATGGTGCGGTTGGCAAATTGCTCGGGCAGGTATTCCTTGATCGCCACCTTGGCATTGAGGTTCACATCGCTGGCAAGGTAGGTGATGCCGAAGCCGCCCTGGCCCAGCACTTTGTCGACTCGATACTCGTGCAGCCGGTAGCCCACCGGCAGGGCCAGCGGGGTCACGTTGGCCGGGTGCGATGGTGCCGCAGTTGGCGGAGGCGCGGTCGATACCACTGTTGCATCATCGCCAGCCGATGCGTGGGGCGCCACGATGGTGGCATCGTCATCCGTCGAGGGAGCGGGCGTCACCACCACTGTGGCATCGTCGTCGCTGGCCGCAGGTTTTGCGACCGGCAAGTGGCCGTCGCGCGCCATGCGCGTGATGTCCGATCGTGCCCGGTCGTCCTTGGTTGAGTCCTGAGTCATGGTGTTCGCCGTAGGTTCTGCCGCGTGGATTGCCGGGCGCGGAATCGCTGTCTTTTCTCGGCCGTACCGTCTAATCCGTCACTGCCGGCCGGGTTTTAATCGAGTTTGATGTTACCTCAAGGCGTGCCGGGACTTGCGTCAAATCGTTAATCCTGCGTGAATATGCCCCCTAAGGGAAGCCCTTATCCCCGGGGCAGGGCTGCACCGGTATACTGAATTCGCACTTTCCGGCCAAAAAACTCTTGAGAACAGCGCCATGGACATCAAACCCGTCACGCTAACCGGCCGCCATTTGCGGCTTGAGCCCCTCTCGCTGGACCACGTCGCCGACCTCGACTACGCCTGCAAGGATTCCCCGGACGGGCGCCGTACGATTTGGCGCTATCTGTTGGACGCGCGCATCTACCGCGAACAAGGGATGGCTGGGCTGGTGCAGGCTCTGCTCGACCGGCAAGCTGCGGGCACCGACCTCCCCTTTGCCATGATCGACCTCAAAACCGGCAACGCGGTTGGCACCACGCGTTTTATGGAAATCGAGATCGACAACCGCGTGGTCGAAGTTGGAACGTGGATCGGGCTCAACTTCCAGCGCGAGGGCCTCAATTTGGAAAGCAAGCAACTGATGCTGAAGCATGCCTTCAACACTCTCGGTGTGGTTCGTGTGCAGTTCAAGATCGATCATCGCAACTTCGCTTCGCTGGATGCCATCGAGCGCCTGCGCGCCTACCGCGAGGGCGTGCTGCGCAATCACATCATTCTGGCCGATGGCACGCCGCGCTCGTCGGTTTATTACAGCATTCTCGACTCCGAATGGCCGGCCATTGACCTGCATCTGGAAAACCTGATGGCACGGGCCTCGTCCTGAGACTGCCGGACACATCATTTCACGCCTGTTTCGCCGCATAACTGTGAATATTTCATCGACAAGCCGACGGCGAACGGTAATCATTCGGGTTCGATAACCCGACTCGCCATCCACTTTTCCAGATATGCCCGCCGTTAACCGCAAACTCTTCTGGCTCGCATTCTGGGTGATCGGCTTTGCCGTGTTCATGACCGGCCTGCTGCTGTATTTCAAGTACCAGAGCGTATTCACCGGGCTGCAGCGTGATCGCGTGGTGCTGGTCGCAGGCGAGATCGACGATATCGCCGAGAAAAGCCTTTCGCTGGGCCAGGATTTCTGGGAGATCGCCACGCTGCAGGAAGTCATCGAGCGACGGCGCGAAGCGGATCCGATCTTCCTCGGCATCGAGGTCGCCGGCAAAGACGGCAAGATTGCCTACGCCACCGATCTGGCTCGCATCGGCTCCAGCCTGCCGGCGGAGTGGCTGCCGATATTCGCCCGGCAGTCGAAATTCAGCAGCCTGTCGCCCTCGACCGATGAAGCCGTGGTCGCCTCGATCATCCGCAACAGTTTCGAGCAGCCTGCCGGCTATGCGGTGATCCGCTACAGCCGCCAGCTGGAAAAACAGGCCATGGCCACGTTCACTCAGCGGCTGGTCATTACCTGCGCCGCCCTGTTCGCGCTCTTCACTCTTTTGCTCTACGCCACACTGATGTGGCTGTGGCGGCGTACTGATCGCGAAATGGTGGCGGCGGCGGATGCCCTGTTCGATCCCAGTGCTGATGCAACGCGCGACCTACGCTCCCATGTGCTGGCAACCAACGTTACTGCCGTGAAAGGGCAGTTCGACGCGGCGAGACAACAGCTGGAACTAATAGCGCCCATCGCTCCTGAGGCAGCGGAATGAAGGCGCCCTCCTACCTGCAACGGCAACTCTGGGTGGCGCTGACCGCCATCCTGCTGCTGGTGACCGCAGCCATCGCCACCACGGTGGGGCTGATGTATCGGACCTTCGACGCCAGCATCGCGCCGCAGGTACTGGAAAAAGCCAGCACTGCGGGACGTTCGCTCAGCGGACTGATCAGCCAGGCTGCCGGCCACGGCATCGCCATAGAGAAACTGGTCGGCGTCGAAACGCTGTTTGCCGATACCGAGAAAAAGCACCCGGAGATTTCGTACATCTCGCTGCTTCGCGCCGGCAAAAGCACCGCTTCATACGGCGTCAGTACCGATGCCGCCGTAGCGCTCACCGCGCGCATGCCGGTTGCCGGCTACGAAAACGAAAAGGCCGAGCTCGCCGTCGGCATCGACCCGAAATATGTGCGCAAGCTGTTCGAGGAAATGGCGCTGGACCTGCTGGTAGTGGCGGTGGTCACGCTGTTCGTTTCGCTGGAGTTGCTGTATTTCCTCGCCGGCTCGATGGTCGCGGACGTGGCGGCGCTCAAAGCGCGGTTCGCGGCCTTGATGCGTGGCGCGTTCTTCCCGATGCCGCAATCGAGCGCGCTCGGGCAGGCCTGGAGCCGCGCGCTGGATGCGAGAGCGGCAGATGTGGTGCAGCAATACCACGACACGCTGGCTGCGCTGCGCAACAAGATTCAGCAGCGGCACGCTAATCGCAGCGAGTCGCGAACCGAGCGTTTCCGCCCGATACGCGCGATGATCGCCGCTATGCGCGATGCGCGATCCCGCTTCACTTTCGTCGAGTCGCGCCAGGGCCGCCGCGCGGAAGCGACCAACGATGCGGCGTTGGTGCTGGGCGCGATGCGCGCGCCGTTTTTCCTGCTGCTGCTGGCGGACGATCTGTCGCGCTCGTTCCTGCCGATGTACGCCGCTGGTCTTTCCGCTGGCCCGTTCTCCAGCTTCGATATCTCGCCCAATATGGTGGCGAGCCTGCCGATCTTTGCCTTCATGCTGGTGGTGGCGCTGTCGCAGCCGGTGCTGGGCGGCTGGTCGGAACGCATTGGCCGTCGCCGTTCGGTCCTCGCCGGTGCGATGCTCGCCTGTTTTGCGCATTTCCTTTCGGCGCAAGCCAGCAGCCTGCCGGAACTTTTAGTGTGGCGTGCCGCAGGTGGCGCGGCCTGGGCGATCGCTTTCGTCGCCGCGCAGGGCTATATCCTCGATCATACCGACGCAAAAACGCGCACGGCCGGACTCGCCGCTTTCGTCGGCATCATCATGGTGTCCATGGTATGCGGTCCGTCAATCGGCGGCATTCTCGCTGATGGCATCGGCCATCGCGCCACCATTCTGGTCGGGGGCGGATTGACGCTGACCGCGCTGGCGCTGGCGTGGCGTCGCCTGCCGGTAGATCCGCCACGCGAAGTGGTTGCAGCAGCGGGCGCCGCGCCAAAGCTCAGCTTGGCCTTCGCCAATCGCCGCTTCATGCTGCTGCTATTGCTGGCTGCGGTGCCGGCGAAGATCATCCTCATCGCGTACTGCTTCTATCTGATCCCGCTCTACATCACTGGCGCCGGTAGCACATCTGCCATGGCGGGCAGGCTGATCATGCTGTATTCGGTGATGATGGTGCTGCTGGTGCCGATGATGGCCAATTGGGTGATGGGCCTGCGCGCGCGTCACGCGCACGAGCCCGAGGCTCTGTTTGTCGCTGCCGGTTTGGCGCTGTCGGGCATCGCCGGGCTGGCGATGGCGTTGCCGCTGGGACTATTCTCTCCGCTGCTGGTGGTGCTGTTGCTGGGTATTGGACAATCGCTGTCGATCTCGCCGCAAGCGGCGATGGTGGCTGAAGTCTGCAAGGACGAGATTCGCACATTGGGACAAAGTGCGGTTTATGGCGTCTATCGAATGGTCGAACGTTTTGGCAATGCCGTCGGCCCGCTGATCGCCGCCGCGCTGCTGGAGTTCGCAGGATTCCAGACGGCGTTTATCGCCATCGGCGGCACGGTGCTGGCCTGCGCCGTTTTGTTCTCGATCATCTTCCTGCGTCCACAACCGGCGGTAGCCGCGCCAATGCAGGAGTCACCGCAAGGGAGCAGCGACTGATGCGCCGCGTCTTCCTTCAGCAGCTCGCCGCCGTCGCACTCGCGACTGCTGCCGCGCCGATGAATGCGCAAGGCCCGCGATTCCGCATCTATGCCATCACCTGGCGTGGCAAGACGCAGGTGGAAAAAGGACTGGAAGATTATTTCGGCAAACAGGGCATTCCGGTCGAATTCATCTGGCGAGATGCCGAGCAGCAGCCGGCCAAGCTGGCCGAGTTCGTGGCCGAAATCAAATCAATGCGGCCCGACCTGGTCTACACCTGGGGCACACCGCCAACGCTGGGCGTGGCCGGACCGCATGATGCTGTCGATGCGAAGAAACACATCACCGATATCCCGATGCTGTTCGCGCTGGTCGCTGCACCGATCGCCGCCAAAGTCACACGATCGCTAACCAAACGCGCCCGCGACATCACCGGTGTGACCCACGTCGCGGCACTCGATGCGCAGATGGAAGCGATTCGCACCTACCGACCGTTCAAGAAACTCGGCGTGCTGTACAACGCCGCCGAGCGCAATTCGGTGGCGACCGCAGAAGGCCTGCGACAGCTGGCAACAACGCAACGCTTTCAGGTGATCGAGCAAACGTTTGATCGCAGCGCCGACGGCAAAGCGCAGCCGACCAATATCGACGAGAAAGTCGAAGCGATGAAACGCGCCGGTGCCGACTGGCTCTATCTCGGCCCGGATACCTATCTGTTCTCGCAGATCGACCA
>JAEUNB010000353.1 GCA_016790625.1 Betaproteobacteria bacterium | reverse complement strand
CCTCGCATAGCCAGTCGATCATGCTGCCGGCCTGCTGGTAGAAAACGCTGGTGGACAACCGCGGCCAGTCAGCGGGAATGGGTTTCATGGCGAACTCCTCACTTGGTATGTTTCACCATTGTGTGAATATTTAACTATATTGTCAACTATTAATGTCTAGAATAGAGCGTGGCTGCCAATCGACTAATCCGGCCATAACTGTAAGCGTACCAATCAACAGAACAAGCCATGTCGCCATGAAGACCATCCTGATCGCAAACCCCAAGGGCGGCGCGGGCAAGACCACCCTCGCCACCAATCTCGCCGGCTATCTGGCATCAACTGGCGAGGACGTCTACCTGTGGGACCTGGATCGGCAGAAGTCGACCCTGCACTGGCTGTCACAGCGGCCGGCGCATTTGCCTCCCATCCAGCGCCTCGACAATGCGCGGCAGAAAACGCATGGCGTGCTGGTGCTGGATTCACCCGCCGGCTTGCACGGCGAGCGGCTGGGCGAGCTGCTGAAGCGGGTGGAAAAAGTGCTGGTGCCGCTGGTGCCATCGAGTTTCGACCTCGATGCGACACGCGTTTTCCTGGATGAGCTGCGCAAGGAGAAAACGGTGCGCACCGGCAAGGCTTTCGTCGCCATCGTCGGCATGCGCGTCGATGCGCGCACCAAGGCAGCGGAAAAACTGGATGAATTCCTGACGCCGATCGAGCTACCGGTACTGACCCATCTGCGCGACACGCAGAATTACGTCACTGCGGCCTTCGAGGGCAAGTCGATTTTCGACATGGCACCCTCGACTGTTGCGCAGGATGTGGCGCAGTGGCAGCCGATCATCGACTGGCTCACCTGAAACCCGTTCAGTAGCGGGCCATCCCCGGGCGCGGCTCGTGGCGGCGCTCTTCCAGCCATTGCGACACCATCGGCCATAATTTCTCCGCGCTCTGCGGCTTGAAAAAACCGAAGTGGCCGATGCGCGCCATGCCGACCCGCGACGCTTCAATCAGCCGGTAATCGACCGGCCGTTGCTTGTAGGCGCGGTGCAGCATGAGAGAACCTTCTTCCAATAGCAATTCGTCATCGGCAAACGTCAGCGCCAAAACGGCATATTGCGCACTGGCGTAGGCCTCGCGCGCACCGGGTTCTCCAGTCAGGATGTACTCCTCGGTCAGGCACCAGCGCCGCCACTGCCGCATGGCACCTGTCGGCACATTGCCGATCACACCGATTTTCGCGCCCGGAAAATAGCCGAACAGCGGGCACAGTAGCGGCACCAGCACGTGCCACAGCAGCGGTGCTGCGCGCTGCGTGCTGGGCGTGGTGTGTCGCCGCGAGCCACTGCCGACGGCAATGTTGATCAGGCCGGACAGCCTGTCACGCGACGGCAGCAGCGGCGCACACTGCCCGCCGAAACTGTGGCCGATGGCAAACAGTGGCGCCTCGGGCAGGAGGTCGTTGGCATGTGTCAGTACGGCGTCGAAGTCGCGCGCCACCCAGTCAGTGAGGTCGCCTTTCGCGCCGCGCAGGCTGCCTTGATGCGATTCGCCGGTGCCACGGTAGTCGAAGGTCCACACCGTATAACCGCAGCTGGCCAGGTATTGCGCGAAAGCCGCGTAGAACGCCTGCGGCACTGCCATCGCCGGGGCAATCACAACAGTAGCTTTGGGGAAAGGGAAGGATGCCGATGGATCGAAGCGGAAACCGGCCAGTACGCGCCCATCGTGGGCAAGGATTTCTATTTTTGTCATGGGCGCTATTATGTCGCGCGCATCGAGTCATTAAGAAAGCGAAACGGCGAAAAGCGTTATTCCTGCGCTAACCGGCGTTGCGGCAGCGATTTGCCACCATCGCAGAAAACTCAAGCGCTGGTGCGGCCTGCAGACCGAAAATGCCCGGAAACGCGCTCCAGTGCTTGAGTTTGCTTCCCAGCCTGCCCCCGCGCCATCATTCCGTGCCGCGCTACCTGCATCCCGTCCGAAACCATGCGCAGCGCGCAGCTGCGAGCGCTAATCTGCCATGGCATTTCTTCCACCGACGAAAGGCGGCACCATGAAATACGTTCTCTGGCTGATCCTGTTTGTGCTGTGCTGGCCGCTGGCCCTGTTGGCGCTGGTGCTATATCCGCTGGTGTGGCTGATCACACTGCCGTTCCGCCTGGTGGGCATTGCGGTCGAGGGTGTGTTCCAATTATTGAAATCGATCGTGCTACTGCCGGCGCGGCTGTTGCGCGGCCGCAGCTGAGAGACGCTTACGGTTTGGGCGGTGCTACCGGCGGCAGCGCACCGGCTACATTGCCAAAATCAAATCCACTGACCGCTTTCGCCGACAGCGTACCCAGCCGGCTATACAGCTCAAGAATATTGCTCTTGTCGTTGGGATAAACGCGATTCGACAGGAAGGCATAGAACGTCTTGGAAAATGGGTCGATCCACAGGATGCAACCGGTGAAGCCGGTGTGGCCGAAACTACCGATGGGAAAAATCGTGCCGCGCGGTCGGGCGTAGGGTGAATCAATATCCCAGCCTGCGGTGCGCCTGACATCGACACCGCGCGGCGATTGCAGCGTCGACATCAGCGCGACGCTTTCCCGACTGAGAATTCGCACGCCGTCCAATTCACCGCCGTTCAGCACCATGCGCGCATAACGGGCCAGATCGCCGATGGTGGTGAACATACCGGCCGATCCACCCACGCCGCCCATGAAGCGCACCGTCGGATCGTGCACCACGCCGCGCAGCATTTCGCCATCGGCCAGGTCTGCGTGCAGCGTTTGCGTCGCACGGTCGACCAGTTTCTGCGTTGGCGCAATACGTTCTGCCGCCATTCGTTTCAGCGGCAGGAAGCCGGTATTGCGCATCGCCAACGGCCGATAAATGTTTTGCGAGACAAATTCGTTCAGCGGCATTCCGCCGACACGCTGCACGATCAAGCCCAGCAGGATGAAATTGATATCCGAATAGCGGAAAAACGTTCCCGGCGGATGGGTCACCACTTGCGCGCACGCGAGCTCCAGCGCCTTCGCTTCGCCGCGCCAGGGTGGATTGGGTGACAAGCCAGCAGCAAGGCCGGAGCTGTGGGTCAGCAGATGACGAATCGTGATGCCCTCTTTGCCGCCGCCGGTACATTCCGGCAGATAACTGATCAGCGGAGCGTCGAGCGAAATCTTTTTCTGCTCGATCAGCAACATCACGGCCGGCGTGGTGGCGACCACCTTTGTCAAAGAGGCCGCGTCGAAAACGGTATCGACTGTTGTCGCTGCCGCATCCGTTTCATAGCTATGTTTGCCGAATGCGCGCTGATGAATCGTGCCGCCGCGTTCCAGATGAAAAACCGCGCCCGGCATTTGCCGGTTGGCAATAAACGATTCGATGGCGGCATCGACTGCCGGAAATTTTCCGGCGTCGAGTGCCGGCACATCTTGCAGTGGAGTGGACATGTTTGCGCAGCCGGCAATAAACGGGACGAGGACAAAGCAACGGGCGAGCAGAAGTTTCATCGACATCATTTGAGGCGACTAAAACCGTGAACCCGGCTGCGAAAGGAATTCAATTTCCTCCGCCGTGCTTTCGCGCCCCAGTGCCTCATTGCGATGCGGAAAGCGGCCGAACCGCTCGATGATCACACGATGTTTTTCTGCCCACACATGCAGATCACGTGTTTCTTCGAACACCGACAGCGACTTCATCAAGCGAAGGCATTCTTCCTGATCGGCCCGCGATTCGCTGTGTTCCAGCGGCAGGTAAATGAACATGCGCTCCACTGGCTGCAGCTTCAGGTCGTAACCGCGCTCGATTGCATGGCGCGCTGTGGTCAGGGCCAACGCATCGCTGGCGAACGCCTGTGCACTGCCGCGAAACATGTTGCGAGGGAACTGGTCCAACACCACGATCAATGCGAGACAGTCATGCGCATTTTCGCGCCAGACATTGAGTTCACCCGCGGACGCGCGCTCCCAAACCGTAAGAAAGCGCTGACAAATCTCGCGATCGAAGTTTTCGTCCTTGCGAAACCACGACTGACGCGGCTGTCCGTCACGTTCGGCGCCAAACCAGAACGAACGTATCGCCGCAGGATCGGCTGCGGTCATGGTTGAATTGTCAGGCATGCCGCATGATAGTCCAGCCGATGGCCTGCGCGTTCATTTATGATGCGGATTCCATCGCATCGGCGTTGATGCTGTTCGCGCCACCCATCATCGGATACGAATGAACTCACCTGCAGCACTCCCCGGCTCCCTGGACGCCCTCAAGTCCGCCAATGGCGGCTTCTACAACGCCGCGGTCGCCAAGACCTTTTTTGAATCGTACGGTCAGCGTAATCAGATTGCCGCCGGCACCGTGCTATTCGAAGAAAACGAAAAATCCAACAAGCAGGGTTTGTTCGCCAAGCCGCTGAACAAGGCGCTGACCACGCCGATTAATCAGGACTTGTTTGCCAAACGCAATATCCATCGCATGTATTTCCTGGCCGATGGCGCAGTCGAATTGAATGCCGGCGGCAAGCTGCTGGAAACGGTGTGGCCGGGTGATGTGTTCGGCGAGATGGCGGTGATCAGCGAAATTCCCGATCTGGAAATCGCCAGTGCGCGCAGTGCCACGGCCATTGCCAAATCCGACTGCGTGGCCTATTCGCTTGACGGTCCGGAAACCCAGGCGGGTCTTGCCAAGACACCGGAGTTCGCGTTGATGCTGATGAGTGTGATGTTCGAGCGCCTGCGTTTCCTGGCCGCACGCCTGGCGGCGCGAACAGCGGCGGACGATCACCGCAGCCTGAAGAGCGAGCCGGTGTTCGAGTCCGCCATGCTGGCCAGCCTGCAGGAAAAGCTTGAACGCGCCACCACGGCGCGATTCGCCGAGGGCGCCAAGATCATGAAGGAAGGCGCGCCCGGCACCGCCATGTACATCGTGCTGGAGGGCCGTGTCGCGATTGCGATTGGCCGCCGCATCGTCGAGAAGCTCTCCATCGGCGGCGTGTTCGGCGAAATGGCGCTGGTCGATCAATCGCCGCGCACTGCCACTGCCGTGGCGCGCACCGATTGCACCCTGCTCGCTATCAATCGCGAGTCATTGATGTCGCTGGTGAAGTCCGACCCGGCCATCGGCATGGCGATGATGCGCGCGGTGGCGCAGCGGGTGCGCTACATGAATTCGCTGTTCAACTAGGCGGTAGTATCGTCGGCGATACGATATGTACGACGACGATCTCACCGGCACGGCCGAAGCCATCGCGGCACGGCGCACGCGGCTGGCGCCGGGTATTCCACGTCACTACCACCCGCTGCCGTACTTCGGCGCCGCCAACCTGCTGGCGCTGTCGGCCATCACGTTTTCGCTGCTGAACCTGCATGCCGTTACCTTTTGGGAGTGGCTGCTGGTACCGATCGCGTTCCTCGTCGCCAACTGGGTGGAGTACCGCGTGCACCGCGGGCCGATGCACCACCTCACGCCGCCATGGAAAATACTTTTCCAGCGCCACACGCGTCAGCATCACGTGTTTTTTGATAACACTCACATGTCGGCCGACCGGCCACAGGACTATTACTTCGTATTCTTCCCGTGTTGGGCAATCGGCCTGGTGATCATCACCGCTGCGCTGTTTGCGTTTCCGCTCCGCATGCTGCTATCACGTAACGCCGGCTTACTGTTCTTCGCCGTCGCCATCGCCTATTACCTTGCCTACGAATGGCTGCACCTGTCCTATCACCTGCCGGCAGACAGCTTCATCGGCCGAACCTGGCTGGTGAAAAAGCTGCGCCGCCTGCACACCGCGCATCACGATGTGACGCTGATGACGCGCTGCAATTTCAACATCACCTTCCCGATCTGCGACCGGCTGTTCGGCACACTCGACACGCGCATGAAAAGCCCGGCAAAACCGCGTTGAATGTTGCGCTGCGCAACCGAATGTGCCCAAATTTTGTTGACGCAAGTCAAGTACCACTTTAGGATTCAGCAGCCGTTTTGCGGTGATCCCATGAGCCTTTGGCGATTCCCGGGAGGCGGCAGAAAAAGAGAAAACACATATTCACTCAACTTACGTTTGGGAGATGTCAATGCTAGGTCGCTTCATTATTGCCGCTGCACTGGTGTTTGCTTCAATGTCTTCGTCCGCCGGAAACAGGGATCTGGTGGTCAATTTATCGTTGTCGGATCGCTCGACGGTATCGACGCAGGATGTGATGGTCGACGTAACCTTCACCAACACCGGCGCCACGCCAATCAGTCTGATGCGCTGGTTCGTACCGGATGGTGAGGTTGAGGGCGACCTGTTCCTGCTGTCGCGTGACGGCCAGGCCGTTCCTTATGTCGGCCCGGTCATCAAGCGCGGCCAGCCGACCAGCCAGGACATGATGACGCTGGCGCCGGGTGAGAGCTTCAGCGGCAGCGTGGAAATCTCCGGTCTGTATGACCTGTCCGCATCTGGCGTTTACAGCATCCGCTACGGTGTCGCTTCCACACAAATCTTTGGTCGTACGTCGATGCGCGCCGCGTCGAATCTGCTGCGTGACGAACTCGAACAAAGCCTGGGTGAGCCGCAGGAGTTGATCTCCAACGAAGTCTCGACCTTCGTTGAAGGCCGCAAGAATCCGATCATCGAACAGGGCAACCTGATGCGCGCCGGCGAAACCGTCAGCGCACTGCAGGCAGCCGTATCGTTCTCGGGCAAGTGCAGCGCAACGCAGCAAAGCACGCTCAACAGCGCGCACAACGCCGCCAAAACCATGGCCAACGACTCGGTCGGCTACCTGAACGGCACGCCGGGATCGAAGCCACGCTACACCACCTGGTTCGGCACCTACTCTTCCAGCGGCTGGAACGAAGTCAAAGGCCACTACGTCAACATCAAGGACGCGCTCGACAACAAATCGATCGTCTATGACTGCTCGTGCAAGAAGAGCTACTACGCCTACGTCTATCCGACGCAGCCGTACAAGGTCTATCTGTGCCGCGCGTTCTGGAATGCACCGCTGACCGGCACCGACTCCAAGGGCGGCACCATCATTCATGAACTGTCGCATTTCAATGTCGTGGCCGGTACCGACGACCTGGCCTACGGTCAGACTGCGGCCAAGCAACTGGCGCTGTCCAATCCGGCCCAGGCGCGCATGAACGCCGACAGCCACGAGTACTTCGCCGAAAACACACCGGCACAACAGTAATGAGCCATCGTCTGCTGCCCGGGTGGTTCCCTGCTGCCTGGGCGGCAGCGATGCTCACTCACGCCCATCTCGCCGTGTCCGCTCCCGTCGATCCGCTGACGCAGATTACCTGCAGGATGAGCGTGCCGGCCAAGGTGCGCGCTGGCTCGCCGGTGCAACTCACCTTCGAGCTGGGCAACAAGAGCAAGAAAGCGATTTACGCGCTCAACTGGAATACACCACTGGAAGGCTTCTTCGGCCGCTATCTCACTGTTACCGGCCCGCAGGGAGAAGTCGAGTACGGCGGTGCGATGGTCAAGCGTGCATTACCGCGGCGCGAGGAATATGTGATCCTGCCGCCCGGTGGCAAGGTGGCCAAGGCCGTGGATCTCGCCAAGGCTTACGAATTGAAGACGCCAGGCAAATATCGAATTGAATTTGCCGGCCGGATAGCGGATGCCACCACTGGAAAAATTCCGCGCTCGTTCGAACAGCAGACAGCCGCCGATATCGATTGCGCACCGGTGACGCTGGAAATCACCGCGCGGTAGTTCGCCGCAAGTTCAAGAGAAAAACTCCAGCACTGGTGCGGCTTCCCCGGGTT
>JAEUNB010000325.1 GCA_016790625.1 Betaproteobacteria bacterium | reverse complement strand
AAATCCCCGCGCCAGAAATTCAAGATTAATCTACCAATGCCGTTCGCGCACGTCCGAGCGTCCCCAAAGTTACCAACACCGGGACAGGCCACGTTGCATGGCCGGGACAGCTACGCACCAGCATGGGCGCGGCAAGACATCAATTGTTCCCAGTGTCCCGCCGTCCGCTGAAAATTTGCGTTAGGTCGCTAGCCTAACGCCTTTGTCTAACGATACGGCTAAGCGGCTTTGCTTTTGACGCGGCGCAAGGGAATCACTTTTGCGCCCGTCGCAAGACTTTGCAGGTAGTCAGCCCACCATTGCATCATGTCGCCGCGCTCCGGCAAAAATTCGGCGTAGTTGTATGCCGCGCGGACTTCGTTACGTTCGCCATGCGCTAACTGCCGCTCGATAGCGTCACGATTCCAACCGTTTTCGTTTAGCAACGTTGACGCCATGCTGCGAAAG
Source organism: Betaproteobacteria bacterium (assembly GCA_016790625.1). Taxonomy (GTDB): domain Bacteria; phylum Pseudomonadota; class Gammaproteobacteria; order Burkholderiales; family Usitatibacteraceae; genus UKL13-2. The sequence continues at coordinate 4,419 of JAEUNB010000325.1, read as the reverse complement.
CCGTGTCCGGTCATTTGGTCATTGGTGTAACCCAAGCGACGAAGCGCCGCATTCACCGTGTTTTCGGACATGGGCCGGTCACTGGTGCGCACGCTTGGGAACACATAGCGGTTGTGTCCTGTCAGCGGCTGAATATCTCGCAACGCCGCTACCGCTTGCGTCGAAAGCGGCACGATGTGCAGAACACCCATTTTCATTTTTTCCCCTGGTATGCGCCATTGTGCTTGGTCTAGGTCAATCTCAGTCCATTCCGCATGTCGCAACTCGCCTGGACGCAGGAACACTAGCGGTGCGAGACGTAACGCACATTTGGTAAACGGTGAACCGTCGTAACCTTCAATGGCGCGCAGTAATGCCCCTATAGCTTTTGGCTCCGTGATCGACGCATGATGCTTGGAAATTACTGGCTGCAAAGCGCCGCGCAAGTCAGCTGCAATGTCGCGCTTCGCCCGTCCGGTCGCAATTGCGTAACGAAAAATTTGGCCGCATGTTTGATGCGCACGATGTGCCGTTTCAATTGCGCCTCGCGATTCGATTCGCTGAAGCACTTTAAGCAATTCGGGGGCTTCTACTTCGGCAATCGGGCGTGCGCCAATATAGGGAAAAACGTCCTTCTCAAGCCGCACAATTATTTTGCTGGAATGGCTCTTCGCCCACTTGGGCGAATGTTTTGCAAACCACTCGCGCGCCACCACTTCAAGACTGTTTTCCGCGCGCTCCAGCGTTGCGGCCTTTTGCACTTGTCGATTGACCGCCGGGTCAATGCCGTTCGCGATCAGTGCGCGGGCATCATCCCGCCGCTTGCGCGCGTCTTTGAGGCCGATATCGGGATACACGCCAAGCGAAAACAACTTCTCTTTCCCTAGCAGCCGGTACTTAAGCCGCCACCATTTCGAACCGTTGGGACTGACTAGCAAGAACATCCCGCGCTCATCTGCAAGCTTGTAAGGCTTGTCCTTGGCCTTCGCATTGCGAACCGTCGTATCTGTGAGCGCCATATCAGTCCAATCGCAAGATTTTTGGAGAGTTTTCCCTATGAGAAATCGAGTTACCCCCAAAATTTGGGGGTAACTGTTTTTTGGGATTTAGAGTTACCCCCAAAAGTTACCCCCAGTTACCCCCGGCTGTCAAAGAATTGGACCGGACGACGTTGGACGAAAAAAAGCCGTTTTCCCTATGAGAAAACGGCTTTCTTGGACTTCTTAGAACTTCCTGAAACTAATTTTTGGTGGCCTGGGGCGGAATCGAACCACCGACACAAGGATTTTCAGTCCTCTGCTCTACCGACTGAGCTACCAGGCCGTCTTTGAAACCAGTTTATTTCCAATGCCGGAATCAATCGCGGCAAGCCCGCTATTATAGCTATAACTGCCCGTAATTCCAACCCGTGGCCAATACCCGAAATATCCTGCTGGGACTGCTTGTTTCTGCCAGTGGCGGCGCCCTGTGCGCCTGGATCAAAACACCGTTGCCGTGGATGATCGGACCGCTGGTCGGCATGGCGATATTCAATTTCTCCGGCGCTCGGCTGACGGCCCCGCCGTTGGGCAGGGAGGCGGGACAACTGCTGATTGCAGTGACCCTGGGCCTTTATTTCACACCGGCCGTCGCAAGAGAAGTCTGGGGCAGCGCTTCCGTGCTGCTGGCGGCTGCGTTTGGCGCCATCCTGATCGGCTTTGCCGCCAGTCGCGTGCTGGCACGGTTTGCAAAAATCGATCCGGCCACAGCTTTTTTTGCCAGCGTGCCGGGAGGTGCCACCGAAATGGCCATTCTCGGCGAGCGGTTTGATGCCGCCGTCGACAAGGTTGCTGTCGCCCACTCGCTGCGCATCCTGATTGTGGTCTGCACCATCCCGGTCCTGCTCACTCTGGCCGATGTGCATGGTGGCGATATCTATCGTCCGGTACTGGTGCTGTTCTCGTGGAAGGGCCTGCTCGCGCTGTTTGGAGTCGCCGCAGTCGGTGGCGTCATATTCAGCAATATTGGCTTTCCCAATCCCTGGATGATGGGTCCGTTGATCGCGACCATTGCGATCACGGCTTCCGGCACAGAGTTGTCCGCCATGTCCGGCTTGCTGACCAATGTCGGCCAGGTTTTGCTCGGGTGTGCGCTGGGCGCGCGATTCTCCCGCTCTTTCCTGAGCGATGCGCCGCGATTTGTCGCCGCCGTGGTCGGGTGCATTGTCCTGATGATGCTGATGTCGACCGCCATGGCATTCGGCCTCGCCAAGGCGGCTGACATCTTCTTTCCCAGCATGGTCCTCGCCGCTGCCCCAGGCGGCATTGCCGAAATGTCGATCACCGCACGCACGCTGCAACTCGGCGTGGCACTGGTGACGGCTGCGCACGTGACCCGGGTGCTGGTGATTGTCTCCAGCACGCTGCCGGTCTATCGCCTTCTGACTCGGCTCTCCTCGGGCCGCTAAACCGCCGGTTACTGCGCCGCCGCTGGCGTAAGGATGGCGTAAGTCTCGGCGCCTAGCCTGCTTCGCACGATCCGGATTTGTCCGCGAAGTTGCGCAAGACAACGCGTGTGACAGCCGGATGGTCAAGCAGTATCGGTCAAGACCATATGTCAGACAACCCAGGAGGAATTCAGCATGGCGGCAATCCCAATGGCACCCAGTGCCGAAGAACGCAGCCGACCGATGACACGCGAGGAGAAGAAAGTCATTCTCGCGTCCTCGGCCGGCACCATTTTCGAGTGGTATGACTTTTATCTGTATGGCTCGCTTGCGGCCATTATCGGCGCGCAGTTTTTCAGTCAATACCCGGAAGCCACGCGCAATGTGTTCGCACTGCTGGCTTTTGCCGCCGGCTTCCTGGTGCGCCCCTTTGGCGCGCTGGTGTTCGGCCGACTGGGCGATCTGATCGGTCGCAAGCATACCTTTCTTATCACCATCATCATCATGGGCGCCTCGACCTTCCTGGTCGGTGTGCTGCCCAACTACGAGTCGATCGGCTGGCTGGCACCTGTTGCACTGATCGCCCTGCGCATGGCTCAGGGCCTGGCGCTGGGCGGCGAATATGGCGGCGCGGCAATTTACGTTGCCGAGCATGCGCCACAGAATCGCCGTGGCTTCTACACCTCATTCATCCAGACCACGGCCACGCTTGGTCTCCTGCTGTCGCTGGTGGTGATTCTGTTTACGCAAATCTACGTCAACGCCAACTATCCGGAAGTGGTCCTGGCAAGCGGCGCCAAGATCACCGCCTTCGCGGCATGGGGCTGGCGCATTCCGTTTATCGTCTCCATCCTGCTGCTGGCAATTTCGCTCTATATCCGACTGCAGATGAAGGAGTCACCAGCCTTCCAGAAGATGAAGGAAGAAGGCACGTTGTCCAAAGCCCCGCTGGGTGAAGCCTTCGGTCAGTGGAAGAACGCGAAGATCGCCCTGCTGGCGCTGCTCGGCATGGTGGCCGGCCAGGCCGTGGTCTGGTACACGGGCCAGTTCTACGCCCTGTTCTATCTGCAATCGATCCTGCGCGTCGATCAGTTCACCGCGAATGTGCTGATCGCCTGGTCACTGACTGTTGGTACCTTCGGCTTCCTGTTCTTCGGTTGGCTTTCCGACAAGATCGGCCGCAAGCCGATTATTCTCGGTGGCTGCCTGATAGCTGCGCTAACGTTCTTCCCGCTGTTTGAACTCATGACCAAGACCGCCAATCCGGCATTGTACGAAGCGCAACAGAAAACCAAGATCGTTGTGACGGCCGACCCGGCGCAGTGCTCATTCCAGTTCAATCCGACTGGCACGTCAAAGTTCACCAGCTCCTGCGACGTTGCCAAGGCCGCATTGGCGCGTAGCTCGGCAACTTACAGCACTGAAGTGGCACCGGCAGGTACCACCACCAAGGTGAAAATCGGCGAGACTGAAATCCAGGCGTTTGACGTCACCAAGCTGACTGGCGATGAGGTGAAAACGGTTCCGGCGGCATTTACCAAGTCGATGAACGAAGCGCTGCAAAAAGCTGGCTATCCGGGCGCAACCAACACGTCCATCGTCAAGATTCCGATCGAGCCGAAAGAGGGTTTGTCCAACTTCGCGAAAATGTTCGATATCTTCTCAGGCCAGAAGCTGACCATCATCGGCATCCTGACGCTCCTGGTGCTGTACGTGACCGCAGTTTACGGGCCGATCGCAGCGGCACTGGTCGAGTTCTTCCCGACCCGCATCCGCTACTCCGGCCTGTCGCTGCCGTATCACATTGGCAACGGCTGGTTCGGTGGTTTGCTGCCCGCAACCTCGTTTGCCATGGTGGCGGCGACCGGCGATATTTACTTCGGTCTTTGGTATCCGGTGGCGATCGCGCTGATGACCTTCGTGATCGGTTTCTTCCTTGTACCGGAAACCCACAAGCGCGATATTTTCAAGCAATAACGTAAGCAACTGAAAACAAAACCCCAGCATTGGCGGGG
>JAEUNB010000324.1 GCA_016790625.1 Betaproteobacteria bacterium | reverse complement strand
TGGTCGATTGGGAAGAGCGGCGCTAGCCGACCCGGTCAGCCGGCCGGCGAATAAATCTCCTTCGCTGCCCCTTCCAGCCACTTCACCATCGCACGATACGGCCCGGGGCCGTGGCTGATGCGCGCCACACCGAGTTCTGCCAATCGCATTGGTGACGGTGCGCCGCTGAACATCATAACGTTCACCGGCAATGGACTGTCTCGACAGACTCTCTCCAGCAGAGCTTCATTGATCAGGCCGGGAACGAAAAAGCCGCTGCCGCCGGCGTCGGCATAAATTTTTGCGCGCATCAGCGCATCGTCAACCATCGCGTCGCTGTGTTCTACTGCCGGTGCATTGAGAAAAATATCGGTGCGAGCGTTGATGAACAGTGGCACGCCCGTAGCATCGGCGGCGCGGCGCGCTGCCGAGAGTCTTGCTGCCTGATCCAGTGGCGCCTGTAATCCCGGCTTGCCGATAAATCTGTCTTCGATATTTACGCCGATGGCGCCGGTGGCGAGCAGCCGCGCTACCGATTCGCCAACTTCTGCAGGCGTCTTGCCGTAGCCGGCTTCAAAGTCGATCGTCACCGGCAGATCAACTGCCGAGACGATGCGCGCGGCGTTGGCGATTGCGACATCCAGTGGCAAATCCTCGCCATCGGCCATGCCGTTTGCCGCAGCCACGGACCAGCTGCCGGTAGCGATCGCCTTGGCACCACCGCGCGCCACGGCCTGCGCACTGCCGGCATCCCAGGCGTTGAACAGCGTCAGCGGATTGCCTTTGATGTGCAGTTGATGGAATTGCTGGGCGCGTTCGGCTTGAGCGGGCATGTTTGTTTTCTCCTTGGTTGTGCCGCGACTATAGCAATGCCGCGGTGCACCGTGCGCCGGGTTTCAGGCATCAACATTTTGATGTGTGAGGGAAAAATAGAGCCCCAGCACTGGTGCGCCTTCTGGCGCAGAAATGCCCGAAACACCGCGCCAGTGCTGGGGTTTTGCTTTGCGTGACACAGCGTCGTGCTCATATAAACTACGACGCTTTTTCGCCGGAAAGTTTTCGCCTCATGTGGTTCAAGAATCTGCAGGTCTACCGTTTCCCCGCGCCCTGGAAAGTCACCGCCTCCGACCTGGAGCAGCAGTTGGGCGCGCAAGCCTTTCGCGGCGCCACCGGTTTTGAGATGCAATCGCAGGGTTGGACTTCGCCGCGCGAAGGCGAAGGGCTGGTGCACGCAGTACAAGGACAATTCCTGCTGGCGCTGTGCACGGAAAAGAAATTGCTGCCGTCTTCGGTGATCAAGGAAGTCACCAAGCTGCGCGCGCAGGAAGCTGAAGAGCGCCAGGGCTACAAGCCCGGCAGGAAGCAGCTGCGCGATTTGAAAGAGCAGGTGATCGATGAATTGCTGCCGCGTGCCTTCAATGTACGCCGCAACACCTGGGTGTGGATCGATCCGGCCAACGGCTGGCTGGTGATCGATGCCGGATCGCCCGGCAAGGCCGATGAAGTGATCGTCAACCTGAACAAGTGCATTGACGATTTCGTGGTCGAGCGGCTGGACACCGTGACCTCCGCCGGCAGCGCCATGACCGCGTGGTTGGCAGCCGACGATGTGCCATCAGGTTTCACCATCGACCAGGACACCGAGCTGCAATCGCCGATCGAGGAAAAAGCCACGGTGCGCTTTGTGCGCCACACGCTGGATCCGAAGGAAGTGCAGCGTCACATCTCGTCGGGCAAACAGTGCACGCGTCTTGCACTGACGTGGATGGGCCGTGTGTCGTTCGTGCTCACTGAAACGCTGGTGATCAAACGCGTGACACCGGTCGACGTCATCCGTGAAAGCGAAGAATCTTCCGCGATGAGCGATGACGAGCGTTTCGATTCCGATATCGCGTTGATGACGGGCGAACTGGCGAAACTGCTGAGCGACCTGGTGGAAGCGTTAGGCGGTGTGAAGAAGTCAGCCTGACGGCGCGTGTCTATTTGACAGGCTTGCGAACCGTTTTTGCCGCAGCAATTTTCGGTTTGGCCGCCTTGGCTGGCTTGGTAGCTTCCGCCGCCATCCCGCACACACCCAGCCCACGCAGATAGCTATCGACCATCTGTTCGGCATCGCGCTCGAAGGAAAAATACTTCGGGTCCAGCAGCCAGTTCATGATCAGGCCGTCGATCAGCGCGTGCAGGCCGATGGCCGCCAGCTTGGGATTGGTCGACTTCGGTAGGCAGCCTTTCTTGATTGCCTGACGGAATCCTTCCTCGATGTGCATCACGCATTCGCCGCGGCCTTCAAGGTGGCGATCCTTCAGCGGCGCCATCTCGTCCACGTATTCGCATTTGTGGCTCATGATGTCGAACACGCGCTGCATCTGCGGGTTCTTGCCCAGGTCCTTGAGAATCGCAATGGAGCGTTCGCGGATATTGCCCACCGGGTCTTCGATGCTGCCGTCGGCGAATTCCTCGGTCACTTCCTCCACCGGCAGAATCACGCGTTCCATCATCGCGTTGAACAGGTCGAGCTTGTTCTTGAAATGCCAGTAGATCGCGCCGCGGGTCACGCCCGCGGCTTCGGCAATTTCCGCCAGCGAGGTGCGCGATACGCCGCGCTCGTTGAACACGTGCTCCGCCGTATCGAGCAATCGATTGCGGGTTTCCTGCGCTT
>JAEUNB010000282.1 GCA_016790625.1 Betaproteobacteria bacterium | reverse complement strand
CAGTTTCTTGGCCACCTGGTCGAATATGTTCTGTCAAAACGCGGTGCCGAGATCAACATCCTTGGCGCTACATCGGGTGACACCGGTTCCAGCGCGGAATACGCCATGCGCGGCAAAAAGGGCGTTCGCGTATTCATGTTGAGCCCTCACGGCAAGATGTCACCTTTCCAGACGGCGCAGATGTTCTCGCTGCAGGACGAGAATATTTTCAATATTGCCGTGCGCGGCGTATTCGACGACTGCCAGGATGTGGTGAAGGCGGTGTCGAACGATCTCGAGTTCAAGTCGAAATACAAGATCGGCGCCGTCAACTCGATCAACTGGGGGCGCATTGTTGCCCAGGTGGTGTATTACTTCAAAGGTTACTTCGCGGCGACCAACTCGAACGACGAGAAGGTCTCGTTTGCCGTTCCGTCCGGCAATTTCGGCAATGTGCTGGCGGGTCACATTGCTCGAATGATGGGACTGCCGATCAAAAATCTGATCGTGGCCACCAACGAGAACGATGTGCTGGATGAGTTCTTCCGCAGCGGCCGCTATCGTCCGCGCGGCGCGGCCGAAACGCAGCAGACTTCCAGTCCGTCGATGGATATTTCGAAGGCCTCGAACTTCGAGCGCTTTCTTTACGACCTCGTTTGGCGCGATCCGGCCGCAGTACGCGAACTGATGCGCAAGGTCGATCAGGAAGGCGGCTTCGATCTTTCCGAATGCGCGGATATCTGGAAACGCATGCCGGCGTTCGGCTTTGTTTCCGGTCGCAGCAGCCACGCCGATCGCATTGCGACGATTCGCATGGCGTGGGAGAAATATCAGGTCGAGATCGATACGCATACGGCGGACGGCCTGAATGTGGCGATGGCGCGTCGCGAGCCCGGTGTGCCGCTGATTTGCCTGGAGACGGCGCTGCCGGCCAAGTTTGAAGCCAGCATGGTCGAGGCGCTGGGCCGTGCACCGGTTCGCCCCGCCGCCTACACGGGTATCGAGTCGCTGCCGCAGCGCTTTGAGGTGATGGACGCGGATGCGGAGGCGGTGAAACGGTTTATTGCAGCCAAAATCGACAGTTGATGATCGCTGCAAACTCCAGCACTGGCGCGGCTTCCAGCAATAAAATGCCTGGAACGCCGCGCCAAAGCTGGAGTTTTACCTTCAATTCAAACTGAAGTCCGGCGCGTAGCGCTCGAACCAGAGCTCCAGCACGGTCAGCGCCCAGAGCCGCCCTGCGTGATTGCTGCGCCCGCGTCTATGTTCGTCGAGTACACGCATCAGGGCGCCGTCGCGGAACAATCCTCTGCGTGCCAGGCCACCCGCAGAAAGAGCGTGCTCCATGCGTGGCTTCAGGCCCCCCTCCAGCCATTGCGTCAACGGCATGACGAATCCCTGCTTAGGGCGATAAATGATGTTGTGCGGCAGATATTTCTCGGCCAGCTTTTTCAGCAGATATTTGGTGGTCTTGCCGTTCTGTTTCAGGTTCGGCTGCAGTTGTGCAACAAACTCGATGAACTTGTGGTCGAGGTAGGGTACGCGCGCTTCAAGCGAATACGCCATCGTGGCGCGATCGACCTTGGTCAGCAGGTCATCGGGCAGCCACAGACGCATGTCGACGTTCATGATTTTTTCGAGGTAGCTGGCCGAATTGCAGCGATCGAAAAATGCTTCGGCGTAGTCAGCGATATGCGTGCGCTGCTCGGCCAGCAGCGCATCGGAAAACAGGGCAGTGTGCGTGGAGCGGTCGAACAGGTTGGGAATCGTCGCATAGCGTTGCGACTGCGGCAGGCCTATGGCTTTGACGATCCGGTCTTTCTGCCAAAGTGCCGGCATATGCGGCACCAGTGCGCGCAGCGGTGACAGGCTGCCGCCCAGCACGCCCGTAATGCGCTCCTCACGCACCCGCTTGCGATAGTTGGCGTAGCCGGAGAACAGTTCGTCCGCGCCTTCGCCGGTCAGCGCGACGGTGACCTCCTTTCGCGTGAGCCGCGACAGTAGCATGGTCGGTAGTGCGGCCTGGTCGCCAAATGGTTCGTCGAATACATCAACCCATTCATCGAAAGCACCGAGCACATCGGATGGCGTGACCATCAACGGATGATGGCGGCTGCCGATGTGGCGGGCCACCGATGCAGCTTCCTCATGCTCGCTTTGGTGGGTGTCGTGACTCTTGTCGTCGTGCAGAAAACCCAGGTTGAAAGTGTCGATCGGTTTGCCGGTGATGTCGGTCATCAATGCCGCCACCACACTGGAATCGATGCCGCCACTGACGAACGCGCCGAGTGGTACATCGGCTACCAGCATGGACTCCACGGAGCGGCGCAATTCTCCATCCAGTTTTTCCAGCGACTCGGATTCGGACCACGAGGGTTTCTGCCGATAGTCGAGAGTCCAGTAAGGCCAGATTTCCAGCTCGCCCTTCTTGAGCTTCAATGCATGACCGGCCGGCAGCTTGTGAATATTTTTGTAGATGGTCAGCGGGGTGGGAATGTATTGGCACTCCAGATACAGACCAAGCGCGTCAAGATCGATTTCGCGGGAAATACCGGGATGTTCCAGCAGAGCTTTCAGTTCTGACGCGAACGCGAACAATTTGCCGTCCCAGTAGTAATGAAATGGTTTGACGCCGACATGATCGCGTGCGGCGAACAGGGTCTGCATGTCGGTGTCCCAACAGGCGAAGGAGAACATGCCCTGCAGCTTGTTAAGCGAGGCGTCGCCCCATTCGGCAATGGCTTGGAGCACGACCTCGGTGTCGCCGCGAGTGCGGAATTGCCGGCCTCGCGCTTGCAGTTCTTCGCGCAATTGGCGGAAGTTGTAGACCTCGCCGTTGAACACCAGCGTGTAACGCTCATCGCGTGTGGCCATCGGTTGCAGGCTGGATTCGAGGTCGATGACCGACAGCCGTCGATGACCCAAATGCGCGATGCCTTGATCAAAGTAGCCCTCAGCGTCCGGGCCGCGATGCGAGAGGCGACGATTCATGCGCCGCAACACTTGATCGGCTGCCGGCGTTACGCCATTGGAATCGACAAATCCGCTCAGGCCACACATGGCGGTTCAGCGGGGACGGTCAAAGGGCAAAGTAAGTGGCAGCAGGGCACAGCAGATGGCAGCGATGGGCAAAGCCGGAGTTTACTCGACACCAGATACTGCGCTCAAATGAAAAACTCCAGCACCAGTGCGGGTTTCCAGTCACTTTAGGCCTGAAGACCGCGCCAATGCTGGAGTTTATTGGTTTACTCGCCGCTGTTCTTGGTCGATGCGGAAATGGCTTTCTTGATAAATGCCTTGCGATCGGACGGGTTCTCAATCTCGTCGGCGATGATCAGATAGAGCTCACCTTCGTCGCGTGCCTTCATCGCCGCCTTTTTGACGATGACGCGAGCAATGGCGCCAATGTGTTGCGCGAGCCGTTTTTCCGCGCGTTCGAGAACCTGCAGATCGAAGCGCGTCGCCGCCAGCTGAGTGGCAACTTCAGCTTCCCCAATCCGGCGTGATGCCGGCGGTGGTTGGGTGCTGCCGCGCGCCTTCTTCTTGAAGACGGTGCGGTCATTCTCGTCATCAATTTCCATGGCAACTGCATCGATCAACGCATCTAGAGAGGTGTGATTCTTGGCGGCTTTTTTTATCAGAACGGAAGCGAGCGGGCCAATACGCTGCGCCAGTTCACTTTCAAGTTCCTTCAGCTGGGCCGGATCCAGTGGCGGTGCCGTGACAGGCTGTGGAATCGGCTGGGTTTTTTCATCCGGGTCGGGCAGGGCGGCAACGGGCACGGTGACGGTGCGCTCCGGGTCAGCTTGCACTGACGTGGCGGGAGCGTGACCGCGCAGCCGTCCAAGCAACTCGCCCGCCGATTGCGGACGCTGGCGCTCATCCGGGCTCAGTGCCCAGTCGATGGCGGCCAGGAAATCGGCGGTGTAGAGGGATGAGTCGCCAATCTGCTGGGCGGGCACCTGCGGATCATTCCTGAGCCGCGCCGTCGCATCCACCGGCTTGTTGCCTGTCACCAGCCAGTACATGACGCCACCAACGGCGTAAAGGTCAGTCCACGGTCCTTGCAGGCTCGATTCACTGTATTGCTCGACCGGCGCATACCCAGGACTGACGACAGCGGTCAGCTCCTTGCCACCGGAAGTCGAGCGGGCAGCACCGAAATCAAGCAGCACCGGGCTGCCATCCTTGCGAATGTAGATGTTGCCCGGTTTGAAATCGCGATGCAGATAATTGGATTTGTGAATGGTGCCCAGTCCTTCGATCAGCGGCACGATGATTTTTTCGATCGAAGATTGCGGCAGGGGGCGGCGAGCCTTGATCCACTCAGACAATGAAGCGCCCTGGACAAACTCCATCACCATGTAGGCTGTGGCGTTGGCCTGGAAGAAGCGCATCACACGAACGATGTTCGGATGATGGAATGTGGCCAGCGTTCGGGCTTCGTCCAGAAAGCGCGTCAGACCCCATTCGAAAGTAGGGCGGTTTTCGTCGCTGGAAGGGCGTATCGACGAATCCTCGTCACGCGACGCGATATCAGCGGGAAGGTACTCCTTGATTGCGACCGGCAGGTTCAGGTTGGTGTCGGTCGCAAGGTAGGTCAGCCCGAAGCCGCCCACGCCCAGCAACTTGTCGAACCGATACTCGTTGATGGTGTGGCCGGCGGGCAGGCTGGGAATGGTAGTTGCCATGACGCGTTATCGAGCGGCCAATCAGGAGTCGATCAGTGAGATCGCTTTTTGCAGGCTGCGGCGCATGCGATTGAACGATTTCGCCAGCAGCGCCATTTCGTCCTTACCCTTGTCGGCAAACTCCGGGATGTCCATGTTGCCGGTGCTGATCTCGTTGGCTGCCTCTGACATATCGGTAATCGGCCTGACGATGAGAAACGACAGCATCAGGTTGAGAATAATAAACAGCACTACAAAGACACCGGTCAGCGATGCCATGAAGGTCAGGAACGCCCGGTCGGCATTCGCGATGGGTAGCGACATCGGTACCGTGACTACTTGCGCACCAATGGTTTCATTCAGCTTCCAGCCGAAGCCATTGTTGGCACCATATTGTGCAACCATGGCGGCGGGCGCTTTGTCAGGTGTACTGTGGCAGGTAAGGCAACCGGGATCGGTAATCTTCAGTGGGCGTGCCAGATAGAGCGCCGGGCCAGAGGCAGCGTTGCGCATCCCCATGATTTCCTGTTGTCCGGCATTGTTGCGAAAGTCGTTTACGACATCGGCCTCCCATTCAACCGCACGGTCGCGTGGATTGGTCGGATTGAGCACCGCTTCTTTGTAGTTGTAGTTGTCGTACTTCTTGCGAAGCTGATTCATCATCTCCGTTGCCGCGAAAGCGGGAACACTTTCCGGCAGGAAGGTATCTGGCTGATAGTCCAACTTCGGACTGACGTGCTTTTGCGTGTAGTAGCGCATCGACAGCGCGGCTTCCATGATGACGCCGGCGTTGCGCAGCACCTCGTCGCGTGCATTCTTCTGCAACAAGTTGTACGAAACGTATCCCGTGACGCTCAACCCGATGGCAAACACCAGTAATAGCACCAGGTTGAATTTGGTTCTCAAGCCCATTTTGTTCTCCGTATGTTGATCAACACATACTGCCTGCGCTAACTACGTATCGGCTAATGCAATGGATTTTCGTCTTGCCCTTTCGATTCAAGATTCCCGCGTTGACGGGGCAATGCGAGGCGAGCACAATCGATTGCACATAATAACTTGCTCGGAGGTCGCATGGATACCGCACTGGTGTTCGTCAAGACGGAGAAAGGGCATGAGGAGATTGACCGGCGCACGTACCATCTGAATTTCAAACATAGAACCGCACTGATCGTGGTCGACGGTGTCAGTAATGCCGAGCTACTCCTGCCCAAGATTCCCGGCGACGGGGTGTCGTTGCTGGAGGAACTTTGGCGGGATGGGTTCATTGCCCCCTCGACGGGTGAACCAGCGAATGTTGTATCCAAGGCTTCGCCGCCGGCGGCTGAAACTGAGTCAGCAACTTTTGACCTTGAGGCCATGAAGCGAAGCGCCGTGAAGGCAATTGAAGCGATACTGGGACCGAACGGCGAATCGTTGGCGATTGCGATCGAGCGAGCAAAAACGCGCGCTGACTTCGTGGCGCAGGCGGAGAAGACGCGGGAAATCGTTCGCGCCATGGGCGGTCAGCGGCGCGCGGATGAGTTCTGGAGCAAAACCGGGCTGTGAATTGCCACCGCTTTTCGTTCTACTCGTTTGCGGCTGACATGTGTTCTGCGGTAGAATAATAATCCTTCAATAGGCACGTAGCTCAGCTGGTTAGAGCACCACCTTGACATGGTGGGGGTCGTTGGTTCGAGTCCAATCGTGCCTACCAACTTCTTTGGTCCAACTGCGATCAGATGAACAAAAAAACTTTGGTGTGACCAGGTTTTTTTGCCGCCAGTCCCAATAGCCATTCGCAGGCAGTAATGAGGTTTGATTGGTGCTGGTGCGGGGCGTACGCGCAGGCTGTACCCTATTTAGTTGGATTGTGATTTAGTTCATATTCTCTCGGCGGCAGTGGCGGTATCTTCTCGGCCTAAGGTGATTGCGTCATAAAAGTTACATTTGTAGTGGCGCCTCGGAATAAATCACTTTAATAAAATTTAATAAGTAGTTGTTTTAGAAGATCGCGCGCTTTCAGTTACGCTGGTTTTAGACCCCCGCAATGCCCCGACATGTTGGGTAAGTGCGGTTTGACCAGATAACACGAAACAAAGAGAACGGCAGTACCGGGAGAGTCAAATGGTTCGTCTGCTTCGCCAAAATTTTCCATTGAACACCTTGTTTTTGGTGGCGGTGGATGCGATCTGTTTATTCTTCGCGATACTGTTTGGCTATATGCTGCTGTATCCGGGCGGCAATTCAGCCTTGGTGGGCTCGATTCCTGGCGCGCTGACCATCGTTCTGTCGATGGTGATACTTACGGGGGCCTTGGGCATGTATCGCAGCAATCCACCAGACCGTTTCTGGCCGATTGTTTCGCGCGTTGGCTTAGCGTTTCTGGTTGTGCTGCCGGGTTTGCATTGGGCCTTCTACAAATTGCCGGATGGTAGCGTGTGCGTGCCGTGCCTGGTTGGCACGATGCTGCTTGGGTTCGGTGCAAAGATGATAATTTTCCTGATCAGCCGGACATCGCCATTTGCGCAACGTCGAGTGCTGATCCTGGGTGTCGGTGCCGATGCGGCTGCTGTCAAGGAAACACTGGAGCGATCGCGCTCATCCGGGTTATCGGTAGTTGGTTTTTACACGCCGTTTGCGGATCAAGCTGCGCACGCCTCGGTGCCTGCGCACAAAATTTTGCCGTCTGACCGCTCGATTGGCGAAACGACGGGCCAGCACAATGTCAGCGAAATCGTTATCGCAATGCGTGAACGCCGTGGAGGCAGCTTGCCGTTGACGGAACTGCTCAATTGCAAGCTGCGCGGTGTCAAGGTAACGGATTTATCGTCGTTCTTCGAGCAACACAAGAGCAAGGTTCGGATCGATTTGTTACGCGAGAGCTGGTTTATTTTTGGCGACGGGTTTCGGCAGGGAAAGCTGCGCATGTTCGTCAAACGCACCTTCGATATCGCCGCCAGCCTTGTACTTCTTGTCTTGGGATTTCCGGTAATGATTGCAACGGCAATCGCCATCAAGCTGGAAAGTCCAGGGGGAATCATCTATCGTCAGGAGCGCGTTGGGCTGGGCGGCAAGACATTCAATATTCTCAAGTTTCGCAGCATGCGTAACGATGCCGAGAAGGATGGCAAGCCACAGTGGGCGCAAACCGGCGATGCACGGGTCACCAAGGTTGGACGCTTCATTCGCTTGACGCGCATTGATGAATTGCCCCAACTATTCAACGTCCTGGCAGGCCAGATGAGTCTGGTCGGACCGAGGCCTGAGCGCCCGTATTTTGTAGACCAGTTGGTCGAGCAGATCCCTTTCTATGCTGCGCGACATAGCGTAAAACCTGGGGTTACCGGATGGGCGCAAGTTCGCCACAAATACGGGGCATCTATCGATGATGCGTCAGACAAGCTCGAGTACGACTTGTACTATGTAAAAAACCATAGATTGACATTCGATATTCTGGTTCTGTTTTACTCTGTGCGAGTGGTGTTGCTGGCGCAAGGCTCACGCTAAGAGAAATCAGCCCCGAGAATTCAAGCCCATGAATCCCGTATTCGTGGGCTTTTTTGTTTTTTTCAGGACTGTCACCATGAGTATGGCTTTTGCCAAGTTCGTGAAAAGAAAAGGAGAAATGAATCCATTGATGTTCGCAAACCGTACAAAGTATGGCCCCTAAGTATTTGCCGTACTTACACATTTTTGATCGAAAACGCTACAATTGAGGTATTGTTACTTACTATTCATCAGCGTTGCACAAGGAAAGCTCCTTTCGCAGGAGGCCAGCTGAAATGCGCCTAGCTCTCTGTCGTTCGATATCACACATCGTATTGTGCTTAGGGATGTGTATTGCCACGGTCGCTGAGGCGCAAACGTTGCTATCGGTTTTTTCTCGTAAAACTCACGCAACCGCTGGGGATCATGACGTTACCATCGACTTGTCGCAGTCAATCTCATCCAGTGCGCTGACAGTAGAGCCGCGGGCAATCGGTAGCGGCCACTTGCTGGTTTTTCGCTTTGACGGCCCCATAAGTGCTGCGGGCAGTGCAACAGCATTTGATTCTGCCGGTTCGCCGATCGGTATGGCGGTGCCTAGCGCTAGTGGCTCCGATGTGTTGGTGACGTTGATGGGTATCGCAGACAACACGCGCGTGCGTGTGGCGCTGTCCGGCGTCAATGGGGCCGTTTCGGCGGAAGCTTCTTTGGGGTTCTTGGTGGCAGATTTCAACAGTACGCGCGGCGTCGATTCGGTAGACGTCGCGGCCGTCAAAGTTCGCGCTGGCAGGGCTGTTGACGCAGGTAGCTTCAAATACGATATCGGCGCAACCGGAATGATTGCATCGGCAGATATTGCCGCAACCAAGGCGCGCGTTGGCAGGCTTTTGCCAGGGGCAGGAGAGGCCTCTTTGTCGGTGACCAAGGCAGGAACTGGCTCGGGGTCAGTTGTATCGACCCCAAGTGGTATCAATTGTCCAACTGCTTGTGCGGCGAATTTCGTATTCGGCACGAATGTCTCGCTGCAAGCAAGTCCGAGTGTGGGGTCAACATTTACTCAATGGACAGGTCTTTGCAGCGGAATGGCACCCACTAGCGCCGTGACTTTAAATACTACCTCATCATGCGTGGCCAGTTTTGCCATTAATACCTATGCCGTTACGCCGAGCGCTGGTTCGAATGGGTCCATATCTCCGTCGAGCGTACAGATGGTCAATCATGGGGCCGTCACAACATTTGTTGTTTCGCCCAACGCCAACTTTGGCGCGACCATGGGAGGGACATGTGGCGGAACTTTGGTAGGAACGAATTACACGACAAACGCAGTTACCGGTCCTTGTACGGTTACTGCCAGCTTTAGCCCGCTTTCATTCCCAGTCACGCCTAGTGCCGGCTCAGGCGGTGTCATCAATCCATCGACCGTTCAGAATATTGCTCCGGGTGCTACAGCAGTCTTTACGGTCACTCCCAACGCAAATAATACCGCCTCGGTGTCAGGTACTTGCGGCGGTACGCTGGTTGGAACGACTTTTACTACGAACCCGGTTTCTGCTGCCTGTACAGTGGATGCGAGCTTCGTGAGAGCCACGTTTCAGGTCACTCCTACAGCTGGTGCAAATGGAACGATTTCGCCTTCGACTGTGCAAACCATTAGCAGCGGAAATACGGCGGTATTCGTTGTAACGCCCTCAGCCGGATATGCAGCGGTCGTTAGTGGGACGTGCGGTGGAACCTTGGTGGGCAACAACTACACCACCAATCCAATAACCGGTCTTTGCGCCGTTACCGCCAACTTCGTCGCCAACACGGCGAAATATGTCTCCACCACAGGAAACGACACGACTGGTGACGGTAGCATCAGCAAGCCTTGGAAGACTATTGGCAAGGGTATTGCCACAATGGCTGGTGGCGATACGCTTATCGTTAGAAACGGTGTTTATTCGGGTAAAGCCAATTTCATCACCGGCGTGAAAAGCGGGACCGCATCCAGATATACAGTCATCATGGCCGAGTCACCGATGGATGTACGCATTCAGAGCACTACCCAGTTGGGGTACTACGACAATATGCTGAGTCTTGATGGGAACTACATCAAGGTAGACGGATTTATCTATGACATGTCCGGCTCGGTATATCCGGAGTACAACGGCTTCATCGGAGGCAATTACAACAAGATCATGCGTAGCATTTTTAAGCGCAGCGGCGATATCGACCAGTATGGCGGGCTATTTTTCGTCGAAGGAAACGACACGCTCGTTGAAGATGTTGCGGGTGTCGGTGCGTGCCGCTACTGCTTCGCACAGGGTGGGCCTTCATCGGCAACTCAACGCACCATCTGGCGCAGATTGGTTGGCAGACATGATTATTCGAATTCGAATCAACCGAAGGCAACATTCAACAGCTACGGCAATGACAATACGACCGAGATGCGGGATCATATTTACCAGAACGTGATTGCGCTCGATGGGCAACGGCCCGGCAATTTCGGTGGCGAAGAGAAGTACGCCGGCTTTTACACGCCGAAGCGAGCCACAAATGTACGTATCTTTGGTTCGATGGTCGTGAATGAGGCCGTCGGGTACTATGGCATGTTCCTGCGTGAGTTCAATTCAGTGAACTCAGCTACTCATTCCGTGATCTGGAATTTGCCGGGCAGCCTTTCGTTTGCAGGTAGCATCAAGGTTGATAACGCCAGCAACCTGACGATTGGCGGGACCATTCCGGGCAGTCCGACACCCGACTCGATAACCCCCGTGACGGCTTCATTGATCAATCCCGCAGTAAAACCGGCGAACTTACTGAACAACACGCCAGGGGCCGTCATCATGAAGAGATGGGGCGTATCAGGCACCCGCTGGGGCGAACCCGGATACGATCAGCTGACTACTGAGGATCTTTGGCCATGGCCGTATCAGGACAAGATCAAAGCAGTCTTTCGCGAGGCAAACCCGCCGCCTGCGGGCAACAGCCCGGCGACTAACGATACGTTGCGCGGCTTTGCCGCTAACGGCAACGGGTTATATGGTGGGCCGATAACATTGACTTCTTATATCTGGGAATTTCTCGGTACACCCTGTCCCGCAAGCGTTTGTCCGCCATAGGATTCGTGCTGTCAATGTCTGGCTATTTGGTCGATTGATCCCAGACGCCTTGCAGCGACAGTTATTTTGGGTCTCGATCGCCTTTGCCATTGAGAGATAATGGCGATTCGGTTTGCTTGAAGAGCATCCCGAGTGGCTGTATCTTGCCTAACGTTTAGCTGCTGCTATCCAAGCTAAAGCGCGACCCATTTCATTCGCGCCAATACCAACAACTCGCTCCTCATGCCAAGCAAAAAGACTATTGTTTCGAATGTCTTGTCCAAGACGAGGCTGGCGCAAGCAATCGTTCCACTGCGAGCGCTGCTCAAGTCAGAAATTACCATCCTCGCATATCACCGAATCCTTAATAGCTGGGATGAGGAGCACTTCCCATTTGATGTTGAGTTGATCAGTGCAAGCTGTGAGGATTTTGCGTGGCAGATGGAGTATGTGCGATCGCATTATTCGCCCATAGCCTTTCGCGACGTGATCGCGTTTCTTGACGGGAAGTGCGCGCTGCCGCCACGCCCTCTGCTGGTTACTTTCGATGATGGCTTCGATGACAACTATCATCAC
>JAEUNB010000262.1 GCA_016790625.1 Betaproteobacteria bacterium | reverse complement strand
TGTCTTTCAATACGTCGGTACTGTCCTTGGCCGCCTTGGCCCCGCGCTTAAACGCGCTGGTGAAAATTTCCGGACGCGCCAGCAGTGACACCAGCGAGCCTACGACCATCATGGTCACGCCCCACCACAGCGCCCATTGATTGACGATCTCGGCGCGATTGATGGCCACCACTGCACCGCTAGGCGAGACGCGCGCCACGATATCGCCGGCGTTGATCATCAAGGGAGCCAGAATGACAAAGTTGATAAACGCGCCCAGCAGCACACTGGTGGCGACCTTGATGCCCATCAGGCCGCCGACTCCGATCATCGCTGCGTCCAGCGTCAACCGCAAACCGAGTTGACGGATGTCCGTACCGAAAATCTTCGGAATCCACCACGAATATTCGGCGGCGGCCTTGTAATAGTAGGTATCGACATCCTCCAAAAAATGCCACGGCGCCTTCAGGCTGGTCCATTTGTCCATCATGAAAAGCTTGAACTGGATCAGCTTCATCCAGCCATCGCTGATGATCATCTGGTAAATGCCGGTGAGCACCGCGGTCCAGCCCAGCAGCTTGGCCTTGTACATGCCCTTATCGGCTGCCCCGGTGTAGAGCGCATCCAGTACCACACCGCAGGCTCGGCCTTCCGGGAACGGCAGCTGCTCTTCGTTGATAAAGCGGCGTTTCATCGGGAACGCGATCAGCACACCGAGAACCGAGCACACGGACATCCAGATAATCATGTGCCACGCCGGAATGATGTTGCCGGTCAGCAGCATGTAGGCCGCCAGGCTGGAAATCAGTGGCGTCATCATGTAGCCCGCCGAAGTGGCGATCGACTGCGTGCAGTTATTTTCGAGGATGGTGTAGTCGGAGGTAATGCCGGAAGTGCTGAGGATGCGGAAGATGGCAAAAGACAGAATGACTGAGGTCAGGCCGACGCCGATACTGATGCCGGTCTTGGCGCCGATGTAAAGCGCAGTCGCGCAAAGAATGCCGCCGAGCAGGAAGCCGGTGATGCCCGAACGAAGCGTCAGCTGCGGCATGTCGCCGCGGAATACGTTCTTGAACCACCATTCGTCTTTTTGCGCGCGCGACCAGTTGCGGATCTGATCGTCGTCGAGATGTTGCAATGCCATAGCCCCTCACCCGTGAATTGGAAGAACGGCCTTCGAGGGCCGGCGGGATCGCTTGTGGCGTCCTGCCGCCGTGAAGGCCGCAATGCGGGACGGATTATGACAGAGCGATGTCGGGCGCGGTTGTGCGCTGCGGCAGGCTGTTCATTAATTTGCAGGACCTGTGCGACAACGCGTCACACGGCGTTGCAAATGTCACTATTGATTAAGGTGCATCGGCAATCGCGTAATCAAATTCATAGGAGTGCTTGCCACCAGCGATGATGATGTTCATTTTCCCGCTGATGCCAACCAGCTGCCCGGTGCCTGAATCGGGAACGACCGAGATCGACAGACTGGGCGCGCCGCGATTCATCACACCGGTGTGATGCAGCGCAAATGAACCGGCGCGGCCATTCAATGTGCCGGTGACCCGCTCGATGGCGACATAGGCGGCGGACCCCTTGACCTCGGTGCCGCCGGTCAGCATTTCTCCCTTGGCCGTCGCCTCCAGGTCGCCCTTGAACACCTTGTCCAGCGACATGCGGCCGGCGTTGGCGCCCTCGGTCTTGTTATAGGCATCGAGAGGGGCAAGCTTGACTTCGAAGGTACCGGCAGCGCGTTTCACTTGAGGTGTTCCTTTGACGGGATTGGCCACAGCCGACGGCGCAGTAACGGCCGTTGTCTGAGCCTGTAATGGCATTGATGAGGCGACCGCAACAAGTACGGTGCCGGCAAGTCGGGACAATTGAAGAGAGAGTTTCATGGCCGGGCAAAGATACCGTCCGACACATCTGCAGGCAAGCAGATTCTGATCCTGGCCGAGCTTGCACCAACCCTAACGAAAACTGCTAATCTGGACAGCATCCCGCCTGCATTGGAGGAGACCGTGATGAAACCATTCGCCCTTGCCTTGTCGATCACCCTGATTGGTCTGCTGAGTGGCTGCGCCATCAGCCCGCAAAACCGCGATCTCGATCACCTGTTCAACGACAAGCTGTTTGCACCACCGACCACCAAGGTAAATGCCGACGACGTATTCGCCGTCAGCAGCGAGATGCGCCATTATCTGAAAGTGCAGATTGCCGACCAACTGCGCAACAAAGGCCCACAGCAAGGCCTGATCGATGCACTCTCCAGCAAGAACCAGCTCAAGGTCGAATACGACGCTGCCGAAACGCGCAATGCGGCGGAAACCTTCCGCGACCGCGCCGGCAATTGCCTCTCGCTCACCATCATGACGGCGGCGCTGGCCAAGGAGCTGGGTATGCAGGTGCATTACCAGAGCGTGTTCGTCGACGAAAGCTGGAGCCGCAGCGGCGGACTGTATTTCTCCATCGGCCACGTCAACCTGACCATCGGCAAGCGCTATCACGACATCAAGACCAAGATCGACGACAACATCGCCATCACCATCGACTTCAATCCACCGGTGGAGAACAAGAGTTATCACACGTGGCCGATCAGGGAAGGCACCGTGGTCGCCATGTTCATGAACAATCGCAGCGCCGAAGCGCTGGCGCGCGGCGAAGTGGACAACGCCTACTGGCTGGCGCGCGAAGCGATTCGCCAGGACCCGAAATTTGCCAGCGCCTACAACACGCTGGGCGTGGCCTATCGACGCCACGGTAATCTGATGGAGGCCGAACGCGTGCTGCTGCAAGCGATGGCGATCGAACCGGGCAATACGCAAATCATGTCGAACCTGGCCGTGGTGTTGAAAGACCAGGGCCGCGAAAGCGAAGCCGGCACGCTGGTGGCAAAGGTCGAGCGCCGCCAGCCGTATGCGCCGTTTCATTTTTTCCATCTTGGCCAGGACGCGATGAAAGCGGGCGACTTCAAGACCGCGCGCGATCTCTTCACGCGCGAGATCGATCGTGACCCGTACAACCACGAATTCCATTTCTGGCTGGCCGCAGCGTACCTGCAACTGCGCAACTATCCGCTCTCGCGCAAGCACCTTGGCATCGCCATGGACTTCAGCCCGACCCGCAACCAGCATAACGTGTACGCGTCAAAGCTGGATCGGCTGCAGGCGTATCAATAACCACATGACTGTTCTTTTCAGCGGTCCAATAACAAAGGCATACGTTGAAATTGACCCCGCGTCACAGAGTTGTCAACGCGTTCTCGTATTTCTTGGTACCGGAAGTTGGATTGAATTGACCGGCGTCGAGACAGCCAGCGGTGACCTGCTGATTCCAAGCCCTCTAGGCTGCGCTTGCACAATTAAAGACATATCTGCCAAGGGCTGGGAAACAGCGAAATATGAAGTCGAATTTGCGTCTTCATACAAAAGAGAGGGCATGTTTTGGGCTAATGAGGTTCGGGTAGTAGAAAGCATCTAACCTGTCGCTTTCACAGAATTTCGCGAAACTCTAGGATTGGCGAGCTTCTCAGACCATAAATGCCCGAAACTCCGCACCAGTGCTTGGGTTTCAATCCGCCATCCCAACCAAGTCATCAAGGAAACTCCATGTCCCGCCGCACGCTGAATCTCGACGACACTCTCTACGACTACGTAATCAACCATTCCGTGCGCGAGCATCCTGCGCAGGCCGCGCTGCGCGAAGTCACACGCACTCATTCGCACGCGATGATGCAAATCTCGCCCGAGCAGGGACAGTTCATGACGCTGCTGATCAAGCTGATCGGCGCGCGCCGCACAATCGACGTCGGCGTATTCACCGGCTACAGCGCACTGACCGTGGCACTTGCCCTGCCCGACAACGGCAAGGTGCTGGCCTGCGATATCAGCGACGACTACACCCGCATCGGCAAGCCTTACTGGGAACAGGCCGGCGTGGCGGAGAAGATCGATCTCAAGCTGGCACCGGCCGCGGAAACACTGTCCGCACGCATCGCGGCGGGCGAAGCCGGTCAATACGACTTTGCCTTCATCGACGCCGACAAGACCGGCTACGACACTTATTACGAACGCTGCCTCACGCTGCTTCGTCCCGGCGGCCTGATCGCCATCGACAATACGCTGTGGAGCGGCAAGGTCGCGCTGCCTGCGGATGATGCCGACACCAAGGCGTTGCAGGCGCTCAACGACAAGCTGCATGCCGATGAGCGCGTCGATTTGGCGCTGCTGCCGATTGGTGATGGGTTGACGCTGGCGCGCAAGCGTTGAATCCACGCAAGAAACGTATCGCTATCGCAGTTTGCCTTTTCGTCCTTGCCGGGGCGATTGGTACCGCAGCCTTGTTCGTGAAAGGCAAGCCGCGCAATGACGCGGCTGTCGCAGCCGGCTCGAACGCAGCCAAAGCCGGAACCGTCACAGTCACTGCCGGCCCGGCGGTTCGGCGACTTCGGCATTTATTGAATCTTGAAACAAGCGGAGCCACCACCGAGTCAACGAGGACCGATGACGACGGCAAGAGTTGCGGCTTGGACCAGCTAAACGCTGCACTCAATGGCGAACAGCAAGCAATGGAATTAATCGATCAAGCGCGTACCGTCCTCGATGGGGTCGCCACACGCATGAGTAAGAGTTCAATTGAGCAGGAGCGAGCGATGGGCTTGTTCACACTGATGGGGCAAGCCGAGTCCGCTCTGTATGAGAAGGATTGGGAAAAGAGTATTAAATGTTTAAGCGATGACGAGTGCAGCACCAAACAAGAGGATGCGCGCCAGCGTGCGATTGCTCCCCACGTTGCCGCGCTGGTGCAAATGGCGCTCGTCACGCGCGATCCCGCCGTGTATGCGACGACGTTTTATGCCTGCCGGTCGAGCCGCTCACCCGATTGCAAGCAGATTTCTGCCGGGCAGTGGGCGGCCATGGACCGCAACAACACGGTAGCGTGGATGCATCTCGCCGGATTCAGCGCGGACCCAGCTCAACGCGACCAAGCATTCCTGAATGGCTCCACTTCAGCGCTTTTCGAATCCAGGATGCTGCCCGTGATGTCATTGGCCCAATCGGAGGTAGTGGCCAGCAAATCACTTTCGGTTCGCGTCTTGATTGGCAATCAACTGGCCGGGAGTTTCCTGCGGCATTCGATAAACGATTACATCTCGCTGTCCCTGTTTTGCAAACCTCCGGCAGACAAACTGCCAGGACGGCAGGCTGCATGTGCGCACTATGCCGACAAATTGGCGCAATTGGATAACAGCCTCATTGGACTATCGATGGCAGGCCATATCGCAAAATACGCCGGCCAACCGATGGAGCGCATCAAAGCACTGACCGACGAAAAAGATGCGCTTATGCACACGTTGCTGACTTATCCCGGATTTGTAGATCCCACTACGTGCGTTGGCGCCCGCAACATTGAAACATACGTGGGCGATTTGTCTCGAATCGGCGAAGTTGCTGCGCTACGCCAGTGGGCCGCTGCAAGTTGAAAAAGTATTTCGACGTTGGCGGACGAGCATCGAGCCCCGGCTCGCAAAATAGCTGAAGAAGCCACTGCGAATCGACCATTGAAGTAGGCTGGCAACGATTCTCGCGCATTCGCACAGCTTTAGTCACTTCCACTCCGATCCACCTGCACCGCCGTCACCACACTCGCGCGATTGCCCCAGCTATTGCGGATAAACGACACCACCTGCGCAACTTCTTCGTTGCTGAGCGCATGACCAAACGGCGGCATGCCGTACGGCCGCGGATTGGTTGCCGTCACCGGCGTAAAACCTCCGTCCATCACGCTGCGAATGGTGTTGAGCGGCGATGCTGTGGTGACGCCGCGATTGCCCGCCAGCGCGGGATAGATGCCGGGTGCGCCTTCGCCTGAAGCGCCGTGACAATCCTCGCAATGTCGTTCGTAAATCGCGGCGCCTTTGTTGATGCGCAGTTTGGCTTCGCTGCTGAGGTCCGTACTTGCCGGCGTTGACTTTGCGGCGACGGAGATTGATTGCAGATAAACCGCCATGGCGCGGACATCGGTGGCCGAAAGATGCTGCAGGCTCTGTGCGATGACTTCCGCCATCGGCCCGGCGGCGGCGCTGTTGCCGGCGATGCCCGTCGACAGCAACCTCGCAGTTTCATCGACGTTGCGCTCGCCGCTGCCCGCCTCCGCCATGGACGTCAGCGACGGCGCGTACCAGCTGCGGCCCGCCACCTGCCCGCCGCCCAACGCGGCGCCGCCAACCGCACCGAGCGCATTGCGTGTGGCGTGACAGGCGTTGCAATGTCCCAATCCTTGCACCAGATAGGCGCCGCGATTCCATTCGTCGCTCTGTGCTTTTGTCGGCTGGTAAACACCCGGGCGAAAGTACAACGCACGCCAGACGTACAGCAGCGGCCGCAGGTTGTAGGGAAAATCGAGACGATTAGTTGCCACCCCCTGATTTGCTGGTGCGACCGTTTGCAGGTAGGCAAAGATCGCGTCCGAGTCTTCACGCGTGACCTTGGTGTACTCGGTGTATGGAAACGCGGGATACAGCGGACGACCATCGCGTCCCTTGCCGTGATGCATCGCGCGCCAGAAATCCTGCGCAGTCCACTGGCCAATGCCCTTATCGCGATCCGGTGTGATATTGGGCGTGACGAAGGTGCCGAATGGCGTCGGCAGTTCGCGACCGCCGGCGTAGGTCGCACCCCCGCGCGCCGTGTGACATCCAGCGCAATTTCCGGCCTTTGCAAGATAGGCTCCGCGAGCGAGTTGGTCGGCTGGTGGCGATGGCGAAGCTGCGCTGTCTGAGCCTTCGCGCTCGGCTTGCCAAACGCCGATGGCCGACGCGCCGATCAGCGATAGCGCCAACACACTGAGGACGATTCCGGTGCGCTTCATGGCTTCACCAACGGCACGCTGCCGCAGCGCACGGGCAATTCCGCCGGCAGATTTGCCGCCGGACGAGAGTCGCGCGGCAACGGCTGCGTCGCGAGCCAGTTGGCAATCACATTGACCTCGGTTTCACTCAACTGCCGAGCAATGTCCGCCATGCAGTCCGGCGCAGCGGCGCGGCGTGTGCCGACTTTCCACGCACCAAATTGCGCGCTGAGATAGTCTGCGGGCAGGCCAAGCAAACCGGGAACGGCGGGCGCCACGCCGAGCATTTCCTTGCCGTGGCATGCGGTGCAGGCCGGAATTTTTCGCGCGGAGTCGCCTTGTGCAATTAGCGCAGGTTCCGGTTTCTTTTCTGCGCGTGCGGCCCCCGTGCTACCAACGGAATACAGCGGTGGCAGCAGGGCAAAATAATTTGCCAGTTCACTCAGATATGCGTCGGAAAGATTTTCCATCAGCAGGCTCATAGCACGATGCTGCCGCCGGCCGTCGCGGAAATGCACCATCTGGTTCAATAGGTAGCCGGCAGGTTTGCCGGCGAGCCGCGGGTAATATTCATCGCGGTTCTTGCGGTCCTCCGATGCGTGGCAGGCCAGGCATGGCTTCGCACGTTCGGCCGTCGTATCCGGCACGGGCGGCATTGCCCACGCGTGCGGCACGGCGATCAGCGCCACGATCAAAAACATTCTCTTCATGCGTCGCATTTTGGCACGCGTGTTAAATCCCCAAGCCCGCGATGTTCCTGTATCGATGTACTGTATGGCCAACTGTGCTGGTTTTTGAGCCGCACCTGAAGCTCTGTAGTGAAAAAGAAACTCCAGCATGGGTGAGGGCTTCAGGCCACTTTCGCCCGGAACGCCGCTCCAGTGCTGGAGTTTCCGTTCTGCGTGCTATACATTTGGCCAGCGCGCGAATGCAATAAAGGTTTCGCTATCCTCGACCAGATGCGCGTTGACGTATTTGACGTGCGCGCCGGGTGGACCATTGTGGCTCCAGGCAATCAGCCGCTCGACATCGTATTCCGCGCCCTGCACGATAGCCTCGACGCTGCCGTCCTCGCGATTGCGCACCCAGCCATTGACTTCCAGTGCCTGCGCCACCGCGCGCATCGATTCGCGAAAGCCCACGCCCTGCACGCGGCCGGTGATTTCGAGGCGCACCGTGATCGTTGCTTCGTTCATTCGTCGTGACGGATCTTCTTGCTGCGCGCGGATTTGACCGTGGAGCGCGTCTTCTTCGCCTCGATGCGGCGCTCCTTCGACGCGCGTGTCGGCTTGGTCGCCATTCTTGTCTTTGGCACGAAGTTGAGTTTCTTCAGCCGCTCTATCAGACGCTCGAACGCGATTTCCTTGTTGCGGAACTGGGAGGGAGAGTCCTGCGCGATCACGACCACGCCCGAAGGCAGGTGCGTCAAGCGAATCGCCGAGTTGGTTTTGTTGACGTGCTGGCCGCCGGGACCGGAGGCTCGATAAGTGTCGAGCCGGATTTCGGTTTCGAGCGTATCGCGATCCACCGCATACGGCGGCAGCCGCAGCGGGAGATCGCGGTCTATCATTTGGCGACAACGTCCAAATTTCCCGGCGCGCTCTCAACGACCACGCCGAACAGGACGCCGACCAACGTCGTAAACATCGCACACACCAGCATGACGGAGTGAGCGATCCTTGCATCCTTGTCCTCTAAATACGAGACCGCCGAAGGTTCAGGAACCGTGGCTACTGCGACGAACGCGAGGAGCGTATACACAATAACGTATGTCCACGGTCTACGACTTTTCGTAGTGATGATTCGGCAAATCAAGAGCGACGCGAGGAACGACAGCCCGCACAGGATGGCCATGTTTCCGAAGCTCGGATACACGTTACTTAATCCGCATCCCGGGCACTGCCCCCGCATCCGGCGCCAGCAAGTAAACACCGGTGCCATCACCCGCCGCCAGTACCATGCCTTGCGACTCACCGAAACGCATCTTGCGCGGTGCGAGATTGGCGACCATGACGGTCAGACGGCCAACCAGGTCTTTCGGGTTATAGGCTGAACGGATGCCGGCGAATACGGTTCGCTGTTCAATGCCGAGATCGAGCGTGAGTTTCAGCAGCTTGTCAGCTTCGACTACCAGTTCCGCGTCGAGAATCTTGGCGATGCGCAGGTCGAGCCGGCCGAAGTCGTCGATGGAAATGGTTTCGGCGATCGGCGCGACGACGATGGGCTTCGGCGGTTCGACTGGCTGCAGCGCGAATTCCGTCGCGGCCGCCTCACCATTTGCTGGCTTCGCGTCTGCTTTGGCCTCTGATCTCTTTGCCGCTTCGGCGACTTCTTTCGGCGGCTCCATCAAGGCATCGATCTGTTTCGGATCAACGCGTCCCATCAGATGC
This sequence comes from Betaproteobacteria bacterium, assembly GCA_016790625.1. Taxonomy (GTDB): domain Bacteria; phylum Pseudomonadota; class Gammaproteobacteria; order Burkholderiales; family Usitatibacteraceae; genus UKL13-2. The sequence continues at coordinate 3,097 of JAEUNB010000262.1, read as the reverse complement.
TTGTAGGGCTTGATCTCGTGACCTTCCTTCAGTGCCTTGGCAGTGGATTTCCAGTCGAGCGCATCGAAATTGAACATTTCGCCCGCCTTCACCGCCAGTTCCGGCAACACGGGCGCGAGGTAAACGGTCAGGTCGCGGAACATGGCCACCGCGGTCGAGCAAACGGTCAGCAGCTCGGCCTCCTTGCCCTCCTGCTTCGCCAGGTCCCACGGTTTGTTCGCATCCACGTACTGGTTAGCGAGATCGGCCAATGCCATGATCTTGCGGATCGCCTTGCCGAATTCGCGGCCATCAAAATAGCCGGCGACTTCTTCGGCAGCGCCGGCAAACTCGGTCGCGATTTCCTTCGGCAGCTGCGGCTTGCCCAGCTTGCCGTCGAATTTCTTGCTGATGAAGCCTGCGGCGCGGCTGGCGATATTGACATACTTGCCAATCAGATCGCTGTTCACCCGCGTGAGGAAATCATCCGGGTTGAAATCGAGGTCCTCAACCTTGTCGTTCAATTTGGCGGCGATGTAGTAGCGCAGCCATTCAGGGTTCAAGCCAACATCGATGTACTTCGTTGGGCCGAAACCCACGCCACGTGACTTCGACATCTTCTCGCCGGAAATCTGGATGAAGCCATGCACGAATACATTGTTCGGCACCTTGCGTCCGGCAAAGTGCAGCATGGCAGGCCAGAACAGCGTGTGGAAATAGATGATGTCCTTGCCGATGAAGTGATACTGCTCGACATTGTCGTCGGCGAGGAACTCGTCGAAGGTGCGCTTCTCACCGTTGGCTTTTGCCTTGCCGGAATCGAAGTACGCCTTCAACGACGCAAGGTAGCCGATCGGGGCATCCAGCCAGACATAGAAATATTTGCCGGGTGCATCGGGTATCTCGATGCCGAAATAGGGTTTATCGCGCGAAATGTCCCAATCGTTGAGATTCTTGCCATCGTCGCCCAGCCACTCGGCAATCTTATTGACCACTTCGCTTTGCAGCTTGGCTTCGCTGGTCCACTTTTGCAGGAACTGTACGCAGCGCTTGTCGGACAGCTTGAAGAAAAAATGCTCGGATTTTTTCAGCACGGGCTTGGCGCCGCTGAGCGCCGAGAACGGGTTTTTCAAATCAGTTGGCGCATAAACAGCCCCGCAGTTCTCGCAACTGTCCCCGTACTGGTCAGCGGTGCCGCATTTGGGACACTGACCCTTGATATAGCGGTCCGGCAGGAACATGCCCTTCACCGGATCGAAGAACTGCTCGATCTCTCGGCTCGCAATCATCTTCGCGGCCTTGAGCGCCTTGTAAGTCGACTGCACCAGTTCGGTGTTTTCCGGCGAATGGGTGGAGTGGAAGTGATCAAAGCTGATGTGGAAACGCGGCCAGTCGGCGTTGTGCAGCGCGCTGACCTGGGTGACCAACTGCTCCGGCGGGATGCCCTGCTTCTCCGCATTGAGCATGATAGGCGCGCCATGCGCATCGTTGGCGCAGACGAAGTGCACCGCGTGCCCCTGCATGCGTTGGAAACGCACCCAGATGTCGGCCTGGATGTATTCCATGATGTGGCCAATGTGGAACGGACCGTTGGCGTAGGGAAGTGCGGTGGTGACGAATAATTTGCGGGGCATCGGGAATTTCGTGGCGCCAGTCAACGCGTTCGGGCGCGGGATTGCGGTTGCAGTAACGGTTGATTTGAGTTGTTTTTTATTGCATTGAATTGTACCAAGGCAGCCTAAACATTGATACGGCAGCGTGTCTCTTTCCGATAAAATACGCAACTTGCACCGACTCAATCCAACCGCAAAGTTCCCACACATGAGCATTACCGTTGAAACTATCCAGAACGCGCTGCGCGAGCTGATCGATCCCGTCACCGGACAAAATTTCGTCGAGGGCAAGTCAGCGAAGAATATCAAGCTTGAGGGCGCCGACGTCTCACTGGATATTGTGTTGGGTTATCCCGGCAGGAGTTTGACCGAGACCATTCGCCGCCAGGTCATCGACCGGTTGAAGAAAATCGACGGTATTGGCAATGTTTCAGCCAATGTGTTTTCCAAGATTGTTTCGCATTCAGCGCAGCGCGGCGTGAAGCTGGTGCCGGGGATCAAGAACATCATCGCTGTCGCGTCCGGCAAGGGCGGCGTGGGCAAGAGCACCACCGCTGTCAATCTGGCCCTGGCCCTGGCCGCCGAAGGTGCATCCGTAGGCATGCTCGACGCCGACATCTATGGCCCATCGCAACCGACCATGCTGGGCATCACCGGGCGCCCCGCATCGAGGGACGGCAAGACCATGGAGCCGCTGGAAGGGCACGGCATTCAGGCCATGAGTGTCGGCTTCCTGATCGACCAGGAAACACCGATGGTCTGGCGCGGACCGATGGTTACGCAGGCGCTGGAACAATTGTTGAACGAAACCAACTGGAACGATCTCGACTATCTGGTAATTGACCTGCCGCCGGGCACAGGCGATATCCAGCTGACACTGGCACAGAAAGTACCGGTCACCGGCGCCGTCATTGTCACCACACCGCAGGACATCGCATTGCTGGATGCGCGCAAGGGCCTCAAGATGTTCGAGAAAGTCGGCGTGCCCATTATCGGCATCGTCGAAAACATGGCAATGCATGTGTGCAGTAACTGCGGCCACATGGAGCACATTTTCGGCGTCGGCGGTGGCGAGAAAATGGCCAAGGACTACAACATCGATCTGCTGGGTTCATTGCCGCTGGACATCAAGATCCGCGAGATGGCGGATAGCGGAAAGCCGACCGTGGTTTCCGAGCCGGATGGCCCGATTGCCGGCATCTACAAAGAAATCGCACGCAAATGCGCGGCAAAGATTGCCAAGCAATCGCAGGACCGCTCCAGCGTATTCCCGAAAATCGTCATCCAGAACACCTAGGCGCGAGCGCGTGAACGAAGACATTCAGCGTGCAATCGAATTGCGCCGTGAGTCGCAGCACACCGAAGCGCTGGCGATCCTGCTGGACTTGTACAACGCCCATCCGGACGATGCCAAGGTCAACTACGAGCTGGCCTGCACCTATGACCATCAGGGCGTCGAAGATGAGGCGATCGGCTTTTATGAGCACGCCATTCAATGCGGACTG
>JAEUNB010000240.1 GCA_016790625.1 Betaproteobacteria bacterium | reverse complement strand
TAAACGAAAATCACGATCATCAACAGGATCTTGATTTCGAATCCGCGCTCGCTGGAGGCGTGCGTCAGTGGCAACGCAGCGACCACATTGACCGCTTGCGTGGAGGCACCGAGTAGCGCCGCCAGACCGCCCAGCACCAGAATGGATGTGGAGGCGAGGAAGTTGTTGCCCTGGAACAGGTTCTGCACGATGGCGGTATCGACGATGCGGTTGTCGCGAGTGATGGTGCGCTTCATCCATTCGCGACGGTAGTGATCCATGCGCGCCAGCAGGCTGGGTGTGCGACGGCCATTCCACTCGGAGAAAAAGGTGTAGCCCAGCCAGCAGAAGGCAAACCACAGCGCGGCGGCGATATCGAGAGCAGTAAGGCCAAGAACATTCATGACATGCAACGCCTCATAGCTGTGAATGCGTACGCAACGATTCGAGCCTCAGGGCAATTTTCTGCTCCAACTCGGACAGCTGCCTTTGCAGCACCTCGCGCTGCGCGTCGTCGCTGCATTCGCGCACCGCGGTAGCCAACTGGCCGCGCTCCTGAAACAGCAGCACTTCCGGCGGCGCAAAGCCTGCGTCTTTCAGCACCTTGAATGGCATGCGCAGCGCGGCCGGCGTGGCGTCCCAGGCCCAGTCCAGTTCTTCCGGCTTGCCGTAGCCTTCGGCCTTGCTCAATTCCCCGGCAGCCGCAGCTTCGCGCAGGTGGCGGGCGATTTCTTCATCCAGGGTAGCCATGCGGAACATTATCCACGTTGGGACTCGAACGCCGCAACCAGCGTTTTCGGCGCTTTGAGGTACCACGCCGTCGTGAGCAATTCGGATACCTGGCCCGCAGACGCGTGAGCCAGCATCACGCGCAAGCCGACTACTTTCTTGCCCCACCACAACTTTTCGAAAGCTTCCGGATGCAGCGTCACCATCCGCTCGCGCAGCTCATCATCAACAAAGATATGCAGGTGCTCTCCGTCCGGCGGGATGGTGGCGAAAATCTTTCCTCTCACCCGAAACGAGCCGTAGTCGTGATGGGGGGCTTCAGTGGTCTCCGGCAACGACAGCGCGTGCTTGCGTGCTGCGGCCAAGGTCGCACGTGCAGACTTAGCCATCGCGATGTTCGCGGTCGAAGCGTTTCTCCGCTTCGGTCAGGTGGTTAATCAGCACATGCGAAATCATGTTCACGCCGACGCCACCAATCAGCGCCGGCAGGAGATACAACGCCAGTGAGACTTCGGACAGGAAAAGGGCATCGTCGACCACCGATGCGGTTGTCTTTGCGGAACTGGCCAGGCTCTGCAGCAGATAAACATCCACGCCCGCCAGCACGATAAGCACGCAGCCGAACAACAGCACCGTCTTGCGCGAAATCGCGCGCTTGGCCATCAGCACCGCGTAAATGGCGAAGGGGAGCACGATGGAGAACACCACCAGCAGCCAGAAGCGCAATTCGAAGAAAACGGTGGTCGACATGGGAATCAGATTTGCCGGATGAAACTCAGTCACGCATCTTCGTGGACAGGTGTTGGTGCCGACCGTTCATTTCGCCTGCCGCGCATAGCTCACCGTCAGCATTTCCCACTGATGGCCCTCCGGCTCGTTCCAGTAAACATTGCCGTACTGCTCGCCGATCTTCATATCCACCGGGCCGCGCACATCGCTGCGAAAAGGAATACCTGCAGCTCTGATGCGCGCCAGGATCGCATCAAACTCGGCCTGGCTCACACGAAAGCAGTAGTGCTCGACCGGAAACGGCTCTGAGGTCTCGATGAAATCCAGCGTCAGTCCATCATTCACATAGACCGCGGAGAATGGCCCTATCGTGATCGCCGCCCACGGCACGCCCAGCAGGTCGGCAAGCTGCTGGGCGGATTTCACTTTGTCCCGCGCATGGACGATGACGTGGTCGAGTTGGATGGTCATGGCTTTGGCTCCCGCAAGGTATCAGGCGGCATGACGCTCGTGCGACAGATACATGCACCACAGCGTTGCGCTACCCATACTTGCACGGCCGGTCTCCACAAAACCGGCGCGCTGGTAAAACGCCACATTCGATGCATTTGCCGTCTCAAGATAAACACCTGAAGACAATGGATCGCCGGCAGAAATGCCGCAAAACGAACGGATCAACTGCGCGCCAATGCCGCGACCGTGCATGGCCGGATCGACACCGATGACGCCGAGGTAATAGTGCGGCACGGTCGGTTTGTACTTGGAAGCGATCTCGTCATAAATGTTGATGCGATCGCTCATCCCCGGAATGGCCTTCTCGAAGCGATCCCACTCCTCGGTAAGATCCGCCGGCCATGCCGGGCATTCCGTTGCATAGCCCATCGCGGCGCCATGAATGCGTGAAGCGTCATGAGCGACGAGAACGGGCATAGCAAGCGCAATGCGTGCCCGCATCAGCAGTGAGAAAAATTGCGTCACCCGTTCCGGGTAGCCGGGACCGGTTTGCAGCAAAAAGCCGGTGATGGGATCTTCGGCGAATGCGGCGGCGAGGCTGATCAGGGTTTCATCAAGGTCGGTGGACGCGGCGGGGGTGATATTCATAGCGCATTAGCTAAAGGGCGCGCCGCTTTTGGCGCGTCCAGCGACCGAAGGGAGCGACGTGTTAACCCTCAATTTCGTTTTGCACGCCACGGTAGTAGACCTTTCCTGATCGGATGAACGCTTGCACTTCTTTCCACGCCGTTGCGTCCGATTTTTTTGGCGCCTAGAAATCAATTCCCATGAACTGCGTCGGTCCTCCGCAGTCGGGGCACTTGTACTCGCGATATTTGTTCAACTGATCCGCTTCATGTTGCTGCCCCGCTTGTTGCGCAGTTGTCATGAATCGACTTGTGCCACCGGTCATTTGCGGACGCTTGAAGCTCTTGCAGCAAGCGAAGCAAGCGTATTGGTGTGGATTCCCGATGGCTTTCATACTGAGGGTTAACGAACAAGGTAAGGGGCCGCGCGCTTTTGCGCGGTCCCAGTGAGCGAAGCGAACGGCTTGACCGAGTTGTTAGCCGTGATCACGTGAACAGTGACCTAAGAATGAGAGCGAGTGGCGGAACAACTAGTAGTACAACGCCACTTGCGGCCGCCCACCCCTCAAACCAATTGAGCGAGCCCTCGTTTTGCCACGTGTACCACTGCCCCGTTCGTGCCGAGTTTGCCAGCGTTGCGACAACTACCAATACCGTGCCAATACCACACAGCCAAAACGAAGGTGGAAAGAACCCCGCGACACCAGTGCCGAAGACGAGCAGGCCAATTAGCCACACCTGCATCGTGCGATTCCTCAATGTGAAGTCGTCATTCATGCGGTCAGCGGCTAACTTAATTTATACGTCACGATTGACGCATAACACCGGACTGTGACGCATAACATCGTTCGGAGATTCTGGGAAACGCTATTGCAATCAGTGTTTTGCATAATTATACTGTATTTATGTACAGTTATAACAAAAACGAGTTTTACGTCAGGGCAAATTCGCGCCCTAATCGCGCGAATCGCCTGAAGTCTAGCAACGCGCTGCCGGTGCTGCAATCGACCCGCATCCTCGACCAAGTGCGTGAGCGGATTCGCTATTTGCATTACGCGAAGAGTACCGAAGAGGCTTATGTGTACTGGATTCGTTTCTACATTCGCTGGGCTGGCACTCGGCATCCTCGTGAAATGGGCAAGGATGAGGTCAAGGGTTTCCTGACCTTTCTGGCCGCGAAGCGCAGCGTCTCGTCTTCAACCCATCGTGTGGCGTTGTCCGCTTTGCTGTTCCTTTACCAGAAAGTGCTGGGCGTTGAGTTGCCGTGGCTGGATGGGCTCTCGCGACCGGCTCAGCGACGGCACTTGCCTGCGGTGCTGACCATCGAGGAGGTCACCCATATTCTCTCGCGTCTCACCGGGCATTACGCCATTCTCGGCCGCCTGCTTTATGGCACCGGCATGCGCATCAACGAGGGCCTACGCCTGCGCGTGAAGGACGTGGATTTCGATCATCGCGCGATCGTCATCCGCGAAGGCAAGGGATTCAAGGAGCGGGTGGTGATGCTGCCCGATGCCATGGTGGCGCCGCTGAAAGCGCAGCTTGCCCATGCGCGCTCGGTATGGGCAGCCGACATGTCGGCGGATCGTCCCGGCGTTGCGATGCCGGATGCGCTGGCAAGGAAATTCCCGATGGCGGGAAAGAGCTGGGCGTGGTTCTGGGTATTTCCGCAGGCTGAAGTCTCGCGCGACCCGCGCTCGGGAATTATTCGACGCCACCATCTTTATGACCAGACCTTTCAACGCGAATTCAAGCGTGCAGTACTGGCCAGCGGAGTGGTCAAACCGGCAACGCCTCATACACTGCGCCATTGCTTCGCCACCCATTTGCTGCAAGCAGGTTATGACATTCGCTCGGTACAGGAATTGCTGGGGCATTCCGATGTGAGCACAACAATGATCTATACGCATGTGCTGAAAGTGGCGGGGCGCGGCGTGATCAGCCCGCTTGACCGGCTGTAGTCGGGGATAATGCTAACTGAGCGGTACCGAATTACCTCGTATTTAGTATCAAAACTCTAGCACTGGCGAGCCTCTCAGGGCGAAATTGGCCGGAAAGCCGCGCCAGTGCTAGTGTTTTGACTCAAAGCCCTTTCGCGCGTGAACGATCTCTTCTCAAATACTGCGTCGCCGGAGCAACTTTCCGCATTGCCGTCCGCCGGTGCGAACGTGCCCCTGGCCGAGCGCCTGCGCCCCCGCACGCTGGCAGAAGTGATCGGGCAGGAGCACCTGACGGGCGAGGGCATGCCGCTGCGCATCGCGTTCGATTCCGGCAAGCCGCATTCGATGATCCTGTGGGGGCCGCCGGGTGTGGGCAAGACCACCATTGCGAGGTTGATGGCGCATGCGTTCGAGTCAGACTTCATCGCGCTTTCCGCGGTGCTGTCTGGCGTGAAGGAAATTCGCGAGGCGATTGAGCGCGCAAATGTAAATCGCGACAATCTCAATCGCCGCACCATTCTGTTTGTCGACGAAGTCCATCGCTTCAACAAGAGCCAGCAGGATGCCTTCCTGCCGCATGTGGAGTCGGGGCTGGTGACGTTTATCGGCGCGACGACGGAAAATCCGTCGTTCGAGCTGAACAACGCCTTGCTGTCGCGGGCATCGGTGTATGTGTTGAAGCCGCTGGATGATGTGGCGTTAGCCGCGATGTTCAGGCGCGCTGCCGCGTCGGCGAACTTGGATTCCCGCCTTCGCGGGAATGACGGAGAACAGGCAACGCAACATATTATCGGCATGGCCGATGGCGATGGGCGGCGTTTGTTGAATCTGGTCGAGCAATTGGCCACCGCAGCGGAAAGCAAACCGGACGCGACCATCGACGTGAAGTTTGTCGAGAGTGTTCTCGCCCGTGCCGCACGCCGCTTCGACAAGGGCGGCGACAATTTCTACGACCAGATCTCGGCCCTGCACAAGAGTGTGCGCGGCTCCGATCCGGACGCCTCGCTGTACTGGTTCTGCCGCATGCTCGACGGTGGCGCCGATCCGCGCTACCTCGCGCGGCGCATTATCCGCATGGCGACCGAGGACATTGGCCTGGCCGATCCACGTGCGCTGGAGATTACGTTGTCGGCGGCGGAAGTCTACGAGCGGCTGGGCTCCCCCGAAGGCGAACTGGCGTTGGCCGAGGCGGTGATCTATCTCGCCATCGCCGCCAAGTCGAATGCGGTATACCGAGCCTACGGCGAGGTGCGTGCCTTCATCGCGCAGGACGAATCGCGGCCGGTGCCGATGCACATTCGCAATGCGCCGACCAAGCTGATGAAAAACCTCGGCATGGGCAAGGACTACCGCTATGCGCACGACGAGGAGGAGGGCTATGCCGCAGGCGAAAGCTACCTTCCCGATGGCATCCATAAGTCTGAGTGGTACAAACCCACCGACCGGGGGCTGGAAGCCAAGATTCGCGAGAAACTTGCGCATTTACGCGAACTTGATGGAAAATTGAAGCCATGAACCAATCGCTTCAACCTCTGCGCTGCGTTTTGCAAAGCAGCCCTTCCAGCCGCTCCTCTCGATCTAGGTAGCGCTCGCCTTCGTTCGCCTGTGTTCGGGGCGTGCGCGTTAATCCCGTTTCATCCCTCCGTATTTATTTGTCGTTCTGCCATTTTGGGTTTCCACGTCTATTGACGAACCTGGATTCCTGACATCGCGGGAATGACGGAATTTGAAAATATCGCAAGACAAGAATAGGAATCATCATGCTAGACATTCAACAACTCAGAAAAGACCTGAACACCGTGGTCGAGGGATTGGCGCGACGTGGTTTCGCCTTCGACAAGGAGTTGTTCATGAAGGAGGAAACTCGCCGAAAAGAGCTTCAAACGAGGAAAGAAGATCTGCAAGCGCAGAAAAATCGGCTTGCAAAGGAATACGGCGCATTGATGGCGAAGGGCCAAGCGACTGAGGCTCAAGCACTTCGGCTGCAAAGCACCGAAATTGGGGAACAGCTAGCTGATTGCGAAGCGGAGTACATAGCTGTCGATGGAGTTTTGTCTGGCTTTCTACGAACCATTCCCAATATTCCCCGCGCCGAAGTGCCACAAGGCAAGGACGCGGAAGAGAACGTGAAAGTGCGCGAGTGGGGCACGCCCAAGACGTTCGACTTCGTCGTCAAGGATCACGTCGATATAGGTACCGGCTTGGGCGGGCTCGACTTCGATACCGCCGCAAAGCTTTCCGGCGCCCGTTTCTCGGTACTGAAAGGCAATATGGCGCGGCTGCATCGCGCTATTGCCCAGTTCATGCTGAACACGCATACCATGGAACACGGCTACACCGAAGTCTATGTGCCGTACATGGTGAGCGATGTCAGCGCGGACGGCGTATCGAGCCTGGCCAAATTCAAGGAAGACCTGTTCAAGATCGAAGGCCGCGACCTGTACCTGATCCCGACCTCGGAATATCCGGTGACCAACTTCGTGCGCGATGAAATCCTCAAGCACGAAGACCTGCCGCTCAAGTTCGCCTGCCACAGCCCGTGTTTCCGCTCGGAGGCGGGCAGCTACGGCAAGGACACGCGCGGCATGATCCGCCAGCACCAGTTCGACAAGGTCGAGATCGTGCAGATCGTGCATCCGGAAAAATCGGCCGAGGCGCATGAGGAACTGGTCGGCCACGCTGAAACGATTTTGAAGAAGCTGGAGCTGCCGTATCGCACCATGCTGCTCTGCACCGGGGACATGGGGTTCTCGTCGGCCAAGACCTATGACCTGGAAGTGTGGCTGCCGGCACAGAATGCCTATCGTGAAATCTCGAGCTGCTCGAATTTCGAAGCGTTCCAGGCGCGGCGCATGATGGCGCGCTTCAAGAATGCGCAAGGCAAGACCGAGCTGCTGCATACGCTCAATGGATCGGGCCTTGCGGTCGGACGCACGCTGGTGGCGATTCTCGAGAACTATCAGAATGCGGATGGCAGCGTCACCGTGCCGACCGCGTTGGTGCCGTACATGGGCGGCGTGAGCAAACTTGAAGCAGTGAAATAACTTAGGCCCCGGCCTTCGCCGGGGAAGGTCAAATTCACACCGTGACAATTTCGGATCGCCGTTTTCCTTCCCCGGCGAAGGCCGGGGCCCAAGT